>NZ_CP053069.1:3954725-4258935 GCF_013003965.1 Usitatibacter rugosus | reverse complement strand
TTTGCCGTAATAACCCTTGAAACGGACGCTCCGATATCAAGCGAGGTGACTTCCGGTTTGTTATGCTGCAGCGCATGAATCCCCTCCTGGCCATCCACGTTTTGATCAGCCTGGTGGCCATCGCCATCGGGCTTTACTGGGCCGCGGGCCTCCTCAGGAACGACCGCATGGACAAGGCCACGGCCTGGTTCCTCGCGCTCACGATCGCCACCTCGGCCACGGGCTTCATCCTGCCCGCCGAGAAGATCCTCCCCTCGCACATCACGGGAATCCTCTCGCTCATCCTGCTCGCAATGGCGTGCGTCGCCCGCTATCCAAAGAAAATGAACGGCGCGTGGCGCGGCATCTTCCTGTTCACGGCGGTCGCATCGCTTTATCTCAACGTGTTCGTGCTCGTGGTGCAGCTCTTCCTCAAGGTGCCCGCGCTGAAGGCTCTTGCACCGCAGCAGAATGAGCCGCCCTTCCTCGCCGCGCAGGGGCTCACGTTGGTGGTCTTCGTCGCCATCGGAATCCTCTCCCTCAAGCGTTTCCGTCCCATCCCATGATCGCCTTCCGCCGCTTCGCCCTCGCACGGGCCGCCGCCATCCTTGCGCTGACCTTGCCGTTAGCCACCATCGCGGCTGAGCCGCTCTATCCCGACGTCTCGCGCGGCAAGGCGGACGTGGACGCCGCGCTCAAGCAGGCCGCGGCAACGAAGAAGCGCGTGATCGTGGATTTCGGCGGCAACTGGTGCGCCGACTGCAAGGTCCTCGATATCAATCTCAAGAAGCCGGAGAACGCCGAGTTCCTGCAGAAGCACTACGTGCTGGTGCACGTGAACGTCGGCGACAAGGGCATCACCGACAACTTCGAGGTTGCCGAGCGCTACGCCATCCCGCTGAAGAAGGGCGTGCCCGCGCTGGCCGTGCTGGAAGCCGACGGCAAGGTGGTCTACGCGCAGAGGAACGGCGAGTTCGAGTCCATGAGGAAGCTGGACCCGAAGTCCGTCAACGAATTCCTGCAGCAGTGGGCGCGCTGAGCGGTTCCTTCGTCTTCCGGTCCAGCGATTCCAGCAACGCCTTCAACGCATCGATCTCCGCGGGCTTCACCAGGTGGAAGTCGAAGCCTGCGTCGCGTGCGAGCGCGCGGTCCTTGTCCTGCCCCCAGCCGGTGAGTGCCACGATCGTCGCGTCGTGCTTCGGGAACAGCGAGCGCAACGTGCGCGCGACCTCGTAGCCGTCCATGCGCGGCATGCCGATGTCGAGGAACACCAGCGACGGCTCGTAGGCCCGGAATGCCGCGATGGCTTCGGGGCCGTCCCGGGCGATGCGCACTTCCGAACCCATTGCGTCGAGGATCATCGCGAGGCTGTCGCCGGCATCGCGGTTGTCGTCCACCACGAGGATGCGGCGGCGCTGCACGGCGGACGGGTTGGCCTGCACGCTCGACGCGGCGGCGGCTTCGGTCTGGATGAGCGGCAGGCGCAAGGTGAACTCGCTGCCCTTGCCCACGCCCTCGCTGCGCGCCTCGAGCTTGCCCTCGTGCATCTCCGAGAGACGCCGCGCAAGCGCGAGGCCGATGCCCAGCCCGCCCTGGCCGCGCCCGCTGGTGCGATCGCCGCGGCTGAACATGTTGAACATTCGGGGCAGCGCTTCGGGCGCGATGCCGCTGCCGTTGTCGGCGATCGTGACCAGGGCCTCGGGGCCTTCGCCACGCCGCAGCTCGAGTGCGATCCGTCCACCGTCGTCCGTGTACTTGGCCGCGTTGTCGAGGAGGTTGGTGAGGATCTGCGCGAGGCGCACGGGATCGCCATCGACCCACAGCGATTCTTCCGGCAGCGAAACCGTCAGCACGTGCCTGGCGGCCTGCATCAGCGGCTGGCTCGACTCGACGGCGTTGCGCACGATTGTCTTCAGGTCCACGCGCTCGCGGCGCAGCGTGAAGGTGCCGCGGCTGATGCGCGAGACCTCGAGCAGGTCGTCCACGAGCCGCACGAGGTGGTTCACTTGCCGCTCCATCATCTCGCGCACCGGGGAGAGCTTGTCGTCGTCGCCTCCGGTCATCCGCATGATCGCGACCGAGTTGCGTAGCGGTGCGAGCGGGTTGCGAAGCTCGTGCGAGAGCGTGGCGAGGAATTCGTCCTTCGCCTGATCCGCTTCGCGCAGCTGCTCGGCCTGGAGGCGCATCGCCTGCTCGATCTGCTGGCGCTCGGTCGTGTCGCGTGCGGTGCCCGCCACGGCAACGACGTCGCCCAGCGGCCCGAAGACCGGCGCGAAGATGTAGTCGTAGACCCTGCGGCCATCCGTGCCGGTGAAGGGCACCTCGCCGCGAATCGGCTGGCGCGTGGCGACGACCTGGTCGATCTCGCGATCGTGCATCTCGGCCTGCCAGGGCGGGTAGCCCAGCTCGAGGCAGGTCCTGCCGAGCGATTCCTCCCGGTTCTTGCCCCACATGCGGAGCAGCGCCTGGTTCGCGTACATGAAGCGGTGCTCGAGGTCGAAGACGAACACGAGATCGGGCGTGTTCGAGAGCGCCGTCTCGTACACCAGTTTCTGGCGTGCGGCCTCGACCGACATGCGTTCGCGCTCCGACTCGCTCTCCATCCGGTCGTTGATGTTGCGGAAGTAGATCGCCACGCCGAGGGAGACCGGGTAGACGTGCACCTCGTACCAGCGCTGGTGGTCGGGATAGAAGTTGGTGATCTGCTGCGGCACGCGCTGCTCCATCGCCTGGCGGTACACCGGCTCGAAGATGCTGCCGTTCAGGCCGGGGAACGACTCCCACAGCACGGTGCCCTCAAGCTCTCCCCGCGACTGGCCGAGGATCAGCTCGGCACCGCGGTTTACGTAGGTGAATCGCCAGTCATGGTCGAGCGCGAAGAAGCCTTCGGGGATGCTCTCCAGGATCTCGGTCGCGCGGAGCGCCTTCGCGTCCTGGTGCGCACGCGCGGCCTTCGCGTGTTCCGTTACGTCCTCCGTGCGATGGAGGATCCAGGCGATCTCCCCCGATTCGGACAGCACGGGCGTGTTCTCCACCGACCAGTAGTGCTCGTCGGTGCCGCCGGTGGGCAGGGGCAGGTCGTAGCGCTGGATGGGCATGCGGTCGGGACCACGCGTGGACAGCACGCTGGCGAGCGATGTGCGCAGTGTCTCCATCGTGGCCAGTTGCGGCGCCCCCGCAGCCTGGAAGGCCTCGAAGATGCCGCGGCCGACGAGGGATTCCCGGGTGCGGCGTGTCCCCGCGAGGTAAGCGTCGCTGGCCGCCAGGATGGTAAATCTTGCATCGGGGGCGAGGACGGCGATCAGCCCCGGTAAATGGGCGAAGATGCGCTCGAAGTCCAGGGCCGTTTGCATGGCCCCATCTTACGGATTCCCCCGCGTCCCGCTAGCGGGGAATGACGGGAGCCGGGTAGGGCTTCTCCTTCAATTTCTGCTCGAGCACGCGGATCGCGGCTGCAAGCTGCGCATCTTCGCCGCGGTACGTCGCGTTCGGCGGGTTGTCGACTTCGATATCGGGCGTGACGCCGGTGCCTTCGATGATCCACGCGCCGTCGGGCGTGAATTGCCCGAACTCCGCGGCGCGCACGCCGCCTCCGTCGATCAGGCCATTCGAATCGGTGAGCCACACGCCGGCGCCGGCCGTGCGCTTGCCGATCACGGTGCCGATGCCGAGGCGCTTGATCCCCTCGGCGAAGGTCTCGCCGTCGGAGTACGTGCCCTCGTCGATCAGCACCACGACGTGCCCGCGGAACGCGGCCTGCATGTTGGAGAAGGTGCCGCCGCTCGGCGTGCGCCACCACGCCCACACGCGGCGCATGAGCTTCTCGATCAGGATCGAATCGATGTTGCCGCCGCCGTTGCCGCGCACGTCGATGATGAGGCCCTCGCGGTCGATGCTCGGGTAGTACTCGCGCGCGAACGAGGCGAGGTCGTTCGGTCCCATCGCGCGGAGATACAGGTAACCGAAGCGGCCCTTCGATTCGGCTTCCACCTTGTCGCGCACGCGCCATTCGTAGTCGCGCCGCTTCATCTCGGACTCGCGCGCGAACGGCACCGGGGTCGCGATGGTTTTCCGTGGCGCGCTGCCCGGCGTGCGCAGCTCCACCAGCACCTGCTTGCCCGCGCGGTCGCGAAGCATCGCGTGCACGTCGGAAACCTCGCGCACCGGGCGGCCGTCGATCGCGACGAGGATGTCGCCTTCCTTCGCGGAAACCTCCGTCCTCGAAAGCGGCGGCAGGTCGTTCAGCAGGTCGGGATCGGCGCGATAGAGCTTCGCGATGCGCACCGTTCCGTCGGCGGCCTTTTCATAGGTCGCTCCGAGCGACGCGGGATTGATCGCATCGGTGCCACGGCGCAGGTCGCCGCCGCGCGACTGCGAGTGCAACAGCGAGAGCTCGGCCATCATCTGCGACAGCAGGTCGGCGAGCTCCTCGCGGTCAGTGACGCGCGGGAGCAGCGCTCCGTACTTCGCGCGCATCGCCTTCCAGTCCACGCCCTTCAGCTTCGAGTCGTAGAACCAGTCGCGGTGCATGCGCCATGCGTCGGCGAACATGCCGTTCCATTCCTCGCGCGGCAGCACGGAGAACTGCCAGTCGGCGAGCCGCACCTGGAACTTGGGCAGCTCCGTCGGCGGGCGCGGCGTGGGATCGACGATGTACATGTCGCCCGCCTGTCCGCCCGCGGCCCATTTGCGCACGAAGAGCTTCTTCGCATCGGTGGAGATCACGAACTGCCGCACGTCCGCGGACCACACCTCGGGCGACGCGCCGGTGTTGTCGATGGGCACGGACTTCAGCGTCGCCTTCGCTTCGGGCGTCGTGTCGGCCTCGAGATACCAGAGGCGCTTGCCGTCGCTCGCGAGGCCGGTGTAGTTGCCCGCGGGCAGCGGCACTTCGTAGACGCGCTTCTCGAGGCCATCCCACGCGATGGCCGGGACCTTCGGCGGCGTCACGGGGCGTGGCGGCTCGCCCGGGGAGCCCTTCGCGGGCGCGGCGCCGGGTGTCGCGGGCGGCACGGGGCCGGGCGTCGGGGGTGCGGGGTCCTGGCCTTCGGCGAGACCCTTCGCGGGCTCGGCTTTCGAGGGCTCCGTCTTCGGCGGCTCGACGCGCACGGGCGCGGGCTTCGTCGGATCGGCCTTCTCCGGCTCGGGCTTCAGCGCCTCCAGCTCATCGCGCGGCTGGAACGGGAAGCGGTTGCCGGGCTGGAGCGCGATCGCATAGACGCGCGAGCGTTTGTCGAAATAGGGACCCATGTTGCGGTCACCCCAGGGGCCGCTCGCGAGCGCCTCGAAGTTGCGGTTGCCGATGAACCAGAACCATTTGCCGTCGGGCGAGAAGGACGGGCGCGTGCTCGGGTAGCGCGTCGACGCGACCGGAAAGGCCTTCAAGTCGCTCGTGCGATAGATCACGACCTGGGTAATTCCCGCACGGCCGATGGCGCGCTCCGCCGCGAAGGCGCTGCTGTCCGGCGCCCACGCGAGGTTGGCGAACGATTGCCCGGATTGATCCTTGCGCTCGTCCACGAGGCGATCGCGACCCGAGCTCACCTCGAGCAGCCACAGGCGCTGGCGGCGATCGTGGTGCGCGATCCACTTGCCGTCGGGGGACGGCGTCGCATCGAGGCGCGTGCCGTCGGCATTCTTCGTGAGCTGCTTGCCCGGGCCGCTGCCATCCGCGGGAAAGAGCCACAGCTCGGTCTCGCCCGACGCGTCCGCGATGACGAGCACCGATTTGCCATCGGGCATGATCTCCGCGCTGCGGGCGCGCGCACCCGGGGGCAGGTCGATGTCCACGCGGCGAAGCGCTCCGATGCCCGCCGTGGCCACGGCGCCGCGCGCGACGATCGCGATGCGGTCGCCGTTGGAGGACAGCGCGACGGTCGCGAAGCGTTCCATCGGGCGCACCCAGCGCTCGCGCTGCTGGTCGAAGTCCGAGAGCAGGCGCGGTGCCAGCAGCCGATCGCCGCCGGCCGCGAGCTCGAGCACGTGAAGGTCCGCGCCCTGCTGGTACACCGCGCGATCGCCCGACACCGAATACGCGCGCACCTCGAAATCCGTGTGCCGCGTGTGCTGGCGAAGGTCCCCGCCGCTCGCATTCATCGACCACAGGTTCATCACGCCGCCATTGCGGTCGGAGAGGAACACGATGCGATCGCGCCACGCCTGGGGATTGCTGCTGTTGGCATCGGGGCGCGTGAGGGCCGTGGCTTCCGCGCCTTCACGGAATTTCCACAATGTGGTCGTGGCGCCGCCGCGATAATTGCGGACGTTGTCGCCCTTGCGGTCGCCCTGCGTGAAGACGAGCGTGCCGTCGGCGAGCGTGGTCGCGGCGCCGCCTTCCTCCAGCGCGATGGGTCGGACCGTCGCCTTGTCGATCGAGACCGCGGCCAGGCGAAGCTTGCGCAGGCCATGCAGGTATCGCGTGGTGACGAGCACCTCGCCGTTGCCATTCCAGCCGACGACATCGGCGCGGTCGCCGTACCAGGTGAGCCGCTTCGGCAAGCCTCCGCCGATGGGCATCACGTACGCCTCGGTCGGCCCTTCATAGGAGGCGCTGAACGCGACCCAGCGGCCATCGGGCGAGATGGCCGGCGTGGATTCGGTGCCCGGATGGGAGGTGAGGCGTTGTGCGTCGCCGCCGGCGAGGGTGGTGCGCCACAGGTCGCCTTCGGCGACGAAGACGACCGTGTCACCGTTTATGGCGGGCTGGCGGAAATAGGCGGCGAGCGAGGGTGTTGCCGCGAGGACGGCAAGGACGACTGCGAGTGTGCGCACGGCGGGCCCCTTTGGACGGACCCGCCGGATTGTACCGGCTAGCTCTTCTCCCCGAAGCCGCCGTCGATCAGGCGCGTGACGGCCGTCATCGCCTCGATCTCGTCGGGCCCCGCGGTCTCGATGTAGATGCGCGAGCCCATGCCGGCGGCGAGGATCATCACGGCCACGAGGCTTCTCGCATTCGCGCGTCTCCCATTGGCGACTAACACGACGGTTGAGGTGAACTGCGTTGCGAGGATGGTGAGGCGGGCGGCGGCACGCGCGTGCAGGCCGTAGCGATTCTTGATGACGATCTCATTTTGTTGCATGGGGTGGTCCTCCTGCTGGATTGCGAATGCGAACCTTTGGGGCCGATCGTTTGCAAGTTGGTTCCCGCGAATCCACATTCAAGTGTAAATGGGTGCTCGATGTTCCTTCATCGAGGTTTCGCTGTGGCCATGAGGCAACACATCGTTGTTGTAGAGTGACAGCATGCCGATTCGACATGTCATCGATCCCCGACACACGGAGCTCTCGCCGGGCTTCACCGTGCGCCGCTCGCTGCCCTCGTTGCCCGCGCGCTCCGTGGGGCCATTCGTGTTCTTCGACCACTTCGGCCCCGTCGATGCGAAGCCGGGCGACAACCACGACGTCCGGCCGCACCCGCACATCGGCCTCGCGACGGTCACGTACATGCTCGAGGGCGCGCAACTGCATCGCGACAGCCTGGGTTCGGTGCAGCGCATCGAGCCGGGCGCGGTGAACTGGATGACCGCCGGCCGCGGCATCGTGCACTCGGAGCGCACGCCACCGGACCTCCGAGACAAGGATCGTCGCACGCACGGGTTGCAGCTTTGGGTCGGGTTGCCGAAAAGTGCGGAGGAAGCCGAGCCTTCGTTCCAGCATGCGGAAGCCGCGTCGATCCCGGTGTGGAAGGACGGCGTCACCACGGTGCGCGTTCTCGTCGGCACGTTCGATGGGCTCCGCTCGCCGGTGAAGACCTTCGCGCCCACGCAGTACCTCGACATCTCCACGAAGGGTGGGCGCTTCACGCTGCCCGCGGATTTCGGCGGCGGTATCGCGGAGCGGGCGATCTACGCCTTCGATGCCGGGCTGGAAGCGGACGACCAGCCCGTTCCGCTCGAAAGGCTCACGGTGCTCGAGCCCGGCAGCGACGTCGTATTGGCCTCCAACAAGAAGGCCCGCTTCGTCGTCATCGGTGGCGCGCCCCTCGATGGCCCGCGCCACATGTGGTGGAATTTCGTCTCCTCCAGCCAGGACCGCATCGATCAGGCAAAGAAGGACTGGTCGACCATGGCCATGGGTACGATTCCGGGTGATGACACCGAATGGATCCCCCTCCCCAACAAATAGGGTCAGACCCTATTTCCCTCGAAAAAAGGGTCTGACCCTCATTTCATGATCACCATCCATCACCTCAACGATTCCCGCTCCGAACGCATCGTGTGGCTCGCCGAGGAGCTCGGCCTGCCGTACAAGCTCGTGCGCCACCAGCGCGAGAAGACGGGTGCTGCGCCGCCGGAATACAAGGAGCTCCATCCGCTCGGCAAGGCGCCGGTGATCGAGGACGGAGACGTGAAGCTCGCGGAATCCGGCGCGATCGTCGAATACCTCGTGCAGCGCCACGGCGGCGGCCGTCTTGCCCCCAAGCCGGAGGACGCGTCGTACCGCGATTACATTTATTGGATGCACTTCGCCGAGGGCAGCCTGATGACGCTCTCGATGGTCGCGCTGTTCGTGAGCCGCATTCCGGAGGCGAAGGAAAGTCCCGTGAAGCAGCGCATCGATGGGCGGCTGAAGGGAATGCTCGCGTTCGTGGACGCCGAGCTCGCATCGCGCACGTGGTTCGCGGGAGACGCCTTCACCGCGGCGGACGTGATGATGCTGTTCCCGTTCACCACGATGCGCCACTACCTCGACTACGACATCTCCGCGTATCCGAACATCGTCGCGTATGTGAAGCGCATCGAGGCGCGGCCCGCCTACGTGAAAGCGATGTCGCTGGCGGGACGCGGGAAGTAAATAGGGTCAGCTACTTTTTAGAGTGGCGGGGCGGTTTCCACTCGCATGCCCGGCTTGTCCGGGTTCGCGTGGATCGCGAAGAGCAGGTCGTCCGCCTCGAAGCGTAGCGTCGGCGAATCCCAGAAGCCGATCACCTGCCCTCCACGCTCGATCGCCACGACGAGCATCGCGGGAATCTCGCCCCAGCACTTGCCGATCTCTGCCGGCAGCACCTTGCGTTCGACGATGCGCAGGAAGCCCGCGTGCCCCGCGAGCAGGTCGGAGATGAAGCGCGTCGTGTAGCGCGAGTTGACGGCATCGGCCATCAGGAAGCCCGCAAGCCGCGAAGGCGCGATCACTTCCTGCGCCCCGGCGCGCTGCACCAGCCGCAGGTTCTCCTCGTCCTTCACCTGCGCGAGGATGCGGATGCCGGTGTTGAGGTTGCGCGCGGTGAGCGTCGCGAGCGCCACGATCTCGTCGCTGCGGATGCAGAAGAGGATCGCCTTCGCCTTCGCGATCCCCGCCTGCTGCTGGACGATGTCGCGCGTGCAATCGCCCCGCAGGCCGACATGCCCGGCCTCCGCGGCTTCCTCGAGACGCTCGGGATCCATGTCGATCACCACGACGCGATGCGATCCGCCCTCGGGCGATGCGAGCGCTTTCGCCGCGCTGCTCCCTGCGTACCCGTAACCGCAGACGATGACGTGATCGCCGAGGCTTTCCTGGATCTTCCTCATGCGGCGGTCCTCCACGAAGCGTTGCCAGAAGAATTCATACGCCGTCCCGATGAACATGAGCCAGATGAAGATGCGGATCGGCGTGATCACCAGCGCGTCCACGAGCCGCGCCTGGTCGCCGACGGGAACGATGTCGCCGTAGCCGACCGTGGTGATCGTCACCATCGTGAAGTAGAGGACGTCGGCGAAGCCGAGCGGCCCCTTGCCGTTCGCGTCGTGGAGGTTGTGCCGCTCGAGCCAGAACACGACGACGGCCGCGACAATCCCGATGACGATCAGCGCCACGCGTCCCGCAAGGCGCCGTCCCGTGGACACCTCGCGCACGTAGAGGAGGCGCATGTACTGGGAAGCCTGGGCGCGTCGCATGGTCCGGATTGTAAGCGTAGAGTGAAGGCCATGAAGACCGCCCTCGCTTCCTTCCTGGTGGCGGCGATCACGGCCCTCGCGCCGGCGCTCGCCGCCGAACCGCAGATGACCCGCCCGCAGGCGCTGAAACGGCTGGCCGATTCGGACGCCGGCAAGCGCCGCGAGGCCATCGCCCGCCTCGGCGACGTGGGCGTGATGGCGGATGCGAAGGCGCTCGTGGACGAGCTCCGCGACCCCGACGAGCAGGCCCGCACCCACGCCGAGGAAGCGCTGTGGAAGATCTGGGCACGCTCGGGCGATGCGAAGGTTGACGCGCTCTACGCGAAGGGCATGGCCCAGATGTCGGCCGGCGATGGCGAGGGTGCTGTCGAGACCTTCACGCGCATCATCAAGATGAAGCCCGCCTTTGCCGAGGCCTGGAACAAGCGCGCCACCGTGTACTTCCTCATGGAGGAGTACGAGAAGTCACTCGCCGATTGCGATGAGGTGATGAAGCGAAACCCCTATCACTTCGGTGCGCTATCGGGATATTTCCAGATCTACCTGGAGATGGAGGAGTACGAGCGCGCGATCCGCTATGGCCGCCGTGCGCTCGCGATCAACCCGAACCTCGAGGGACTGAAGAACTCCGTCGAGGCCCTGGAGCGCCAGATCGGAAAGAGCGAGCAGGTCGTCTAGACCCGCAAAAATGGGGTCAGACCCCAATTAGGGTCAGCTACTTTTTCTGCCACTGGTCCGCGGGCTCGAGCACCGACTTTGCCTCGGATCCGTCGAGCCACTCACGCGCATTTGCGTCGTCGCGCAAGTACGCATCCCAGAACGCGGTGCTGAGGGCGAGGATCGCGCGGTGATGGTTGGGGTTGCGCGTCTCGCGATCGCCGGGGAGTGCGCGGTCCGTGAAGGCGGAATGCTCGGCGAGGTTCAGCACCACCTCGTACTTGCTGCCGGGCGGAAGCGCGGGGAAGACTTCGAGGCGCGATGCGAGGTCGATGAAGCCAATGGGCGCCGTGTCCAACGTGCCCGTCATCAACATCCATGGAATGCCGACGGCGCCGAACGAGCGCTTTGCGTCGCCCCGCCGTGGACCGCTGGGGCTGAACATGACCGCTGCTTTGATACGAGCGTCCGGACCCCTGCCGAGCGACATGGATTGGCCCGACACCGCCTGCGTCGTGATCGCCCCGAACGAATGGCCCGACATGCCGACGTGCGCGAGGTCGAGGCGGCCACGCAACGGCGATGCGGTGTCGGTGTTCCAACGCTCGAGCTGGTCGAGCGTGGCGCGCACGTCCTTCTCGCGCAGCAGGAGGTTGTTGAAGGTCGCCGCATTGCGCATCGCCTTCATGCGCTCCGCCGGCGGCACGCCCTGCCACACGGACGCATCGCTGCCGGGGTGCTGGAGGAATACGGCGACGTAACCGCGCTTCGCCCAGTGCTCGCCCATGAATGCGTTGCCCTCGCGCGAGCCGCCGAGGCCGTGGCTGAAGAGCACGACCGGCGCCGGAGCTGTTCCCGCGGGGAGGAAAACTCGCAGGGGCACCTGGCGTTTCTCGCCCGGCACGGCGAGATCGACCGTTCGGACCTTCGCCCTGGAAGATATGGCGAGCGGATCGTATCCGTCGGCTGCGAACGCCTCGCCGTTGTCGATCAGCAGTACGGCCGTGGCGCACAGCGCGGCAAAGGCAATGGCAGGGACGAGCGGTCTCATGGCCCGTCCTTTCTAGCATGCAGCTTCATCCACTCAAAACACTCGAGTGTATGAATTTGTGTGGACGAATAAAGGGGTCAGACCCCTTTATTCGGTAAGGCATGAATAAAGGGGTCTGACCCCTTTATTCGGTAAGGCATGAATAAAGGGGTCTGACCCCTTTATTCGTCCTTACTCAGCCTTGATGCCGGCGGCCTTGATGATGGGCACCCACTTGTCCATCTCTGCCTTGTGGAACGCGGCGAGACCTTCGGGCGTCTGCTGTTCCCTGGTCGCCATGTCGAGGCCGAGATCGGCGAAGCGCGCCTTCACCGAGGGCTCCGCCAGTGCAGCCGTCATCGCCGCATTGAGCTTCGCGATCACGTCCTTCGGTGTTCCCTTCGGCGCGAAGAAGCCGAACCAGCCGGAGACGTAAAGGCCTTTCACGCCCGCTTCGTCCGCGGTGGGAATGCCGGGCACGACGTCGGAACGCGCCGGCGACATATTTGCATACGCTTTGATCGTCCCCGCGCGCACCTGGGGCAGCGCCGCGGCGGCCTGCACCACGAGGAGGTCGATGTTGCCCCCGAGGATGTCCTGCATCGCCGGTCCCGCACCCTTGTACGGCACGAAGAGCATCGTGGCCCCGGTCAACTGCTGAAGCAGCACACCCGTGGTCTGCGCGGCGGCGTTCTGGTTCGCGAGCGTCGCCTTGCCGGGATTGGCCTTCATCCAGGCGACGAGGCTCTTGAGGTCATCTGCGGGAAGGCCTTTCCGGCCGAGCAGAAGCTGCGGATTGATCGACAGCAGCCCGATCGGCTCGAAATCCTTCTGCAGGTCGTAGGTCCCGGGGAACACGACGGCATTCGCGACGTGCGTGTCCCACTGGCCGATATCGATCGTGTAGCCATCGGGCGCCGAGCGGGCGAGTCGTCCCACCGCGATCGAGCCACCCGCGCCGCCGACGTTCTCCACGACGACGGTCTGCCCCAGCGTCACGCGCATCCGTTCGGCCATGATCCGCGCCACGGCATCGGTGGATCCGCCGGGCGGGAAGGGGACGAGCAGCGTGATGTTGCGGGTGGGGTACTGCGCGGCGGCGAGGCCGCTGAAAAGCACGAGGACGAGCGAGAGCACCCTGCCGATCTTGTTCATGGCGTTTATCTCCTCCGGTTGGCTGGCAAGATCGTACTCCCAAGGTATTCTGGCTCCCATGAAGTCCTATTCCATGCAGGCCACGGCGGACACCGCCGTCATCGAGCTCAAGGAAGTCCCCGTCCCCGAGCCCGGACCCACCCAGCTCCTCGTGAAGCTCCACGCGGCGAGCCTGAATCGCGGCGAGTTCATCCTCGGCCACGGCCTCACCAAGCCGGGCAGCAACAAGCCCATCGGCATGGAAGGCGCGGGCGTGGTCGAGAAGGTCGGCTCGGCGGTCACGACATTCAAACCGGGCGACCGCGTGATGCTGCGCGGGCCGGGAACATTCTCCGAATACACCGCGGCGGACGTGCGGGAGGCGATCATGATGCCGCCCAACCTCTCGTTCATCGACGCCTCGGCCATTCCGCTCACGTTCCTCGTCGTGCACGACATGCTCGTGCAGCAGGGGAAGCTCAAGGCCGGCGAGTGGCTGCTTGTCACGGGTGTCAGTTCCGGTGTGGGTGTCGCGTCGCTGCAGGCGGCGAAGGCGATGGGCGCCAAGGTGATCGGCACGTCGGGCTCGCGCGCGAAGCTGGATCGCCTCGATGAAGTCGGTCTCGACATCGGTCTCCACACACGCAAAGGCGATTTCTCCACGGCGGTACTCGAGGCCACGGGCGGCAAGGGCGTGAACCTCGTCGTGAACACCGTCGGCGGTTCCGTGTTCGAGGAGTGCATTCGCTCGATGGCGTTCGAGGGGCGGCTCGCGACCGTGGGCTACGTGGACAACCAGCTCTCGGCGAAGATCGACATCCAGGCGCTGCATGCGAAGCGCCTCACGCTCTTCGGCGTCTCGAACAAGATGCGCACGCCCGAGCAGCGCGCGGCCGGCGTGCCCGCGTTCGTGCGCGACTTCATGCCGCACATCGCCGCCGGGCGCATCAAGCCGCTCGTGGACAGCGTCTACCCGTTCGACAAGCTCGAAGAGGCGAAGGCGCACATGGAAGCCAACCAGCACCTCGGAAAGATCGTCCTGAAGATATGATCCTGCGCGCCTTCTTTGTCGCTGCCACCCTCGTTGCGTCGCTGGACGCGGCGGCCCAAGCCTATCCCTCGAAAGCGATCCGCCTTGTCGTCGGCTTCGCGCCCGGTGGCGCTGCGGATACGGTCGCCCGTGCGTATGCGGATCAATTGACCCGCATCCTCGGGCAGCCGATCGTGATCGAGAACCGCGCGGGCGCGGGCTCGTCGATCGCGGCCGACAACGTCGCCAAGTCGCCGCCCGATGGCTACTCGGTGCTGATCGCGAGCCCGGCTTCGATCTCGGTGAACCCGGCGCTGAACGCCAAGCTCACGTACAAGGCGAGCGACCTCGCGCCCATCACGAAGATCTCCACTTCGCCGCTGATCGTCGTCGCCAATCCCTCGATCGGCATCAACTCGCTGAAGGACTTGGTCGACCAGGCGAAGAAGAACCCCGGCAAGCTGAACTACGCGACCTCGGGCGTGGGCTCGGCGCCGCACTTCGGTGCCGCGTACTTCAGCCAGATCGCGAAGGTCGAGATGGTGCACGTGCCGTTCAAGGGCGGCTCGCCCGCGATCGTCTCGGTGATCTCGGGCGACACGCAGGTCTCGTTCGCCACGCCGCCGTCGGTGCTCGGCATGGTGAAGGCCGGCCGCTTGAAGGCGTTGGCCATCACCGACCGCGAGCGCTCCTCGCTCATGCCTGACATCCCGGGCACGAAGGAAGCGGGCCTGCCCGACTACGCGATTGCCTTCTGGTACGGGCTCTTCGTTCCCGCCGGCACGCCGCCCGAGATCGTGAAGAAGCTCTACGACGCCACGGTCCAGGCGGGCCGCACGCCGGAAGTGAAAGCCACGCTCGCCCGTGAAGGCACCGAGGTCGCGCTCTCGAAGTCGCCCGAAGAGTTTGCCTCGTTCCTCGTCGAGGACGCCAAGTTCTGGGTCAAGCTCGCCAAGGAATCCGGCGCCACCGCCGACTAAGCAGGGTCGAATAAAGGGGTCAGACCACTTTATTCGCCTCGTCTCCCGGCCCTCGCCGGGTTGAACCGAGACGAATAAAGTGGTCTGACCCCTTTATTCGACCCTAATTTCTGACGACGATCCGCATCGGCACTTCGCGAGTCACGACGAAGCCCATCTTCTTGTAGAGCTCCACGGCGCGGGTGTTCTTGGCTGCCACGTGCAGGAAGGGCGTCTCGCCGCGTGCGAGCAGGCGGCGGACCATGAGCTCCGTCATGCGTCTTGCGAGTCCGCGGCCCTGGAACTCGGGGCGCGTACAGATGCCGCTGATCTCCCGCAGCGTTCCGTCCTGCAGCCTCTCGCCCGCCATCGCGACGAGCAGCTCATCCTCGAATACGCCGTACCACTCGCCGAGCTCGATCGTCCTTTCTCCAAAAGGACCGGGCCGCGTGAGGGCGGTGAGCTCCATCGCCTGCGGAACGTGCTCGGCGCGAAGCCGAACCACGTGCAGCGTCTCGTCGGAGGGAGGAAGCGAGCCCGTCCAGAGCATCGGGCACATCGTCGTGTCGAGCTCGATCTTCCAACCGGCAGGCTCCGCACCGGTCCACTCGCCGCAGTAGAAGCGCTCGCCGGCCTCGCAGTAGGGAGCGATCCCGGCGAAATCGGCGGAAGACGGTTCAGCGAACGCGAGCAGCGGCGAATAGCCGGCAGCAAAGCGCCGCGCGCGCTCCGTACCGGCAGTGAGGCGCTTCTGCGAGCCCGCGAAGGCCCGCCAGATCATGTTCGACAGCGTTTCCAAATTTCCTAGAGCATCCCCGGATCGAAGAGGCGCCGCCGGCTGACATTCGTGCCGGAGAGCATGAAGACGCCATCCCCGCGATAGTGGAACGTCCTAGGATACTTGGGCGACGCCGCGACGTGGCCCTTCACCACTTTCCAGATGAAGAGCGAGCGCTTCCGGGCGAGCGTCTTGTCGAAGAGCTTGCACTCGAAGCTCGCATAGCACTCGCGGATCAACGGGGCCTTCACTTTCGACGCCTTGCCCGCCGTGAGACCGAATGCCTCGAACTTGTCGATCTCCGCGCCCGTGCTGTTGCCGATGCGAATCGCTGTCTCGAGCAGCTCCACCGTCGGGATGTTGATCACGCACTCCTTCGTCTTCGTGACGATGTCGCGCGTGTAGTCCTGGTCCCAGATGTACGTGCCGACGAGGACGGGGCCGTCGCCCATCATCATGTGCCAGCCCATCGTCATCACGTTGGGCACGCCTTTCCACGCGGTGGAAACGAGGATGACCGGCCCGGGCTCGAGCAGTCGGCGAATGTCGCCAGGATCGACTTCGCGTTTTCGATAGGTGCGCATGGGAGTGGGACCTCCGAAACCGCGGTGGGTTCAGGCGGGGTCACGCAGCTCGTAGCGCTGGTCGCCGACCTCCGCGCCGGTCACGTGGATGAATCCGAGCGAACGCGCCAGGTGGATCGAAGCATCATTGCGGCTGTCGACGTTGGCGAGGAAACGCGTTGTTCCGTGGCGCTCGCGCAGGATCCGCATCATCGCCTCGGTCGCTTCCCGGCCGAAACCCTTGCCCTGCGACGAGGGCGCGATCACGTACGCGATCCACGCTTGCCGTCCGGAGACGGTCGCCTGCACGAAGCCGATGGCCTTGCCGGTCCCGACCTCGCGAACGATCCAGTTCAACCACAGCTCGCTGCCATCCGCCGACTTCCCTTCCTCCAGGCGTGCGTAGCGCGTCGCCAGCGCTTCGAGCGAGACGGGCGCCGCTTCATCGATGTAGCGGTAGATAGAGGGATCGGCCAGCACCGTGAACATCTCGGGTGCATGCCCGCGGGTGAGGGGCTCGAGGGTGATGCGCATGCGTCCAGAGTAGCGGCTTGCTACCCGGCTCGCCAGCGCCGGCTCCGCGGCATGTATAGCCATGCCTGCGGCGCCGGCGCCGCAATCAAGGGCTCAGTCGAAATCGCGATCGCACTTGCGCGTCGCGGTTAGGCACTCGTCGTAGTTGGAATCCGTCGCGAGCAGGAACATCGCGCGCGCGGCGAACGCCGTGTCGACGAAATCGCTGAAGACACCGTCCACGCCCAGCTCGTAGAAGCGGATGTACTCGCGAACCGGCACGCCGCCGAACGGGGGTGGCATGCGCGACGCTTCATTGCGGAACGTGTACGGAACCACGAGCAGGCCAGCCTTGTGCGCATCGGCGACCACGTTGGTGGGCGGCAGCAGCGCGGCGGACGTCCAGCTCTGGATGTACGGCTTCCAGGGGCCGATGCCGTCGGCGTACGTCTTCACCTCGGCGAGGCCCGCGGGCGTGACGAGATCCTTGAAGAGCCCGGTGCGGCCGGCGACGGTCCAGTCGTACGGACGATCGTAGGGCGCCGTGAAGTCGAGCGAGCCGTCGGCGTTGATGTCGTTTGCGTCGATGAGCTGGATCAGCCGTACGGACGTCTTGCGGTTGAGGTAGCGCAGGTTCGCGGTCTCGAACGACTGGATGAATACCGGCGCATCACGGCGGTTCCAGCCTGCACGCGAGAGCGCGGCCAGGAGACGGTCTTCGAGCGCCAGGCCGATCGACTGGTGGTACGTCGGATGCTTCGTCTCCGGGTACACGCCGATCGTGCGGCCCACGTCGTCGGACTTACGCTTGGCGAGCGCGATCACTTCGTCGAACGTCGGGATCGCAAACTTGCCGTTGAAGCGTTGGTCACGATCCGCGAGCGGCTGCTTGGCGCGGATGTACTGCTTCACCTCCGCCAGCGTGAAGTCACTCGCGAACCAGCCTTCCTGCGGGAAGCCGTCGATCATCACCGTGCGCTTGCGGTTGGCGAACTGCGGCAACTGGCTCACGTTCGTGGTGTCGACGAGGTTCGGCTCGTGGCGCGCGATGAGGAAGCCATCCTTCGTGGCGACGAGGTCGGGCTCGATGAAGTCCGCGCCCAGCTCGATCGCGAGCGCATAGCCTTCGAGCGTGTGATCCGGGAGATATCCGGGGGCACCGCGGTGGCCGATGACGAGCGGCGCTGCCTTGCCGTCCTTGTGGTCCGCTGCTGCGAGCGGGGACATGACCGCGCTGGCGGCCGCGAAGATCGCGGCAGCGATGATTCCGAGTTTCATGAAGCGCTCCGTGTGCGGTGGTGGAGCGCGGATCGTGCTCTACGGCCGTGACGGAGCGATGAAGCTTACGTGGCACTGTCGCTGTGGCGCGACCGGCCAGCCCGCGAGACTTACTTGCGGAACGAGGAAAGTATCGAGACGATGCTTCGGACGACCGAGAACATCGTGAGACCGCGCGTCAGCCAGCCCGCCCCGACCGAGAGCTTGTCGCGGAACGTGACGACCTCGTAGCGGAGCTGTGCGCGATAGAGCGCCGACTGCGCGATCAGGAGGTCCTTGCGAACCTGGAGGTCTTCTCCCTCGTTCATGGGGTCGGATCTCCAGTGACTTCGCGCAGCGCCTTCAGGTCGGCTTCGAGCTCGCGCACCGTCGCGTCGAAAGGCGGCGCGCGGTTGTAGACCGCCGAGCGCAGCCGCATGAGCGCCAGGCCGCCGCCCGCTCCATAGAGAACAACGACGCCACCCAGTGCAAGCAGGCGATAGGTGTCCCAGAACGCCGCGGCGATGAGGATGCCGAAGAGCACGAGCGCCCCGCCCATCAGGAACGCCGCCACGACGCCGAGCACGAGCATGCGCTGGAGGTGCAGCGCCTCCTCGCGCAGCTCGAGCCCGAGGAGCTCGACACGTGTGCCGATCAGGCCGAGGAGGGCGGTACCCGCTTCGCGCATGCTAGCGGCGATTGGACGCGATCATGATGCCGATGATGACACCCGCCGCGGCCGCGACACCCACCGCGGTCCACGGATTGCCTTTCACGTAGGCATCCGCCTCGCGGGCGGCGCCCGTGGCCTTGTCCATCGCGTCGCCCTGCAACTCGCGAAGACGGCCCTTCGCGGCTTCCAGGTTGGCGCCCACCGTATTACGCATCTCGGCGGCCTTTTCGCCGCTCACGTTCGCGAGCGAGCGCAGCAGCGTCTCGGTGTCGGTGACGATCTTGCCGAAATCCTCGAGAAGCCGCTGGCGTGCCGCGGCGAGGTCGTTTTCCTGGGTCATGGTGTTCCCCAATGAAGGTTGGCAGGGACCCAGTATATTCCGCGCCGTCGTCAACGCCTGCCTATTGAGCAAGCGAATGCAATTCCGACGAGCGCTCCGCGAATAGATTGGCGTCACACCTCGACCCCGACGGTGCCCACCAACGAAAGGAACACACATGAAATACCCGATGCTGAAGGCCGCGCTGGCCGCCACCACCCTTTCCTTCGCCGCGCCGCACGCGTTCGCGGATGGCCACGAGAACGCCAACGTGTTCGTGAAGGCGGCCGCGAAGAAGGAGAGCGCCACGATCTCGAAGGCCGAGATGCAGAAGATGATGGAGAAGGCGTTCGACAAGGTCGACACGGAGAAGAAAGGGAAGATCAACCAGAAGCAGTTCGAGCTCTTCATGGCCGAGCTCACGCGCATGAGCGGGGGCTGAACGACCATGGACTCCCTACGCACCGCACACGTGTCCGTGTCGTTCCTGGTCGCACTGATGGTCACGTTTCCCCCGCCTGTCAAAGCCAAGGAGAAAAGCATGAGCAAGCCCAGCATCGTCCTCGTCCATGGCGCGTTCGCCGACTCCTCGAGCTGGGACGGCGTCGTCACCAAGTTGCGCGCCCAGGGCTACCCTGTCATCGCCGCCGCGAATCCGCTTCGAAGCGTGAAGGGCGACGCGGCCTACGTGGCCAGCGTCCTCGACAGCATCGAAGGCCCGATCGTGCTGGTGGGCCACTCGTACGGCGGGACGGTCATCACCAACGCCGTCAACGGCAACGCGAACGTGAAGGCGCTGGTCTATGTCGCGGGCTTTGCGCCCGACAAGGGCGAGACCGCGGTCTATCTCTCCGGCAAGTTTCCCGGGGGCACGCTGGGGCCGACGCTGGCGCCGCCGGTCACGTTGCCCGACGGGGGCAAGGATCTCTACATCCAGCAGGACAAGTTCCGCGCGCAGTTCGCCGCCGACGTGCCCGCGGTCCAGACGACCCGCATGGCGGCTGCGCAGCGTCCCGTCACCGAGGCCGCGCTCAACGAAGCGTCCGGGGACGCCGCATGGAAGTCGGTTCCGTCCTGGTTCATCTACGGAGAGCTCGACAACAACATCCCCGCGGCGGCCATCAGCTACATGGCCGAGCGTGCGGGTGCGCGCAAGACCGTGAACGTGAAAGGCGCATCGCACGTGGTGATGGTCTCGCACCCGGACCAGGTCGCGAAGCTGATCGGCGAAGCTGCCGCGTCGGCCCGCTGAGCGGAGGGGCCCCATGAGCACGATCACCACCCGGGACGGCACGCGGATCTACTACAAGGACTGGGGCAAGGGGCAGCCGGTGGTCTTCAGCCACGGCTGGCCGCTTTCCTCCGATGCGTGGGAAGCGCAGATGTTCTTCCTCGCCTCGAATGGCTATCGGTGCATCGCGCACGACCGGCGCGGCCACGGCCGGTCGAGCCAGCCGTGGAACGGCAACGACATGGACACGTACGCGGACGATCTCGCCGAGCTTTTCGCGGCGCTCGACCTGCGCGACGCGATCATGGTCGGCCACTCCACGGGCGGCGGCGAGGTCGCGCGCTTCATCGGCCGCCACGGCACGCAGCGTGTCGCCAAGGTCGTGCTCATGGGCGCGGTACCTCCGATCATGTTGAAGACGCCTTCCAACCCGGGCGGCCTGCCGATCGAGGTCTTCGACGGCTTCCGCAGGGCGTACCTCGAGGATCGCGCGCAGTTCTTCCTCGACGTCGCGAGCGGACCGTTCTTCGGCTTCAACCGGCCCGGCGCGAAGGTCTCGGAGGGGCTCATCCAGTCGTGGTGGCTGCAGGGCATGATGTGCGGCCACAAGAACGGCTACGACTGCATCAAAGCGTTCTCGGAGACCGACTTCACCGAGGACCTGAAGAAGATCGACGTTCCCACGCTGATCATCCACGGCGATGACGACCAGATCGTGCCCTTCCGTGCGTCGGCGATCCTCTCGGCGAAGCTCGTGAAGAAAGCCGAGCTGAAGATCTACAGGGGCGGTACGCACAGCCTGGGCGACACCAGCAAGAAGGATCTCAACGCCGACCTGCTGGCGTTCGCGAGGAGCCAACCATGAGCACCCACTCGCACGATTCGGCCTTCTCGAAGCGCCCGATCCTCACGGGCGTGGCCGTCGGCATCGGTTCACTGCTGCCGCATGCGTTCCTGCCACCCCAGGCTTCGCTGGCGTTCGCGGCGATCCTCATCGCGCTCATCGCCGGAATCTACTTCGGCTTCGCGGTGATGAACGGGTCGCCTCGTGACCAGATGGTCGAGTTCAACATCACCGGACTCTTCGCGACGGCCGGGTTGTTGGGGCTGCTCTACTGGCCGGTCGTCTTGCCTCTCGCGTACTTCGCACATGCCTGCTGGGACCTGGCGCACCACAACCGCGCGCACCTGCCGCTGGTCGCCATTCCTCGCTGGTACGTGCCGTGGTGCGTGGTGATCGACGTGATCGTCGGCACGGGCCTGCTCGTCATCTGGCGCAGCCACGGCCTCATCTAGCCACGCTGGGGTAGGACTCGTGACTCACACTATCGAAGGACAACAAGTTCGAGCTTTCCGGTCTTATGCGTCGCGTGTCGCGCTCGCAGGATGGCATCACCTCATTGCCATCCTGCGAAAGGAAACTCGAATGCACACTTCAAGCGGACTCAAGCCACGCGCGATGGAACGCGTGATGGCGCACATCGAAGACAACATCGGCGAGAACTTGAACCTCGGCACGCTGGCGAGCATCGCCTGCGTCAGCAAGTTCCACTTCGTGAGGATGTTTCGCCGGAGCACGGGCCACAGCCCGATGGCCTTCGTGCTGCGCCGGCGCATCGAGCTCGCGCGGCTCGCGCTGGAGGGACGGGAGACGACGCTGGCGAGCGTGGCGGCGGAGCTCGGGTTCTACGACCAGAGCCACTTCACGCGCTCCTTCCGCCGCCACACCGGCTTCACGCCGGGGAAGTACCAACCGCTCACATGTCGATGATGCCGCGCTTGAGCGCGATGGTGACGGCGTGCGTCCGGTCGCTCGCGGAGAGCTTGCCCATGATGTTCTTCACATGCGACTTGACGGTGTCTTCGGAGAGCGAGAGCTGCGCGGCGATGGTCTTGTTGGAGCCGCCGGCGGCCACACGCTTGAGCACGTCGACTTCGCGGGGCGAAAGGGTGTCGTCGGCGACGTGGGCCGCGAGCTCGGCGGCGATCTCCCGCGGGATATAGCGCTGGCCGGCGTGCGCGGAGCGAATGCCCTCCACGAGATCCTCGTGCGGCATGCTCTTCAGCAGGTAACCGATCGCACCGGCCTTCAGCGCACGCAGCGCCTGGGCATCGCCCTGGTACGTGGTCAGCATCACGATGCGGGCATTGGGCCACTCGGCGCGGATGGCCGCGGCGGCGGCGATGCCGTCCATGCCCGGCATCTGCAGGTCCATCAGGGTCACGTCCGGCCGGTGCTCGCGGAAGCGAGCGAGCGCTTCGTGTCCGTCGCTTGCCTGCGCAACGATCTTCATGCCGGGCACGCTGTCGATCACGGCGGCCAATCCCTCGCGCAGGAGCGGATGGTCGTCGACGACGAGGATGCGTATGGGCGCGGTGTCGGTCATCGTTGGGCTCCCAGGAGGTCGCGAATCGATTGCCACGCCGAGCGTGGAGCGCGGCGGACGTATGCGGCGGCGGCGGGCACGCGCAGGGCGATCTCCGTGCCGGTGCCGGCCCCCTCGCGGCTCCAGACGTCGAGCTGCGCGCCCAGCTTCTGTGCTCGCTCGCGCATTCCGCGCATGCCCCAATGGCCGGCGGATTGGGCTGCGTCGAGGTTTACGCCAACGCCATCGTCCCGAACGCGCACGCGCAGCCCTTCTTCTTCATAGATGAGCTGGACTTCGATCGACGCGGCGCGGGCGTGGCGAAATGCGTTGAGCAGCGCCTCGCGTCCGATCTGGTAGGCCTCCTGCCTTGTCGCCGCTCCCAGGGGGCGCGGTGCACCCTCGACGAGCGTGCGAAAGTCGATCTCCAGTCCCCGGGCCAGCTCCTGGCCCACCGCGGCCAGCGCATCGCCAAGGTCGCGGCCCGCATCCGCGGGAACGCGCAGGTCCTGGATGCGGTCACGGCCCTCGCTCACGGCGGCCGTGGCGCGCTCGATGGTCTTCTCGAGCATCGCGCGAACGGGTTCCTCGCGAGGGAGATGGTTGGCCGCCGCTTGCACGCTGTAGACGAGGCCCTGTGTTCCCTGCAGCAACGTGTCGTGCAGCTCGCGCGCGATGCGCTCGCGCTCCGCCATGCGCTCGTTGAAGCGGGTGCGCATCTGCCTTGCCACCTGCCGGACCCGGAACCGGATCACGGCCCACAGGGCGAGCCCGGATGCCGCCACGCACAGCGCGATGAACCATCCGGTCTGGAAGAACGTCGGCGGGATCCGGAACTCCAGCGTTCCGCCCGTCTCGTTCCACACACCGTCATTGTTGGAGGCCATGACGTGGAAGCGATGCAGGCCCGGAGCGAGGTTCGTGTAGAACGCCTGCTGGCGGCCGCGCACGTCCTGCCAATCCTTGTCGACGCCTTCGAGCTTGTAGCGGTAGCGAACCTTCTCGGCCATCGTGAGGCTGATGCCGACGTAGTCGATGCGGATCGAGGCGGGGTTCGCGGGCAATGTCGCCTTCTCCGTAAGCGCATAGGACTTGCCGTCGGCAACAAGAGCCTGGATCGAGACTTGCGGAGGAACCAGGTTGCGATGGATGCGAGTGGGATCGAGGGAATAGATGTCCACCCCCGTAGCGAACCAGAGCCGGCCATCGGTGCCCTCGACCGCGCTCGGCAGCGGACGAATCCTGGCGCTGGTGCCTTGCACGCCGTCGGCCGCATCGAAGATCTCGCCCCGGATGCGATGTGCGGGCTCGGTAGCCGCTAGGCGCAGCTCAGCGGACGTGATGTGGATGATTCCAGGCGCGGCGTTGAGCCACAGGTCACCGTCGGCCGTTTCGATGATGCCGGTGATGTTCCTGAACGCGCCCTCCACCTCGGAGCTCATCGCCCGGAAACGCGTGCCGTCGAAGAGCGCCAGTCCGACATCGCCGCCGGCCCAGACCCGCCCGCGCCTGGCGTGGATGGCCGTGACGTTGCCGATGGGAAGCCGATCCTTCCCGGCGAACACACGGGCGCGGTCGCCCTCGACCACGGCCACGCGGCCTTCCGTGTAGCCGAACCACACGCGCCCCTCGGCATCCGTCGCCATCGAAATCGCGGTCAGCTCCGGCAACGACGCGATGCCACCGTAGGCCTTCCAGGCTCCGTCCTTCAGCCGGAACACGCCGTTGCGCACGATCGAAACCCAGAGCGCCCCGGCGCGGTCCTTGGCCATCGCCTGCACATCCCAGTCGCCCGTGCCCTCCGGCCGCTTCATGCGGTCTACGCGTCCCGGCGCAAAGCGCACGAACCCGTTGGGGCCTCCCAGCAGGACGGAGCCATCGTCGAGACGAATCGCGCAGGACACCGAGCCCACGTTCGCGGGAAGAAGCTCCGGACGGTCCTGGACCTTGAACGACGGGAACATCCATCCTCCGACCCACAAGGCTCCTCGATCCGCGGCGACGATGGCTGCGTTGATCGGAGCGTAGCCAGCCTCCAGCACAGGTGGCGGGGGCACGACCGCGGCGACGGTGCGCTCCGAGAAGCGAAGCAGGCCGCGCTCCGATGCAACCCACACGTTGCCTTCGCTATCTTCGAAGATATTGAACGCGACGGCGGGCTTGATGGAATCCCACGACTCGACTCGATTCGCCGATCGCGGGTCCAGCCCTTCCGGGCGCGTGTTCCGCCGCACTTCGCCCTTCTCCGAGGTGACCCAAACCGCGCCGTCCCGATCGAACAGGAGGGAGCGTTGCGGCGACCGGGTCCGTTGGCGAGGGGTGTCGTTCTGGAAGACCTTGCGGACCACAGCACCGTTGCCCCACCAGACCGCGCCGGACCGCGACTCGAACAGGGCCGTTGTCCCTGCCGCTCCGGTCTCGTGGTCACCGGGCGCGCCAACCTCGCGAAACATCGTCTCGCCCTTGGGCAGGAAACGAACCGACTTGCGGGTTGCGCTCCAGAGCGTTCCCGCGCTGTCGACCATCACGGGATCCGTCAGCTCATTCGGATGGCCGCTTTCCGGGCCGAGCCTTAGCCAACGCGAGCCTTCGAGGCGCGCGACGCCGCCGGTGCCTCCCATCCAGATTCTCCCGTCGTGATCTTCGGTGAACGACATCACGGAGCCCGGCGGGAGGCCCTCGCGTTCCGTGTAGATCGTCGCCTGGCCGTCCTTCAGGAAGGCCGCGCCGCCGAAGGAGAAGCCGATCCACACACCGCCCGAGGAGGGAGCGAAAAGTTCGAAGATGGCGATCGACGACAGGCGATCGTCGCGTGGAATCTCGACCGGCTCGAAGCGCAAGCCGTCGAACCGGTGCAGGCCGTTGGTGCTGGCAATCCAGAGGTATCCGTCGCTGGCCTGCACGAGTGTCGAGATCCCGGTGGGAACGCCGTCCCTGGGACTCCACGTGGTGAGGCGGAGATCGCGGAGCTTGCTGTCGAGGCTCAGCGCGGAAGCTGCCGTGCACCAGGCCAGGAGAATCAACGCTGCCGCCAGTCGTCCGGTGCCGGCCATCGATGTCTTTCGCCGTGGGAGAAGGAAATCTAACGCAAGGCGTGGAGGATCAAATCACTCGAAAGCATGAGCGGGGCATCCCCGGAATTCGGGTACTTCCCCCCAACATCGATGCCTACGATGCCATGGATGCAAAGACTTTTCTCCATGTTTCCCACGGGGCGGCCGGGCTACGCGCTCCTGCTGATGCGAGCGGCGCTGGGCCTCATGGTGCTGGCCGGCGTGATCGCTCCGTTGGCGAGCCGCGAGGCGTCGCCGGTCGTGCTGCTGCTTGCGTGGGTGGCGGTGATCTCGCTGGCGGTGGGAGTGCTCACGCCCGTCGCTTCGCTCTTGTGCGTCGTGCTCGAGCTCATCGCGTGGCGCGCGTCGGGCGGAGACCTCGAGGTGGTTTACGTCTGTTCGGTGATCACCGCGCTTGCGCTCGCGCTGCTCGGACCGGGCGGCTACTCCGTGGACGCGCGGCTCTTCGGACGAAGGCAGGTCATCTTCCGCTCCGGTGAGGATTCGAACCGGTGACGGCTCTTACTTCACCGTGAAGCGCGAGGGCCGGAAAGGCGTCACGTCGATGCCGGGCTTCTTCCCCGCGACGATCTCCGCGATGTACTTGCCCATGACGGGGCCGCCGGTGATCCCGAAGTGGCCGTTGCCGAAGGCGAAGTACGCGTTGTCGTAGCCCGGTGCTTGTCCCAATGCGGGCAGGCCATCCGGGAAGGAGGGGCGATCGCCGGCCCAACGCGTGACGTTCCCGAGCTTCAAGGCGGGGAACATCTTCAGGGCCTGGCGCTTGAGCAGCTCGGTGCGTGACCAGTCCGGTTCCGAATCGACGCCTCCGAACTCCGCCGTACCCGCCACCCGTAGCCCCATGTTCATCGGCGCGCAAGCGAACGAGAGGTCGCGATTGGTGACGGTGACCTTCGGCATCACGTTCGAATCGACGACGGTGATGTGATAACCGCGCTCGGCTTCGAGCGGCACCTCGATGCCCAGTGCGGCTGCAAGCTTGCGCGAACCGACGCCCGCCGCGATCACGAGACGCTCAACCGGCATCGTGGTGTCGTTCACCGAGATCGCCTGCACGTGCATTCCGTTGGTGAGGATCGAGACGACCTTGCCGCGCACGATCGTGGCGCCGTTCTTCTCGGCTTCCTTCGCGAGGATCGTCGTGAGCTGGTGCGGGTTCTTCACGCGGCCGTTGTCGGGCAGCAGGAGGCCACTCCCATATATGGGGGCCAGCGTGGGTTCGGCCTCGAGGACCTCGGCGCCGCTGATGGGGATGGCCTTGATGCCGGCCGCTTCGCGCATGAACTGCGCGAGCTGCGAGCCTTGCGCGTAGTTCTCGCGCTCGGAGACGTAGAGCTGGCCGCAGCGGTCGATGAGCGCATCGGCTTCCGTGCCGCGCGTGAGTTCCGCGTATGCGTCGAACGTGCCGCGGTGGAGGTCGCGCATGGCGCGGGAAGTCTTCAGTGCGTTCTCGACCTTCGCTTCCTTCGCCGCGGCCATGAACCACGGCAGCACCTTGAGGAAGTATCCGGGCCGGACCTTGAGCGGACCCTCGTCGTCGAGCAGCCACTTGGGCGCCTCGCTGAGGATGCCGGGAATGAGATACGGGACTACCGCGCCCGGGCTGATGTTGCCCGCGTTGCCGAAGGACGTGCCCTCGCCGATGTTGCCGGCCTCGACCAGCGTGACGGTGAAGCCCTGGCGCTGCAGGAAGAGGGCGGAGCAGACGCCGACGATGCCGCCGCCGATGACGGTGACTTGCGACGTCATCATTCCACCTTGATGTTGCGGTCCTTCACGAGCTTGCCGAACTTCTGCGTCTCGCTGCGGATGAACTGTGCGGTCTCGGCGGGACTCTTCGTGCCGTCCGGTTCCATGCCGAGGGCGACCAGCTTTTCACGCAACACGGGCGTGGCCAGCACGTCTTTCATGGCCGCGTTGAGCTTCGCCACGACGTCGGGCGGCGTGCCGGCTGGCGCCTGGATCGATTCCCAAGTGCCGATATCGAAGCCGGGGACGCCGGACTCTGCCACGGTCGGGATGTCGGGCAAGTAGCCGACGCGCTTCGAGGTGGAGACCGCGATGCCGCGAAGCTTGCCTTCCTTCACCAGCGGCACGGCCGACCCAATGCCCGGGAACATCATCGTCACGCGTCCACCCAGCAGCTCGGTGATCGCGGGACCGCTGCCCTTGAACGGGATGTGCAGCATCTCGGTTCCGGTCATCGCGGAGAACATTTCACCCGCGAGGTGCGCGGCGCTCCCCTGGCCAAAGGATGCGTACGTGAGCTTGCCGGGCTGCGCCTTCGCGAGCGCGACCAGCTCCGCCACGTTCTTCGCGGGGATCTCCATGTTCGTGATCAGCATCAGCGGCACGACCGCGACCAGGCCCACGGGCGCGAAATCCTTCTCCGGATCGAACGAGAGCTTGTAGAGGCTGGGGTTGATCGCGAACGACGCCGAGACGAAGAGCAGCGTGTAGCCGTCCGCGGGCTGGCTCTTCACGAACTCGGTGGCGATGATGGTGTTGGCGCCGGGCTTGTTCTCGACGACGACCGGTTGGCCGAGCTTGTCGGAGAGGGCCTGGGCCGTGAGGCGGGCCGCGGAGTCGGAACCGCCGCCCGGCGGGAAGCCCACGATCAACTTGATCGGTTTGTTGGGATACTGGGCATGGGCAATGCCGGCGCTCGCGAGGAAAAGGACGCCGAGCGTGACCGCTCCGGCGAGGCGGGCGAATGAATGGCGGATAAGGGACATTGGCGCTCCGACGTGGGTATCGCCCTCAGGATGCCTTGCCCACGCGCCCCGCGGCAAGGCACCAAGGGTCGCAACCGTTGTCAGAGCTGGCAGGCTTCAACAATTCCAAGGAGAAGAACCATGAGTGGCATCGAAAAGACGGCAAGCGTTCACTGGGAAGGCGGCGGCAAGGCCGGCGTCGGCAAGATCAGCACGCAAACGGCCGCCCTGAAGGAATACCCCTATGGCTTCGGCAGCCGCTTCGAGGACGACCGGCGGGGCACGAACCCGGAGGAGATCCTCGCCGCCGCGCACGCCGCGTGCTTCACCATGGCGTTCTCGTTTGCTTGCGACAAGGCGGGGTTCAAGACGGAGATCGTCGATACGAAGGCCGCCGTGCGGCTCGTGAAGGATGGCGACGGGTTCACCATCGATCGCATCGCGCTGGAGTTGACCGCGAAGGTGCCCGGGATCACGCCGGAGAAGTTCGAGGAGCTGGCCCAGGGCGCGAAGAAGGGCTGCCCGCTCTCGAAGGCGCTGGCCAGCGTGCCCGAGGTGACTCTCAAGGCGACGCTGGCCTAGCGGAGGGTTTTTACCGGGCTGTCTGTGCCCCTCGCGCCCTCGGGCGCGACGGAGCGAACGCCGGATTCTCCGCCGCCGCATTCACGATCACCGCACCATCGTCCTCGAGCAGCAGCTTCTGCGACTCGAGGTCACGCACGGCCAGGCGGATCTTCGTCATGTACTCGTTGACGCCGCCGGGATAGCGCGCCTCGAGCACTTCCTTCGTGAACGGCCGGTATGTCCCGGCTTGCCGACACGCCATCACCGAGAGCGGTGAGTTCATGTAGCCGTGGCTCGCGATCGGCACCATCAGGTCCGGCAGCACCACGCCGCTCATCGGGTTGTGATCGCGATCGAGCTTCGGGACCATCAGCACCGAGCCCGTCAGGTACTTCGGCGCCTGGAAGACCTCCCCGTCAGTCGGCCGAGCTTCGAGCGCGAACAGCTTGTTGGCCGGAGGAGATGCCTTGCCCTGAACCCACAGGTCGAGCGCCACCAACTGCGCGCGCAGAGCCGGCGACCAGTCGATCTGCCCCTGGCCTTCGTCGCAGTCCTTGTTCTTCGTGCGCGAGTTCGTGTGCGGCGCGCCGGCGATGTCGTACATGCGCACGTTGTCGGGGATGGGGAGATCGGCCGAGCCCTTCGCGCCGGTGCGTGAAAGCGCCGCGCGTCCGCCCATGTAGTCGTTGTAGGTGTGGTTCACCATCACGAGCGGCAGCTTCGTGTACTTCGGACCCGCGACCTTCATTACCTCGCCGTACGTGAAGGGCTCTTCGTGCACGCCGCGATGCTCGGGGTTGGTGTGGCCCGGCGTCTCGGATGCGACCGAGGTCGGCCCCGGCCCCGCATCGAGTAGCGGCATGCCGCCCGCGGCCGCGTTCACGATGTGCAGCGCATCGAAGGCCGTCTTGCCGCCCGCCTCGTTGAACCCGTTCACGAGGAAGCTCTTCAGGAAGCGCGCGGTCTGTGAGTAGCCGAGCCCGTAGACGCGCTCGATGCCATCCTTGCGCAGGTAGATTGCGACGTCGCGAACCGCCGCGAAGCCCACGCCTTCCGCGTAGAGCTTCTTGCTGCCGCTCTCGAACGCCGGCAGCGTCGGGCCTTCGCCGAGCTCCCATTGCACGACGGCGAGCGAGTAGCCGCGGTCCTGCAGGAAGCCGGTGCCCTGGTCGAGCGAACCGACGAGGATCGGGCGCGTGCGCGGGCTGTTGTAGAGGCCGTGCGCGATCGGGCGGCCGCGGTTGGGCACGTCCACGATCAGCGCGCCGTTACCCGCGCGGGGATTCTCGGGAACGATCAGCGTGACCGGCGTCTTGTACTCGACCATGCCGCTTGCATTGCGCGGCGCCTTGTCGAGGCCGGGGATCTTCTCGGTGGGAGACAGTACGCCGCGAGCCTCGGCCTCGATCTTCACGAACTTGCCCGCGGCAAAGTCACCGTACGGCTCCTTCGACGTGATGGAGAACTCGGTGATGGCCGCACCGGCCAGGGCGGGCACGAGGGCAAGCGACAGGATTGTTGCGGCGCGCGAAATCGCGGGCAGGGTCATCGGGACTCCTCCGTATATCGTTCTTATGTGTTCCCGATCCTACGCTGCCCCCGGAACGTCACATACCGCGTTCCCAGTACGGAGGATCCCCGAACGCCGCTCTCAAGCATTCGATGAGGGCGCGCACCTTCGCCGATGCGCCCCGTGTCGTGGCGTACGCGACGTGCACTTCCGCGCTGTCCGCTTCGGCTCCGATCTTCAGGACTTGCAGCTTCTTCGCATCCAGCTCGGGGCGGCAGATGTACGTCGGCAGCAAGGTGATGCCGAGGCCCGCGATCGCGGCGTCGCGCATGGCGATCCCGTTGTTCACGCGCAGGAAACGCTTCGGGCGGACGACGGTGGAGGTCTTGCCCGCCTTGAAGCGCCAATCGGAATCCCGGTTGGCGTAGAGGATGCCGGCATGGTCGTGGAGTGCCTCGAGCGTGCGGGGCGTTCCGTGCTTGCGCAGATATGCCGGCGACGCGACGAGCACCCGCCGGCTCATGGCCACTCGCTTCGCGATCACGCGCGCGTCCGCCACGGCGCCATGGCGGATCACCGCGTCGTACCCATCGGCGGCGACGTCCACGAAGCGGTCGTCCAGCTCCAGCGAGAGCTGGATGCCCGGGTTCGCGAGCAGGAAGGGATAGAGCGCACGTCCGAGGTGCAGCGTGCCGAAGCTCACCGGCGCCGAGATGCGGAACGGCCCGGCAAGCTGGCCGCGGCGATCGGCGATCTCCGCCCGGGCGTCGGCCGCTTCCTGCACGATCCGCCGTGCCCGGTCGAGAAAGGCGCTGCCCTCGACGGTCAGGTTGAGCTTCCGCGTGGTGCGCTGCACGAGGTGTGCACCAAGAGAGCGCTCCAATTCGGTGAGCCGCTCGCTCACGACGGACTTGGAAAGATTCAGGGCTCGCGCCGCCCCGCTCACGGAGCCCGCGTCCGCGATGGCCAGGAAGGCGGCAATGCCGTCGAACTTCATTGTTCGACTATACCGAACGCCGGATTCGCGGTCGCGTCCTTATGCGCGGGTGCACGATCCGATCTAATCGGGGCGTATATCAACCTATGGGAGCAGTCATGAAAGCGCTTCGGAAATTCCTGGTGGCTGTCGCGGCCCTTGCAAGCTTTAGCGCCGCCGCCCAGGACGTGAAGATCGAGAGCAAATTCGCCGACGTGAACGGCATCAAGATGCATTACCTCGTCGCGGGCAAGGGCGAGCCGATCATCCTGATGCACGGCTACGCGCAGAACAGCCACATGTGGCGCCCCGCGATGAAGGAGCTGGCGAAGACGCACCTCGTCGTCGCTCCCGATCTCCGCGGCTTCGGCGACACCACCAAGGCCGAGAGCGGCTACGACAAGAAGTCGATGGCGGTGGATGTGCACGCACTGGCGCAGAAGCTCGGCATCAAGAAGGCCGGCATCGCGGGTCACGACATCGGGCTGATGGTCGCCTATGCGTACGCCGCGCAATACCCCACGGAGGTTGATCGCATCGTGCTGCTGGATGCCTTCATCCCAGGCGTAGGTGACACGACGAATCTCTTCCTGCTGAAGGACCTCTGGCACTTCCACTTCTACGGCCCGACGCCGCTCGCGTTGGTCACGGGGCGTGAGCGCGTCTACTTCGAGCACTTCTGGAACGACTTCGCGGCCGACGGCAAGAAGTCCGTCTCCGAGGCCGACCGCGTTTTCTATGCGAAGAAGTACGCGCTGCCGGGAGCGATGAAGTCGGGCATGGAAGTCTTCCGCAACTTCGACCAGGACGCGAAGGACAACGCCGTCTTCGCGAAGACGAAGCTCACGATGCCGATGTTGGTGCTGGGCGGCGAGAAGTCCGGCGGCGATTTCCTCGTCACGCAGGGCAAGATGGTCGCCACCAACGTCGAGGGCGTGATCATCAAGGATTCCGGCCACTGGCTCGTCGACGAGCAGCCCGGCCAGGTGATCCCGAAGCTGGTCGCCTTCTTCAAGTAAATAGGGTCAGACCCTATTTCGGGCAATAAAGGGGTCTGACCCCTTTATTGCTTCGGGGACTTGTCGGCCTGGGCCAGCAGGTCGCCGATCGTGCCGGACCAGATCTCGAAGAATCCGTCCGCCCTCGAGACCCGCAGCCAGCTCTCCCACCGCGTGTCGGCGAGCGCAGGGTCGCGCGCGGCGACGCCTTCCTGCGAAATGGAAACCGAGACGCTGCCCCCGCCCCCGCCCTTGCCCTTCTGCTCGTCGCGGATCTTCCTGAAGTAGGCCTGGAATTTCGACAGCTCGGCCTGCGACTCGGGCGAGAACGAGTAAAGGAACCAGCGCCGGTTGGCGGGCGCGGGCTCCAATCCATCCAGTCCCGTCTGGAGAATCGAGAGGCGCATCGGCAGCGCCTTGTCGACCGCCTCGAACGACCCCGGTTCGCGAGGCTTGATGGAAAGTCGCAACACGGGGACCTGATCGGCTTTCGGTGACAAGCGCGTGTCGGCTTGCACCGCCAGCATGAATTCCGCCGGGTTCGCGTCCAGCAGCTTGCCCTGCAACGACACGAGCTGCGGAACGGACCGCAGCGGAATGCCGCCACAGGAGGCGAGCAGGGCGGCGAGGACTACGCAGGCGGCGATCTTCATGGGCGCTTCCCGAAGGGGAGACCCGCAGATTACCCGCGCGCGCGCCGCCGCCCAACCGCCGCGACACCGACCATCGACGCCACGAGCATCAACAACAGCCACTCACTCAATGTCGGCACGGCCGCGACTCCGCCGGGGCCGAACCCGGGACCACCCTGGTCCACGATCGTGCCGTTGGCTACGAGGTCGTCGTCGCCCAGGCCCCCATCCACGATCGCGATCGTGATCGTGTTGCCCGCGACCGCCGAAGCGATCGTGTACCAATGCGGCGCCGGGTCGGAGGGCGTGGGTCCGAACTTCCAGTAGCGGATGCCAGTGACGGACGTCGGGTAGGTGATGGCGAGCGTTGCCGTGGAGCCCGGTGTGCAGCCCGTGAGCGTGAAGTCGAAGAGGCCGTGGGGGAAGGTGACTCCGGCAGGCGGAGGAGTCGCAACCGCGGTGACAGGGATGAACGAAGGCGTCGGTGCGAACGTGCAGCCCGCACCACCGCCCGACAGCACCGCCGTGATCGTGCCCGTGCCGGTCGCGCTCGGACCGCTGAACGAAGGCTGCACGGGCGTGACCATCAGCGCGTTCGAAGGCGGGCTCGTGCCGATGGCGTTGCGTGCGGTGACGGTACAGCTCACGGCGACGCCATTCGCGAGGCCCGTTACCACGATCGGCGAAGCAGCGAGAGTCACCGGCGGAGCGGCGCCGCACGTCGCGGTGTAGTCGAGGATCGCCGAGCCGCCATCCGCATTCGGCGTGAACGCCAGCGTGGCGGTACCGTTGCCCGGCGTCGCGCTCATGAGCGTCGGCGCGTCGGGGGCGTTCACGACCGTCAACGTCGCGTCGTTTCCGTCGCCGCCGACGTACGAGATGCGGAACGTGTGCCCGCCGCCCGTCAGCGTGGAACCTTCGGGGAGACCGGTGAAAATGAACGGCAGCGGCGTGACGTTGCCCGCGTTCGTCAGCAAGGCGATGGCCGTGCCCGGGGGCAACGATGCCGCCACCACGCCCAGCGTCAGCGTTGCGCCTGTTCCCGTGATGGATGTGCCGGACTGCACGCGGTCATACGCAAAGGGCCCGGGGATGTCGACGAAGTACTGCGCGCCATTGAAGGAGACCCCCTGGAACGACATCGTTGCAGATGCGCCCGCGGTGTTCGCCCCCGGCGCGATCGCTCCGGCAGAGAGGTTCACGGTACTGGTGACGGTCCCGCTGCCCCGCAACGTCCCGCCGGCGGCGACGGTCAGTGGGGAAGTCAGCGTGCCGTCCAGCACGAGGGTACCCACCAGGATCTGGGTCTGGCCGGGGCCGCTGGTGCCGCTGAGGCGCAGCACGCTCCCGCTGATCTTCTGCAGCACGGTAGCGGTGATCTGGCCCCCGAAGTCCCCGCCCTGGATCCGCAGTGTCGTACCCGAGGTTTCCTCGACGTTTCCGTTGCCCACCAGGTTCCGGATCGAGGCATTGGCGGTCGTGAAGCGGAGCAATGCCCCTGCCATGACCCTGGTGCTCGCCGCGCTCCCCGTGATGGCCGGAAGTACAGCGCTCGCGCCCTCCACGACCCCGGACTGTACGACCAGGGTTGTCGCGGGGGTGAAGAACAACACGCTTGCCGTGATGCGGATGGTCCCGTTGTTGACGGGGTCGTTGAGCTGCGCGTTGGCGTCTTCGACTTGCAGGGTCTGTGCCAGCGTGAGGGTTCGGCCGGGGGCCGCCGCCACGATGCTGGTGCCTGTCGTTCCGAAGCGCACGACGGCCGTCAACGCCATGTCGGAGAGGGCGACCAGCTTCGCGCCATTGTCGAGGGAGACGGTACTTGGAACGGCGCCCGGCACGGCGATCGAGACGGTGCCCTGGTTGATCGAAAGCGTCGTGCCCGGATCGAATCCATTCGCGCCCGTGAGGGTCACGTTGCCCGGGCCGTCCTTCGGGATCCCCCCCGAGCCCGTCAGCATGAACGCGCCGTTCGCGAGCACGAAGTCGTTGTTCACCATGCCGAAGCCGACACCCGTGAGGTCGATGTTCGCGCCGAGGACGAGCGTATCGCCCGGCGTAATCGTCGCGACGCAGTTCTGGAAGGACGCGAGGTCGTTCGCGTTACAGATTGCGTGTGCTGCGGTGGGAATGAGGCAAGACGAAACTGCGAGGGCAAAAGCCCCCAGGCGCGCGCTGAAATTCAAGATCCGGTTCCCTGATGTTGTTTTTTGATTCTCGGGAAATTCTACCGAATCGTCGCGCGCTCGTCGCGCACGCTCATCGCCGCCTCGACCTGCTCCCGGAACTGCTTGCGGAGCGGCGTGCGATCCACGTCGGCGACCTGCACCATGTAGATGGCGATGAGCTCTTCCTTCGGATCGATCCAGAAGTACGTGCCCGCGTAGCCGCCCCATCCGTAGGCGCCGTCCGCGGCACGCACCTCGAAGCCGTAGCCGAACCCGAAGCCCGGACGGTTGAGCATCTCGCCCACGTGGTTGGCGGTCATGAGGTCCACGGTCTTCCGCGTGAGATAGCGCTTGCCCTTCCACTCGCCGCCGTTCAGCAGCATGAGGCAGAAGCGCAGGTAATCCTCCGTCGTGCTCACCAGCCCATGGCCACCGGATTCGAAAGCGGGACGCTGCGCGATCGCGAAGCTCGGCGGCACGGGCCCATCGGGGCGCTTCCACGGCTGCGCGGCGCGTGCGGCGACTCCGGGCACGAGGAAGAAGCCGGTGTCCTCCATTCCGAGCGGGCGGAAGAGGCGTTGCTCGAGTACGTTGCCCAGTGGCTGCTTCTCGATCACTTCGAGTACGCGGCCCAGCACGTCGATGGAAACGCCGTACTCCCAGCGCGTGCCCGGCGAGAACTTGAGCGGCAGCTTCGCGATGCGCGCGGCCTGCTCGGAATTCTCGACGTCGCGATTGAGGATCCCGGCGCTGTTCCACGCCTTCGCGAACGGCGTGTCGCCCGGCGCGGGATAGGTGAGTCCCGAAGTGTGCGTGAGCAGGTGCTCGATCGTCATCGCGGGATCGAAGCCGGCGATGTAGCGTGAGACGGGGTCCTTGAGGGAGAGCTTTCCTTCCTCGGCCAGCATCAGGATCGCCACGCTCACGATCGGCTTCGTCATCGAGTAAATGCGGAAGGGTGAGTCGGTGCGCATCGGCTTGTGCTCCGCGCGGTCGCGCTCACCCAACGCGGAGAAGTACGCCACCTTGCCTTTGCGCGCGATGAGAATCACGGCGCCGGCGGGAACCCCGGTCTTGATGTGCTCCCGCGTGGCCGCTTCCATCTCCGCGAGCTTCGCGGAAGACATTCCAACCTCATCGGGGCTCGCTGCGCGGGGAATCGGCAGGTCCGCGAGCGCGGCGGTTGCGGTACCCAGGAACAACGCGAGGAGGAAAGACTTCATCGCCGCATCCTACTGCTTGGGCGCGGGCGTTGCCTTGCCCTCGAGCTGTGCTTCCAACGCCGCAAGGCGCGGCGCGATGTTCGCACCCACGGACATCTGCGGATCGGATTTCTCCGCGCGCACCTTCGCCTCGCGCTCGACGATCAGCGGCTGCGCGATCTCGAAGGCTTTCGTGAACGAACGGGTGTTGCGCAGGCCGTCGTCGAAGTACGCCTTGCCGAAGTACGTCCACTCCGCCTCGTTGCTGCAGCCGAAGGAGGTCTTGTCCGCCGCGGCGGCCGTGACGACCAGCGTGTCCGGGTCCTCGAGCGGCTTCACGAACCCGCCCGAATAGCAGGCCGAGACGATCACCACCCGGTTGCGAATGCCGGATTCGTCGAGCAGCGTACGCAGTGCCGCGGGATCGACCTCCTCGAAATTCAGCGGCCAGAGCTGCAACGAGAACCGGTGCTGCTCGGAGCCATGCGAGGTCATGAAGAGCACGAGGACGTCCTCGTCCTTGTCCATCACGCTCGCAATGCGATTCAGCGCCGCGCGCAGGCTGGTCTTGCTGGCGATGGGCAGGTCGTTGAGCGTCGAGCGGTTGTTGATGAGGCGGATCGAGTGACCCTCGGCGCCGAAGCGCTCGGCCATCAGCTTCGTCGTCGCGTCGACCTCGCGGCGGAACACGTCCTGGCTGCCGTAGCCGCCGAACGCCACGAAGAAGACGTCGATCACGCCCTTCTTGCCGGGGTGAATGGCCTCGAGCGATTGCGTGAGCAGGCCGGGCTGCTTGTAGAAGACCGCCTCGGTGGCCGGCGTGACGCGATCCCGGGCCGCGGTGGTGTCCGCGGAATCGTGCTTCTCCGTCCACAGCACGCGGTCGCGGTAAGCCGAGGACAGCGGCATCAGGATCACGAAGCAGGATGCGAGCGCGCCGAACCGGCGCAGGCTGGGCTCCACCTGGCGCGCCGCGAAGACGGCGACCGCCAGGATCATCCAGGGACCGACGATGCCGTAGAGCATCGGCAGGTAAAGGCTTTCGCTGGGGCCCGTGAGCATGAACGCCAGGTACTGCAGGACGTCGAGCACGATCTCGATCAGCAATCCGGCCACGAAGAGCCGCGGCACTTCGGAGGTGCGGCCGATGGCGAGCGCGGCGGCGATCGCTGCCAGCAACAGCAGCGGCACGTGCATGAGGGCGCTGGCCAGTGCCCAGCCGTTCCACTCGCCGTCGAGCCCCGCGAGGATGAAACCGAACGCCGTCGGGATCAGCACGCCGATCACGGTGAGGAGGAACGCGGCCTTCCAGCTTCCCGGCGGCCGGCCATCGCGTGGCCGCAGGAAGAACGTGAGGCGCAGCGCATCGACGACCATGCTTCCTGCCTGGCGCATGCGGGTCGGCGGCACGTCGGCTGCCGGCACGGGGGATTCCACCGGGGCTGCATCGGAGCTCGTGACAGCGAGACTGGATTCTGCCGTGACGAGACCGGGCCCTGCCGCGACGGCCGCTTCCTTCACGCGCGCGTTGACCATCGCCACGAACTCATCGGCTTCCGCCGGCGACTCGAATGCCGCGATCGGTATCGGGACGAACGTCACGGAATCGAGGCTCAGGTGCACGGTGTCGTGCGCGATGCGCGCGCTCGCGATCCGGTCCCAGCGATGCAGCGACTGCGTGTCTTCCGACGTGAACCGCAAACCCTCGGGCTCGATGTCCATCGTGCGCGGGGATGCGAGATACGCGCTGCGGGAGATCGCGCGCCGGTAACCCGCCAGCGTGGATACGTTCATCGCGAAGAAGCCCGCGATCGCCGCGGCCACGGCCCACAACACCACGAGGGACGGGACGGTCCGCCCCGACAATCCCATCTGGGCGAGGACGCCGAGCCCGCCGAACATCAGCACCGAGCCCAGGAAGGAACCGATCCTGTACGGCCGGGGTGACGCAGTGCGGCTGTTGATGACGGCGGCCGTCGCGAATTGCTTCGGCGCGATCGAATACGTGTAGGACTGCTTCATGGCGCGGGCCTGCGGTTGCATTGGGACGCCCGCATGTTACCCGCTGCACGCCGCGGATTTGCTTCGCCGCGGTTACGGCTTGGCGAGGTCCTCGATCGCGTGCTGCAGGGCCAGGAGGGCGGGCGACATCGGGATGTGCCCACCGCGCATCGCGAGCTGCAACGCGTCGCGCAGGCGCCGTGCCTCGATGGCCGCGCGCATCTGTGCATGCGGGCCGGTCGGCGGCAGGGTGAGGCCCTCGCGGCTGTGCACCCGCTGCAGCACCATCATCAGCTTCGCCTGGAGCAGGCGCTGCGAAGTCGGGCCCGAGCCGGCGCGACCGGCACCGAGGGTCGCCATGAGCGCGCCGCGCAGCTCCGCGGCGAGGACGGCCGTGCGCTGCGGCGTGCGGATGCGTCCGGAGGTCACGGGCTTCGCGGCACGGCGCAGGTGCCGGATCGAGCGGCGGGCGGTGATCATGGTTTTTCTCCTTTGGAGGTGTGCTTCAGGGCGTCTCGGAGTGCGGTGATGGTCGAGGCATCCGACGCGGCCTTTCGATACGCAAGGCCGATCGGCACGGCGGGCAACTCTTCTTCCATGCGCACGCGGCGCAGCGTCCCGGCGGCGAGGTCTTCGCGCACCGTGGATTCGAACGCGGGCGTGATCCCCAGGCCGGCCTTCACGAGCGCCAGCATCGCGGGGATGTCGATGGATTCGATGTGCGGCTCGGGCGGCAGCAACCCGGCGGCGAGATAGGCGCGCTGCACGAGGATGCGTGCGGTGTAGCTGGCGGGCGGCAGGATCCACTCGCGATTCGCGAGCTTCTTCCACGTGGCTCCCCGGCCCGCATCGCGATCGCCCTTCGCCGTCACGACGAAGAGCCGCTCCGATCGCACCTGCTCGAGGGCCAGTGCCGTGTTGCCGAAGACTTCGATGGCTTCGGGGGTGAAGAGCGTGAGCACGGCATCGAGCTCGCCGTTCACGAGTTGCTCGGCGAGCGGCACGATGCGGCTCTCCACCAGGTGGAAGCGCGGCAGGTCGGCGTGGCCCGCCATCTCCAGCAGCGCGGGCGGCAACATCTTCCACGCGATGAAGGGTGCGGTGCCGAGGCGGAACGTCGTGCGAACGCCGATGCCTTGCGCGTTCGCCGTTTCGCCCAGTGCGGGGACTCGCTGCAGGATGCCGCGCGCGTGCCGGATGAAGGCCTCGCCGGATGCCGTGGGCTTCATGCCCTGGGCGCTGCGCTCGAACAACGACGCGCCCGCCATCGACTCGACTTCACGGAGGCTTTTGGAGAGCGCGGGTGCCGAAAGGTGCAGCCGCTCGGAGGCGGTGCGCATGCTGCCTGTTTCCGAAAGCAGGCATACGAGCTGGAGCTGTGAGAGCCTCAGCCGGTGCAGGTTTCGCTTGGAGGCGGCATTCATGTGTAAACCAAAGGTTAACACAAGAGCCTAAAAATCGAATGGACCCCCGGAAGGCCCCGGAGCAGGATGGAGGCTGATCGAAGGCCGACACCCGAGCGGCCGGCAGCCACCGACAGGAGGGAGGCCATGCGATTCGCAGCCCGCTTCGCGGCAACAACGATGTGTCGGGCCGCAATCGTCTGGTGACTCGCGAGGCGCGGGCAACTGCCGGGCAGGCGTTGATCCCTTGGGATACGCTACGAAGAGCGGAATCGCTTGCAGGAAGCCAAGCGACTCAAGCGAATTTCTGCCTGTCGAGCTACGTGGTAATCCGGTGCAAACAGCCTTAGAGGGGCGCCATGGCAAGCCTAAAAGAAAAACTCGCCACTGCATCTGCAGTCGTTAATGCCATAGACGCTCTAGCAGAGGAATACTCCGACCGTCCAACACTGCGGGCGAGCCTTCACCTCTTACCGCATCTCGGTCCGGCACTTGACGCCCTCTTAGACGGTCGAGCAGCCGCAATTTTTCGCGCCCGAATCGAGCACTTCATCGTGGAGCTGCATGGCCGTTTGGAGTGCGTTGAGGCAAATTCGGCACTCGACTTGAACTCCCCTGCTTTTCTCGATGTGATGAGGAATGTGTTCGAACACGTCGAACGAACACGATCGGAATCGAAACGAGCGATGTTTGCAGGACTCGTTGCCCATCAGATCGCCGCCGCCCCCGATTGGGAAGAAACTGAGCTGGCGATGCGCCTTCTGTCCAGTCTCGATCTGCCCCATATCGAGGTCTTGGTTGCGGCCACGTCTGCCCGAGTATGTGATGGAGCGTTCGTGGGACTGCGCACCATTGCGCTCAAGGAAGGGGAAGTGGGTCCGGCAAAAATGCCCCCCGAACTTCTCACTGACAAGCTCCCAGGCCGTTCGCGAGAAGTGCTGCTGTTGGTATGCGCAGAGTTGGTCAGCATGGGTCTCTTGCACGACGAAGGCATCGGGCGATGGAACGGAACCGCGATGCAGTACTTAGTCCCCACGGAACTCGCCGACTGGCTTCTAGCGCGAATTGTCGATATCCCCGATCTGAAATGAGTGGCTTCGACCCAATTTCCCGCATCTCGATGATGTCGCTGTTGTGGCGGTGGCTATGACGCATGAATTTGAGCCGTGGGTAATCGCTGAGAGCGGGCGATTGACCATCGGAGCCGTGGTGCAATCGAACGTCCAATGCAATCTGGTATTGCCTCCTTGGGACTCCGGCGAACTAAAGGCCGAGTTCAGTTGGAGAGGTCGAAATGTTCCATTGACGGGATTCGGCATATTTGAACATCCAGCCCCGCGTCGCCGCGCGAAGGCCAACTGGCAGGTTCGTATGAGCGAAATCCATATTCACCGAACCGGAGCCAAGGGCCTTGAGCGGGTGCGCCCATGCTTCGCCAAAGGTTTAGTGGGGAACTTGGAGCTCATTCGTCAACTTTCGACGGAGAGTCCTACTGGGCGAACCTCAGTTCACTTCGTTCTTACGCCGAACAGGATGTTGGAACCTACGGTGCGGTTCAATCCGTCGCCTGGAGGTGGTTGTAAGTCCGAGACAAGAGACGTGATCCGAGTACGAGTTCCTTCATTGGGCACGATCAGCTTTCGTCATCTCTACGATTGGGACGCTAGCACCGATCATCGCGTCATGCGATCAAAGAGCTACCTGGTCGCCAGGGTTTCCACTGCCACGCCAGCTGCTGGTACCAAGGTCCTTGAGAGTGAGTCGCTTCCCGTGTTGGAGGACCTCTTGCTGCTCGCTGGCTTTGCGTCGCGTATCCCCACCAGGTGCGCGGGATGGATAGCGTCGGACCGGCGTAATCGGGTCCATTACTTTCGCCGGCAGCTACGACTACCCGCAGGTGAGCAGCGCCATGAAACGATAGTGAATGGCGGAATGGTCGAGTTGGGGGACTTTGAGCGGTTCTTGAATGCTTGTATCGTCCCGCTCCGCGCGTCGACGTACCTGCTCCATATGCGTAGCGCCTTCTATGCACTCGAGAATGCTCGGAGACACTCGGTCGAACGAAAGCTTGTTTCGCTGTTCTCCGCATTTGAAGGACTAGTCAACGAGATAACGGCAAAGAGGTCCAGCGAGCGATTCTCGGTTGATCGGCCTTTGCGCAAGCAAGCCACGGAGCGGGTGAAGGCGGTATTCGACGGATGGGTTGACGACGGATCGTTGACCGCCGAAGTAGGTGCTCAGTTGATGGTTCAGCTTGGCAAGGCGCAGTCCATTTCTAGACGCGAGCAATATCGCTTGCTCCAGGAGGCAGTGCCGTTCGAAATGGAAGACCTTTGGCCGCTCGTTGGACGCAAAGGTGTCAAGTCCCTCTACGACATTCGAAATGCGATCGCGCACGGGTCTGCAATGTCACCAAGTCGCTTCCATGCACTGGTCGCCGCGGGACACCATATCGAGTGGCTCCTGGAGCGATTGATCTGCGCGATCCTTGGGTGGTCATTGGAGGATACGGATCTATCCTCATCCGAGTTGCGATCCTACTGGTTGTCGCAGACGTGTGACTGGAGACTCGCCGAAAAAGGATTTGGCGAATAGTTCGCCTTTTGACGCGTCTTGGGACGCGGAAAACGTAGAGCAATTCGGCGCCAATGGCGCGCAGTTGTAAAGTCGCGCGTAGCGGTACAAACGAAGCCGACATTGATTAGGTGGAGGGGGAATGACAAGGCTCACTCTCAGGCGGTACCGTCTCGTTGTTCCAGGGGTGCTTCTCTATCTCACGTTCATGCCGCTGGTCAGAGGCGAATTGTCGCTGGACTCGCTTCTTGCGGTAGACATCGCAGCACTGGCGGGAACTGCGGGAGTGTTCGTTGTCGGATACATCTATCGGCTCCTGCGTCTACGCGATCTCATTTTCGGATGGTACGTGTACGAAATCCAGGCGAATCTGCGCGACGGACTCACGCAACCCTTCCTTGAAACAGCATTTGGTCGTGCTGTTCGCGATATGGATCCGAGTCGTGTCATGCCAGTTTTCTACCACTTCGTAGACAACGACGAGTCACTGAAGTCCAAGACGAATGAGATCTATGAGAACGGACTCTCACTTAGCTCGTGCGCCGACCTATTTGTAGTTAGCGCATTTGGCGTGGTTGCGTATCTGGTCGGATACCTCTGGTTTCATACGCAGGAATATTTTTTTGCAGCCGTAATTTTTCTAAGCCTGTGCATCCTTAGTCAGATGTTCGGGGCGCTGGCGCTGTCCAGGCATAAGCGACTGGGCAGTGAGCAAGTTGAAGTGATCCGAGTCATTCACTCAGCGGCCCTAGCTGAACGACTTCGTGCGCTAGCGGGATAGAACCTCCGTGCGCGATTCGAAGGCGATAGCAGAGATTCAATCACTATATCGGTCAAGCGATCGGCGTTGGATCTTGGGATTTAGCGGAGGAAAAGACTCTACTGCCGTGCTGAAACTCGTATTCAACGCGCTGCTCGAGTTGAATAGGCCGCTTGAAAAGCCTGTGACTGTTGTTTACTGCGACACAGGAGTGGAAATCCCCGTCATTCGAGACTTTGTAAGAAAGACGCTAAGAAATCTATCTCGCGAAGTGCGGGACGTGGATCTGCCAATAGAGACCCGATGTGTGCAACCGCGCCTCAGCGATCGCTACTTTGTGAAGGTGATAGGGCGCGGATATCCACCACCGACGAGCAAGTTTCGTTGGTGTACCAATCGCCTGCGAATTGACCCTGTTCAGAGCGTTGTGAGGGCTATTGGCGGATCGAGCTCACTTGTCTTGCTGGGCGTTCGGTATGGTGAAAGCGACGCCCGTGACAAGGCAATGGACAAGCATTTGGTGCCCAGAACACCATTCCTACGTCAGGCCGGCGGTACCGATACGCTGATCTACAGTCCTATTCGTAGCTATTCACTAGTGGACGTATGGGACACCGTTTCGCCTGATGCCGCTCCAAGAAGTATTGACGCGACTACATTGGCGTCTCTCTACCGAGGTACAAGTGGCGAATGTCCGGTAGTTCGCGATCAACGCGGTGCACCATGCGGTGCCGGGCGATTCGGATGCTGGACGTGTACCGTTGTGCGCAAGGATGCCGCGATGATCAATCTTGTCGAGAGCGGTACGACCGCAATGCAGCCGCTGCTGGAGTTTAGGGATTGGCTTGCCCTGATGCGCGATGATCCGAAAAATCGGTGGAGCAAGAGGCGGAATGGAGCGGTTGGTCTAGGACCGCTAACGATGGCTGCCAGAAAGCTAATACTGCGCAGATTGATGCTGGCCGAGGAGAAGTCCGGAATGAAGCTGATTCTTCGCAGTGAACTTCGAGCGATCGAGAGTCTTTGGGCGCTTGAACGTAGCTAGACTCTGGCTAACCCGGCGGTTGATCAAGGCGAACAATAAATTCAGGAACTACGGTCGGATATCGCTGCATCACTAAGGGATCGTGGCCCGGGATGATGTGCTGTGGCGACGAGGCGAGTGAGCGAAGGGTGTCGTAGCCCTCGAGCGCCTCGCTCACGTTGAAGACCGTGCCGAACACTCGCCCCTCCTCGAAGTGCTCGTAGTAGTGGCTGGTGTCCGAGGCGAGAACGACCCAGCCGCGCCGAGTATTAACGCGCACGCACTGCATTCCCGCCGTGTGGCCGCCGATGCGGTGGATGCTGATGCCGGGGAACGGATCGGCCGAGCCCTCCGTGAACTGCACGCGCCCCTGGAAGACGAGGCGGATCATGCCCTCGACGTCCGCTACGTCGTAGCCGTGGTTGAAGCGCGTGTGGCACATGTGGCGGCCCGTCGCGTAGCGCATCTCGTCGTCCTGCACGTGGAAGCGGGCGTTCGGGAACCACCGATAGCCGCCCACGTGGTCGTAGTGGAAGTGAGTGACGATCACGTCCTCGATCTTCTCTGGATCCATGCCCAGCAGCTTCAGGCCCTCGATCGGCTCGCGAAGGTACGTGCGTTTGCGTTGCGCCGCGACCTCGCGCGTGAAGCCGGTGTCGATCACGATCGTGCGCTCCGGGGAGCGTGCGACCCACAGGAAGTAATCCATCGGCATGGGCGCATCGTGCGGATCGCCGCCGAGGAAGTTGGCGCTGCGCCGGGCCTCGCGCGTGGCATAGCGGATGGCGTAGAGCTCATGCACGGGCAGCATGTCGTCCTTTCGCGGGAACGAGGAGCTGCGTGAGCTCGCGGATGTCTTTCATGTCGTCTAGATTCTGCGTGAGGTCGCGCACGGTGCGGGCGGCGTCTCCCAGGCGCGGCGTGGCGAGCGCGAGGAATTTCTCCTCGACCTCCACGCCGGAGAGCGGCCATTCCGGTTCGCCGCGCGCGTTGGAGACGGAGTGATTGAGAACGCGCCCGTCGGTAAGCTCGATCTCGACCCGCGCGCCCCGCTCATCCGGATAGCGCACGTCGAGCGACGGATCCACGCCCACGGTGATGCGCTCCATCATCCACTTCACATGCGGGTCGGAGAGCCGTGCCGTGGTGTAGTGGAAGATCGACGCATTACGCTCGATGAACGCGAGCGCCACCGAGAACCCGATGCTGAACTGCGCCTGCTCGCCATCGGCCGGCTCCTCGATCGCCGCGGCGCGCGTCACGGTGTCGACGAACACGCGCACTTGCTTCACCTGCTCCGGCACGACGCCTTCCTTCACGATGAGATCGATCGTTGCATCGAGGGGTGCGTGGTTCCCGCGGCAGCCCGCGTGGCGCTTGAGATACGTCTCGTCGATGCGGAACTCCGTCCCCAGGCCTTCCAGGATCTCTCCAATAAAGGGGTCAGACCCCTTTATTGCGATAAAAGGGTCTGACCCCTTTATTCCGCCGAAGGCCTTGAGGAAGCCATTCTCGAGGACGAGCGGGGCGCCCGCATCACCGGCGCCCGCGAGCGCCGCGGCGACGAATCCCGCTTCGCAGCTCCGGGCCACCTGGATGGGCTGCGAGCCGGAGCTCTTCAGCGCCTCCTTGAAGCCGATGCCGAGGTTGGCGCCGATCGCGATGGCATGGCCCGTGGCTGCGGGAGAAAACCCACGCAGATTCGCGAGCGCCGCGGACGCCGAAACCGAGCCCAGCAGTGCCGTGCTCTGGAACCCGCGGTTCACGCACTCGGGGTAGATCGCGCGACCGAGGCGCAGGAACACTTCATACCCCGCAGCCACGGCGGCGATCACGGCGCGGCCGTCCGAATGACGGATCTCCGCCTCCGCCAGCACGGCGGGAATCACGACGGAGGAGGGATGGCCGCCGGTGAAGCGCGAGCCGTCCTCGAGGTACGTCGAGTGGGTGGCGAACGAATTGACCAGCGCCGTCTCGCGCGCGGATCCGGTGAGCTCCTCGCCCCAGATGCGGCACGGGCCCTGCGCCTCGAGCAGCGGCAGCAGGCGATGGTGGTTGTGGAGTTGCACGCCCGCGAGGCCGGCGCCGAGTGTATCCAGCACGCGGACCTTCACCGCCTCGATGACGGCCGGCGGCATCGACGGCATGTCGAGGCGCGAGGCGAAAGCACCGAGGGCGGCAGCCAGCATTCAGTCCGCCCGAAGCTTGAGATCCGCCACGATCTGCTTCCACTTGGCGATGTCGGCGTTGAGGCGCTTCGTGAACGACTCGGAGCTGTCCGCGATCACCTCCGCGCCCTGCTGCGCGTAGACGTCCTGGATCTCCTTCGATCGCAGCGCCTCGACGACATCCGCATGGATCTTGTCGAGCACCGCCTTCGGAGTCTTGACCGGCGCGAAGAGTCCGAACCACGTGTCCGCCTCGTAGCCTTTCAAACCCGACTCATCGAGGGTAGGAATGTCCGGCAAGAACGGGGACCGTTTCGCGCTTGTCGTGGCGAGCGCGCGAAGCTTCCCGCTCTTCACATACGGCAGCATCGGCGGCGCATTGGCGATCCACACCTGCACCTGGCCGGAGAGCATGTCGGCCATCGCCGGCCCGCTGCCCTTGTACGGCACGTGCGTGATCTGCACGCCGGCCATCTTGTTGAAGATCTCGGTGGCGAGGTGAGAAGGCGTGCCGTTGCCGGGCGTGGCGTAGTTCAACTTCCCGGGATTGGCCTTGGCGTAGGCGATCAGCTCCTGCACCGTGTTCGCGGGCACCGACGGATGCACGACCAGGATGTTGGTCGTATTGGCGACCATCGTGATCGCGGAGAAGTCTTTCGACGAATCGAAACCGGCATTCGCGTACAGGCTCTGCGCGATGGCGTTCACGCCCAGCAGGCCGAAGAGCAGCGTGTACCCATCCGCCGGCGCATCGGCCGCGGCCTTGGCGCCGATGGTGCCGCCTGCGCCACCGCGGTTGTCGATCACGACCGGCTGGCCCCACTTCTCGGAAAGTTTCTGCGCCAGGGGACGCGCGAGGATGTCCGTGCCCCCGCCCGGTGGGAACGGGATGATCATCTTCACCGGCCGGTTGGGCCAGGCTTGCGCGAGCACCACGCTGGAGAAGGCAGCAAGCGCGAGGCTCGCGGCAATGCGGGCAAGGAAACGAGTGGTCATGTTCGGCATTCTCCGCTCAGTCGGCCTTGGCGCCGGCATCGCGCGCGATCTTGCCCCAGCGCACGATCTCTTCCTGCAGGAACTTCGCGTAGGCCTCGGGGGATGCATGCAGGAAGCCCTCGATGCCGATCTTCTTGAACTCCTCCATCACCTGCGGATGGTTCACCGCTTTCACGAGCGCGTCGTTCAGCTTCGCGATGACGGCGGGCGGCGTTCCCTTCGGTGCCATCAGGCCGAACCAGTTCACGGCCACCACGGAGGGCAGGCCCTGCTCGGCCGTGGTCGGGGTATCCGGCAGCACGGCACTGCGCTGCTTGTTGGTGACGACGATCGCTCGCAGCTTGCCTTCCCGGATCTGCGTCGAGACCGCGGGCACGTCCATCATGATGCCGTTCACATGGCCGCCAATCGTGTCGATGGTGGCGGGACCCGCGCCCTTGTAGGGCACGTGGAGGAAGTTGCCCTTCGACTCGTTCTTCAGCAGCTCGATGGCCAGGTGCGGCAGCCCCCCGTTGCCCGCGGAAGAGAGCGAGACCTGCTTCGTCTTCGAGAGCGCCACCAGCTCCGGCAGCGTCTTCGCCGGCACCGACGGATGCACGGCGAGGACCTCGGGCGTCAGGGCAACGGTATTGATGGGCGCGAAATCCTTCGCCGTGTCGTAGGGAATGTTGGCGTAGGTCGCGAGGCTGATCACCAGCGGCGAGAGACTGCCCAGCGTGATGGTGTAGCCGTCGGGCGCGCTCTTGGCCACGAAGTCCGTGCCGAGCGTGGCGTTGGCGCCGGGCTTGTTCTCGATGACCACCGGTTGGCCCAGCACCTCGGCCATCTTCGGCGCGATGATGCGCGCGACCGCGTCATTGGAGCCGCCGGGCGGGAAGCCCACGACCAGCTTGATCGGCTTGTTCGGATAGTCCTGCGCGGCCGCCGACAGCGATGCAAACGCGAGCACGGCACTGGCAAGCAGGGTCTTGAAGGCATGGTTCATCGTTTCTCTCCTATCTTCCGCGCGTCGTCATCCCGCGCTTCGTCATCCCCGCGTAGGCGGGGAACCAGCTATCGAGGGTCGAATGCGGCCGACGTCCCGCCATCGATGGGCAGGATCGCGCCCGCCAGGTAATTGGCGTCGCTGCTGAGCAGGAAACGGATCACGGCCGTGCAGTCCGAAGGCTCCGCCATGCGCCCCAGGGGAGAAACCCCCGAGAGCTTGTATCCGCTGCCGGCGCTCACTTCCTTCACCATGGGTGTATTCACGGTTGCCGGGGCGATTGCGTTGACGAGGATGCCCTTCGACGCGAGCTCCACCGAGAGCACCTTCGTGATGTGGACCAGCGCCGCTTTCGAGGCCGCGTAGGCACCGCCGTTCACCTTCGGGCGGATCGCGGAGACCGAGGCCACCATCACGATGCGGGCAGGATCATTGGGCTTCGCGGCGCGCTCGAGCAGCGGCAGCGCGGCGCGCGCCGTAAGCCAGGGCCCGCGCGTGTTCACGGCGAAGATCGCGTCGAAGTCCGCTTCCGACATTCCCAGGAGCGCTCCGGTGCGGAGAATGCCTGCGGAGCAGATGAGCGCGTCGAGCGTCTGCGTGGCCGAGCCGATCATCTCGAAGGCGGTCGCAACGGATTCCGACGAAGACACGTCGCACGGAATCGGCACGAAGTTTGGATGCGCATGCGACTGGTGCGCCCGGTCGAGGCCGAACACGCGCCAGCCGCGGGCCAGCAGGTCGCCGCAACAGTCGAGGCCGATGCCCGAAGCCGAGCCCGTGACGGCGGCGTGCTTCATCCGATGATCTTCACCCGTCCCAGCGCGGTGGCGAGCGAGCGGACCGTCGTGGCCTCGGGCGTGGCGTCCACGATGGCGAGGATGGCGCGAGCCGTCTCCGGCCCCGCCGCCGCGGTGGCGAGGGAGATGAACTTTCGGCGCACCTCGGCCTCGTCCATCGGGTTCTCCGGCATGCCGCGCGAGTAGTCCACGCGCTTCACGATCTTGCGGCCGTCGCGGGTCTCGACCGTCACCTTGCCGGCGTAGAGCTCCGGATAGACAGCGTCCATCTCCTGATCGACCTGCACGTCGATGCGCGAGGCGAGATCGACGACGTCACGTTCCTTGATCCGCTCCTCGGTGAACTGCTCGAGGTACGCCTGGCCGTCCAGCATACCCACGGCCACGTCGTAGCGGATGCTCATCTGCGCGTTCAGCACCGTGGTCGGGCGGTAGACGAAGCCCGTCTGCGTCTCGACCACGCGCGAGACGCCGATCAGCACGCGCTTCACATCCTTCGCTTCCAGCTTGTTCTCGGCGAGGACCGCGAGCGCCGCGTCGATGCTCGAATGGTTGCTGCCGCAGCACGCATACGGCTTGAAGCACGTGCCCTCGGTGCGCCAGTCGCGGCCGAGGCCGTCGGCGATCTCGTGGATGCGGACTTCATCGGACGTCGCCTGCAGGAAGCCGCCATCCGGAGCCTCGAGGATGAAGCGCGGGCCGTGGTAGCCGCGCTGCGCGAGGAGTGCCGCCATGATCCCGCTCTGCGCCGCGCGTCCCGGATGGAACCGCTTGCTCATCGCGCCGTCGCTGTTGAACGCCCACAGGCCCGACGACTGCGTGCCGGCCATGCCGAGCGCGCTCGCCGTGGTCTCCGCATCGAGGCCGAGGATCACGCTCGCGGCGGCCGCGGCGCCGAAGGTGCCGGTGGTGCCCGTGAGGTGCCAGCCGCGCATGCGCGAGGAGCTGGGGTTGGCCGCGAGCGAGACACGGATCATCGTCTCGTAGCCCGCGGCGATGGCCGTCATGAGCCGCTCGCCGCTGATGTTCTCGCGCTCGCCGAGCGCCAGCGCCGCGGGGATCACCACCGCGCCCGGATGGATCTTGGCGCGCGCGTGGTCGTCGAAGTCGAACGAGTGCACGGCGGTTCCGGCCGCGAGGGCCGCGTTCATCGCCGAGACTTTTGCGCCGCCGCCGCACCACATCGTGGCTTCCGTCGGGCCGCCCTGCTCATGGGCGAAGTCGTGGATGGTGCGCGCCCACGGCATCGTGAGCCCGTGCAGGCCGCAGCCGATCGCGTCGACGAAGGCCTTCCGCACGATCTTCTTCACGGGCGCCGGGACGTCCGAGGGTTTCAGTTTCGCGATGAAGCCGGCCAGCTGCCGCGTGGTGCCCTGGCTCGTCGTCGCCACCGCCTGCCATTCCTTGCCGCCGATGTTCGTCATGCCGCTCTCCTGTTCGTGTCCTGCGCGCGCCGCCATGCCACGAGGCGCCGCACGCCTTCCGCCAGATCCACCTTCGGGGTCCAGCCCAGCAGGCGCTCGGCCTTGGCTCGGCTGAAATGCATCTCCGTCGACGTGGAAGCCCGCAACGCCTTCGGATCCGTCCTGTATTCGGGCTCGAGCTTCGAGCCCATCGCCTCCAGCAGCACGCGCACCAGCTCGTTCAGCGTGGACGCCTTGCCGGTGCAGACGTTGAAGCTCTCGCCCGAGACGTCGCTCGCCATCGCGGCCACGTTCGCCGCCGCCACGTCGGAGACATGGATGTAGTCGTGCACCTCCCGCCCGTCGTCGGGAATCGTCGGACGCTCCCCGCGCAGGATGCGGTCGTAGTTCTCCATGATGTAGAGCGCGTTCACGCCGCGGTAGTGCTGGCGCTCGCCATACACCGTGGAATAACGCATGCCGACGAACTCGATGCCGTGGCGCTGGTGATAGAGGCGCCCCAGGTTCTCGCCGATGATCTTGGTGGCGGAGTAGAGCGTGGCCGCGGGCGAGAACGTCGCGAAGTTGATCGGGCCGTCTTCGCGCAGCTCTTCCTTGCCCGGATCGCCGTAGATCGCCGTCGACGAGGAGAAGACCACTTTCTTCACGCCGGCGTAGCGGCAGGCCTCCATGAGATTCAGCTGGCCCATCACGTTCACCTCGAGGCCCAGCGGCGGGTTCTGGCCGAGGGGCAGCGTGAGGAACGCGGCGAAGGAGAACACACCGGTCGTGTCCTTGAATGCGTCGAAGAGATCCGAGGCTTGGCGGATGTCGCCCTTCACCACTTTGATGCGCGCGTCCTTCATCAGGTCCGCGATGAGGTCCGTGGAGCCGAGGGAGTAGTTGTCGAAGAGCACGACTTCGCGGGCGCCGGATTCAAGGAGTTTTTCGGCCGTGTGGGAACCGATGAGGCTGACACCTCCGGTGATGACGAATTTGTTTCCCGTGATCTTCATGGTCGACAGTTCAAACGTTGGGTTTTAAGGGGAAGGAAGGGAAGGAAAAGCGGAGGAAGGGAAGGAAAGCTCTGAAAGCGAAATGGTTGCGGCGCCTGAGATCGAGGCGACGGCACTTCAATCCCATTTAATGATCTCCTTCCCTTCCTCCGCTTTTCCTTCCCATCCTTCCCTTTCAAATGGGCCTTCCAACCTTCCTGCTCTTAATCCTGTGGAGGAATTCCGGCTTCCTTGATCATCGTCCCCCAGCTCGCAATCTCGGTCTTCATGAAAGCCCCGAACTCCGCCGGCGTGCTCGCCTTCACCGCGAGCCCCTTCACTTCGAATTTCTTCGCGAGCTCCGGACTCGCCAGCGCCGCGTTCAGCGCCTGCGAGAGGCGAGCGACGATCTCCGGCGGCACGCCCACGGGAGCCGCCATGCCGAACCAGACCGAGAGGTCGTACCCCGGAAGTCCGGCTTCATGGATGGACGGAATCTGCGGCGCCTGCGGGAAGCGCTGCTTGGTGGAGACGCCGTACGCCTTCACCTTGCCGGCGGCGAGCTGCGTCACGGCGACGGAGAGGTCCACGAACATGAAGTCCACCTGGCCGCTCATCACGTCGACCAGCGCTTGCGGCGAGCCTTTGTACGCGACCGGGAGCGCTTCGAATTTGCCGAGCGAGACCACGCGGGCCGCGGCGACTTGCGCGCTGCCCGAGCCATAGCCGTAGGTGAGCTTGCCGGGATTGGCGCGGCCGTACTTCACCAGCTCTTCGAGCGTGTTCGCCTGGACCTTGGGTCCACCAATGAGCACGATCGGCGAGTCGGCGATCATGCCGATGGGCGTCAGGTCCTTCAGCGGGTCGTAAGGGAGCTTCCGGTACATGCTCACGTTCGAGGCGCCGGTCGTGACGCCCAGGATCACGATCGTGTAGCCGTCGGCGGGCGAGCTGGTCGCCGTCGTCATGCCGATGATTCCCTGCGCGCCGCCCTTGTTGTCGATGATCACGGGCTGCTTCAGGTCCCGCGCCATGCCTTCGGCGAGCTCGCGCGCGACGATGTCGGTGCCGCTTCCGGGCGGGAAGGGCACGACCATCTTGATCGGCTTCTCGGGGAAGGCGGCGCTCGCCACCGTGGCGGCGAGGGCGAGGACTGCGGCTGCGATGCGTTTCATGAATTCTCCTCGTGATGCTTTTGTTGTGTGCGCCTCGTGGGTTCAGGCACTGCCGTGCGCTTCGTGGGGTGCTACATCAAGACGCGCGGCGATGCCTTCCAGCGCCTGCGTGGGCGCGGGATAGCGTTGCATCACCAGCGGGTCGTGTCCGGGTACGACGTGGCTCGGCGTGTCGGCGAGCATCACGAGCTTGCCGAAGCCTTCCATCATTTCGCCGACGTGATAGACGAGCGGGAAGGCGCGCAGCTTCTCGAAGTGCTCGTAGTAGTGCGAGGCGTCGCTCGCGAGCACGATCCAGCCGCGCTTCGTGTGCACGCGCACCGCCTGCATGCCCTTCGTGTGGCCGCCGACGCGGTGCACGGAGAGGCCCGGTGCGATTTCGCCATCGCCATCGTGGAAGGTCACCTTCTTCTCGTAGACCTTCCGCACGAGGCCGCACACGTGGTCGGGCTCGACGGCACGGTTGAAGCGCTCGTGGCGCATCGAGCGGCCGGTCGAGAAGTCCATCTCGCTCTCCTGCAGGTGGAAAGTCGCGTTCGGGAACGAGTCCCAGGCGCCGATGTGGTCGTTGTGGAAGTGCGTGACGATCACGTGCTCAACGGCCTTCGCGTCCACGCCCACGAGCTGCAAGGCTTCCACGGGCGTGCGCAGCAGCGTGCGGTGGCGCTTGTCGGCCATGTCCTGGTTGAAGCCGGTGTCCACGACGAACGTGTGCTCGGGCGTACGAACCACCCAGAGGAAGTAGTCCATGGTCGTGTCCGCGTCGTGCGGGTCGCCGCCGATGAAGAGGTCCTTCCGCCGGGCTTTGCGCCAGGCGTATTTCAGGGCGAGGACTTCGTACGTCGGCAGGGTCATTCGTCGTCCATCACTCGTGTCATTCCCGCGAAGGCGGGAATCCAGCTTCACCTTACGATCGTGAGCTTCAGCATTTCGGAGATCGAGGCGACCTTCTCCACGTTCATCGCCATGTCCGCGAGCGCCGTCGCTTTCTTCGCACCGATCACCGGCGAGGCGAGGCTGTCGAACTTCACGCGCAGCTCGTCGTCGCTCATCGAGTTCTGGATCGAGCCCTTGGGATAGTCGACCTGCGAGGTGTAGATCATCCCGTCGGATTGCGTGACGGTGATGCGGACCGACACGCCGCGCGGGAGGCGCACGGTCTCGAACCGCGCGAGGGCCGAAAGGCGCTTTACGTCGGCGTTGCGGATGTTCTTGTCCGAGTACTGCTTCAGCAGTGCCTTGCCCTCGAGCATCGCGACGGCGACGGAGAAGGGCAGCGACACCTGCGCCTCGTGGTACGTGGTCGGCGTTGCGTTGCGGTGGTACTTGGACCAGTCCTCGTGGCGCTCGATGTCGATCGAGGTCACCTTCTTGGGGTCGAAGCCGGGTTGCTTGCGGATCTCCAGCGCGCAGTCGATCGCGTTGTGGATGGGGCGCGCGCACGAGTAGGGCTTGAACTCGATGTCGAGCGGGTAGTCGCCGTCCAGGCCTTCGTCGAGGGCGTGCGGCTTGCGCTGGTCGCTGTAGGCGTTGAGCCAGCCGCGTTCGCCCTCGAAGACGAGCGCCGTGCCGGTGAAGCCGAGCTTCGCCATCAGCGCGCTGGTGATGCCGCTGCGCGCCGCGGGACCGGGGTTGAAGCGCTTCTGCATCGACGGGCCGTACATCTCCATCAGGCCGGCCGACTGCGCGCCCGCCATGCCGAGGGCGGAGACGGTCTTCGCGGCGTTCAGCTTCAGCATCTTCGCCGCGGCGATCGTGGAGCCGAAGACGCCCGCGTTCGGCGTGGTGTGGAAGCCGCGGTTGCGCATCGAGGGATTCGCGGCGCGGCTCGCGCGTTCCATCATTTCGCAGCCCGCGGCCAGGGCCACGATGAGGTCCTTGCCGTTCGCGCTGGAACCTTCCGCGGCGGCGAGCGCCGAGGAGTAGACGGGCGGGCTGAAGTGGAAGAGCGCGAGGACATCGATGTCGTCCAGCTCCAGCGAGTGCGAGGAGATGGCGTTGGCGAACGCGGCGGTGGTCATCGAGACGCTCGCGTTGTCGCCGATGATCCGCGCCGGCCCCTTGCCGCCTTCGTGCTTCGCGAAGGCCCGCGCGGCCTCGCCGCTGTCGTGCTGGCTGCCGCCGACGGCCACGCCGAGGTAGTCCAGCAGCAGGCGCTTCACGCCATGCGTCGTGTTCTCGGGCAGCGCGGCGTACTTGAGTCCGGTGAATCGGGTGGCGAGTTTCTCTGCGTAAGTGCTCATATTTAATTGGGGTCTGACCCCATCTATTTGACGGGTTGAGCTATGGCTTCGATCAGTGGCTTGAGATCGGGCAGCGTTTCGAGGCGATCGACGACCTCGACGACGCGCTGCGCATCGCCGCGGGCCATGCAAGGTGCGACAACGTTGTAGAACTTGTCGACGATCTCCGCGGGCGTGAGCGGCTTCTCCGGACTGCCACGGCGATGCAGCGCCAGCTTCTCGAAGGTGCGGCCGTCCTTCGTCGTGACCTTCACGCGGCAGGCGTGGCGGAAATCCTTGCCCATCGCCTCGATCTCCTTGTCCACGTACGCCTTCTGCCTCGCAATGAAACCCAGGATCTTCGGGTCCTTCAATCGCGATTCCTGATACTGCGAGGTGAAGGCCACACCGTCGTAGGCGATCACGGCCATGCCGTAGAAGAGGTTCATCTGCGCGGCGGTGACGCCTTGCGCCTTGTACTCCCAGGCGCAGTGCACGTACGTCATCGGCGAGAGGCCCGTGTCCACGGCCGCGATGTCGTCGGCCGCGAGCTTGTTCTCGACCATGATTTCCTTCAGCGCATCGAGCGCGCTGTGGATGCTGGTCACGCTCGCGTGGGGCTTGTAGCCGACCTGCAGCGTCTCCCACTTCGTGCCGAGGCCGTCGGTGAGGCGCGCGGGATTCGGCTTGGTGGAGTGCGACGAGACGAAGCCGCCATAGGGCGCCTCGACGATGTCGACGATGCCGGTGAAATCCTTCGCGGCGAGCTTGGCGGCGTAGACGCCCACTTGCGATGCGTGGCCGCAGTGCAGGCGCTTCACCATTGCGCCCTCCTGGGCCGCCATGAGGCCGGCGCCGAGCGAGCCCGCGACGCCGAGCGCGTGCTGGAACCGCGTCGCATCGAGGCCGAGCATGCGGGCGGCCGTGGCACCGGACGCGAAGGCGCCCGTCGTCCCTTGCGGATGGAAGCCACGCATGAAGAGATCCATCGTCGCGCCGTTGCCGATGCGCGTGGCGATCTCGTAGCCCGCGACCATCGCGGTGATGAGGTCCTTGCCGCTCCCGCGGCCGGCTTCTTCGGCGAGCGCGATGCCGACGGGCGTCGTGAGGGTGCCCGCGTGGAGGATCGATTCCTTGTGGATGTCGTCCAGCTCGAAGGCGTGGCCCGAGGTTCCGTTCACGAGTGCGGCGAGTGCGGCGGAGGTCTTGCGGCCCATGCCGATCAGCGAGGCGACCGGCTTCGCGCCCTCGAGGTCGGCCAGCTCCGCGACTTTCTTCGTCCACGGCAGGGTGGCGCCGAAGAGGCAGCAGCCCAGGCTGTCCAGCACGGAGGATTTCATGCGCTGGACGGCTTCCGGAGGGATCTGGTCGAACTGGAGGGACGAGCCGAAGCGCGCGAGGTCGCGCGTGGCGTGCTCCTGCAGGGGCGGCAGGGTGGTGCTCATGTTTTATAGGAATGGAGCCGAGGCGGAACCGCGATGATAGGAACCGCGCGGGTGGTAAATAAATGGGCTAGGATTCAGTTCACTGGTAACACCGGGTTACGAATCCCATGCTCGACAACCTCGCGGACCTCGGCGCCTTCGTGCGCCTCGCCGACAGCGGCAGCTTCAAGGCCACGGCGCAGCAGCTGGACATGTCCGGGCCGGCCGTCTCCAAGGCCATCGCGCGCCTCGAATCGCGCCTCGGCGTGAAGCTCTTCAACCGCACCACGCGCAGCGTCGCCCTCACCAATGACGGCCAGGCATTCCTCGAGCGCTGCCGGCGAATCCTCGACGACATCCAGGAAGCCGAAGAGCTGATGACGCGCGGCCGCCTGCAGTTGCGCGGGCGACTTCGCATCCAGATGCCGCTGGCCTTCGGCCGCCTCGTCGTACTGCCCAAGGTGCAGGCGTTCCTCAAGGCTCACCCGGACCTCACGCTCGACGTGGACCTGTCCGATCGCGTCGTCGATTTCGCCGACGAGGGGCTGGATGTGGCCGTTCGGATCGGGGATGTTCCGGATTCGCGCGTCATCGCCCGCAAGATCTACGACATCCGCTTCGTCACCTGCGCCTCGCCCGCGTACCTCGCGAAGCACGGCACGCCGAAGAAGCCCGAGGACCTCGAGAACCATCGCTGCCTCACGTACTGGATCCCGTCCCTCGGCCGCCATCGCGAGTGGCCCTTCGCGCATCGTGGAGTGCGATTCGCCAGGACGTTCGTGGGACGGTTGAACGTGAACAACTCCGAGGCGCTGGTGGACGCCGCGCTGAAGGGCGAGGGCATCGTCTCGGTGGCGACTTTCATTGCCGTCGATGCGGTGAAGTCCGGGAAGCTCAAGGTCGTGATGCCCGACTTCGTGACGCTCGGGCCGCCCGTCTCCGCGGTCTACCTCCCCAACCGCCACCTCGCCGCTCGCGTTCGCGCCTTCCTGGATTTCCTCGCCACCGTCGTGCCGCCGAACCCGCCCTGGGACCGCGCGGTGCTCAAGAAATAGGGAAGCAATAAAGTGGTCTGACCCCTTTATTGCTTCGTTACTAAAACGGTATTGGTGGCGCGACAGATCCATCCTGCATACTGAAAAGAAAAGACCACCGCAACTCGGAGGATCATCCAATGCAACGACGCACGTTCGTGAAGTCCGCACTCGCGCTGGGCGCAGCGTCCGCCACCGCCGCGTGGGCGCAGCAACGCGAGAAGTTTCCGTCCAAGCCGATCAAGTTCGTCGTGCCCTTCGCGGCCGGCGGCGGCGGGGACCTCACCGCTCGCATGCTCGCGCAGCGCGTCTCCGAGAGGACCGGCAACCCGATCGTGGTCGAGAACCGCGTGGGCGCCGGCGGCAACATCGGGGCGGAGTACGTGATGAAGTCGCCGCCCGACGGCTACACGGTGCTCAACATGTCGAGCACCTATCCGATCCAGGCGGCGTTGAATCCCAGGCTGGGCTTCGATCCCATCAACGACATGCAGCCGATCATGATGGTGGCGCGCGACCCGCTGCTCCTCATGGTGAACACCGCCTCGCCGCTCAAGTCCATCAAGGACATGATCGATTTCGCGAAGAAGAACCCGCACAAGCTCACGCACGGCTCGGCGGGCGTGGGCTCCATCGCGCACCTCGGCATGGAGGAGATGGCGTTCATGATGAACATCGACCTCGTCCATGTACCGTACAAAGGTTCGTCGCAGGCCTTCAACGACCTGCTCGGCAACTCCGTCGACCTCATGCTTTCCAGCGCCACGTTCGGTGCGCCGTACGTGAAGTCGGGCCGCGTTCGCGCGCTGGCGGTCGTGGGCGAGAAGCGCGGTCCGAGCCTGCCGGACGTGCCGACCTTCACCGAAGTTGGATTCCCCGACTACAAGGTCGTGGACTGGAAGGCCGTCGCGGGGCCGAAGGGCATCCCGGCGGACATCGTGGCCTTCCTCAACGCGGAGCTGAACGCGGCGCTCAAGCACAAGGCCGTCACCGACAAGTTCGAGGCGGAGGGATCCACCGCGGTCGGTGGCACGCCCGAACAGATGATGCAGATCGTGCGCTCCGATATCGAGCGCTGGAAAACCGTGGCAGAAAAAGCAAAGGTGAAAATCGAATGAGCTCCAGCAAACTCAACAAGGAAATGCGCCGCCTCCTGACGGTCGGCGCGGGCCACATCATGCCGGGCTGTGCCAACGCGCTCGCCGCGCGGATGATCGAGGCCGCCGGCCACAAGATGACGATGGCCAGTGGTGCCGCCATCGCCAACACGTACCTCGGCGTGCCCGACATCGGCCTCACGACGTCGACGGAAGTCGCGGCCCACGTGGCGGCAATGCGCGACGTGACGGAGCTCTGCATCCTGGCCGACGCCGACACCGGCTTCGGCAACGCGCTGAACACGCGCCGCACCGTGCAGCTCTTCGAGCGTGCCGGAGCGAACGCCATCATGATCGAGGACCAGACCTACCCGAAGCGCTGCGGCCACTTCGAAGGCAAGGACGTGATCCCGAAGTCGGAAATGGTCGCGAAGCTGAAGGCCGCCGTCGATGCGCGCGTCGATCCGGACATGATGATCCTCGCCCGCACAGACGCTCGTGCCGTCGAAGGCTTCGAAGCCGCGCTCGACCGCGCGCGTGCCTACCAGGAGGCGGGAGCGGATTTCCTCTTCGTCGAGGCGCCCATCACCAAGGAGGAGCTGCTCGCCATCCCGAAGGCGGTGCCGGGCATCCACATCTGCAACATGGTGATCGGCGGCAAGACGCCGCTGCTGCCCCGCGAGGAGCTCGCCGCGGCCGGATACTCCGTGATCGTCTATGCGAACGCCGCGCTGCAGGCTTCGCTGCTCGCCATGCAACAAGTGCTCGGACACCTGCACACCAAAGGCACGATCGTCGGCGTCGAGGACAAGATCATGATGTTCAAGGAACGCCAGGAAGCCCTGAACGCGAAAAAGTACCAGGACCTCGAGAAGCGTTACGTCGTGAAGTAGGTGAATAAAGGAGTCAGACTCCTTTATTCATCGTCGTCCCCGCGAAGGCGGGGACCCACTGGATTCCCGCCTTCGCGGGAATGACGGGATAGACATGAAGACGTTCTTCGACAAGGTGTGGGAAGACCACGTGATCGCCAAGCTGGGCGATGACGCGGACCTGCTGCAGGTCGATCGCCTGGTGCTGCACGAGCTGTCGGGCAGCCAGGTGGTCACGTCGCTCGCGAAGGCGGGCCGGCAGCCGATGAACAAGAACCAGGTGTTCACGGTGATCGAGCACCTGATCTCCACGAAGCCCGGCCGCGGCCCGACGGACTCCGTGTCGAAGAGCGGTCCCATCATGATCGAGGCGACGCGCAAGGCCTCGCGCGAGTGGGGCTTCCACTTCATCGACTTCGACGATGCACGCCAGGGCATCGCGCACGTTGTGGCGCCCGAGCTCGGCATCGCGTTCCCGGGTGCGACGCTTGTGTGCTGCGATAGCCATACGTCGACAGTGGGCGGAGTCGGCGCGCTCGCATGGGGCATCGGTGCGTCGGAAGCGGAACACGCACTCGCCACGCAGGCCCTCGCGCAATCGAAGCCGAAGCAGTTGCGCGTCACCTTCAACGGCAAGCTCGGTGCCGGCGTCTACGCGAAGGACATGATCCTCGCGCTCATCGGCAAGATCGGCGCGCAGGGCGGCATCGGCTTCGCCACCGAATACGCCGGGCCGGCCGTCACAGCGCTTCCGATCGAAGGGCGGCTCACGATCTGCAACATGTCGATCGAGTTCCAGAGCAAGTACGGGTTCGTGCCGCCCGACGAATCGACCATCGACTTCCTCAAGGGCAAGGAGTTCTCGCCCAAGGGCGAGGCGTGGGAGAAGGCCGCCGCGTACTGGAGGACGCTTCGCACCGACGAGGGCGCGAAGTTCGACCGTGAAGTGGAGATTGACTGCGACACGCTCGTGCCGCAGGTCACGTGGGGCACAAGTCCGCAGCAGGTGACTTCCATCGACGGGCGCGTGCCGGAGCTTTCGGAAGCCGCCGACAGCGAGGCTCGCGCGCTCGCCGAAAGCGCCATGCAGTACATGCAGCTCACGCCCGGCATGGCGTTGAAGGGACTGCCGATCGACGTGGCCTACATCGGGTCGTGCACCAACGCGCGTCTCTCGGATTTGCGCGTGGCCGCGGCGGTGTTGAAAGGCCACAAGGTGAAAGCCGGCGTCCAGGCCGTGTGCATCCCGGGCTCGACGCCGGTGAAGCGTGCCGCCGAGGCCGAGGGGCTGGACCTCATCTTCAAGGAAGCCGGCTTCGAGTGGCACGAATCGGCCTGCGGCTTTTGCGGCAGCATCGGCGACAATCGCTTCTCGGACCTGCGCACCATCAGCACGACCAACCGCAACTTCCAGGGCCGGCAAGGCCCGAAGACGCGCACGCACCTCGCGAGCCCGGCGACGGTGGCCGCTTCCGCGATCGCGGGCTGCATCGCGGACGCGAGGAGCTGACCATGGAATCCTTCCGCAAGGTCACCGCAGTCGCCGCGCCGATGATGCGCATCAACATCGACACGGACCAGATCATCCCGACGCTCTTCCTCGGCGGCACCGACTCGAAGGGCTACGGCAAGCACCTGTTCCACCATCACCGCTACATGCCGGATGGATCGCCGAATCCCGAGTTCATCCTCAACCAGCCGCCGTACGACAAGTCCGAGGTGCTGCTCGCCGACCGCAACTTCGGCTGCGGTTCCTCTCGCGAGCGCGCGCCCTGGGCGCTGCGCGAGTACGGCTTCCGCGCGGTGATCGCGCCGTCCTTCGGCGGCATCTTCTTCAACAACTGCTACCGCAACGGGATCGTTCCGGTAGAGCTGCCGATCGAGCAGGTCCGGCAGATCGTCGAAGAGGTGGAAGCCTCCAAGGGCGCGGGCAAGGTCACCGTGGATCTCGAGACGCAGACGGTGACGTCGCCCAAGGGCTCGGTGTTCGCTTTCACCGCGCAACCGACGCTGCGCCACATGCTGCTCGAGGGAATGGATGAGATCGCGATGACGCTCTCCCGCCAGGGCGAGCTCGATGCGTTCCGGACCAAAGACCGCGAACGCCGGCCTTGGGCATACTGACGCCGACTACATCCTGAGGAGAAGCGAATGCCCATCGTCCAGGTCCAGCTCCTGCGCGGACGCACGATCGAGCAGAAGGAAGCCGCGGCGCGAGACATTGTCGAGGCACTGGCGAAGCACATCGGTGCACGCCCGCAGGCCACGCGTGTGATCTTCACCGACGTCGATCCCGCCGAGTGGTTCAAGGGCGAGGAACTGTTGCCTCCGAAGTAGGCTCCACGCGCTCGCGGATGTACTGTTGCAGGCGCCGCAGCCCGAGCGCACCACGCCGTCCGCCCTCGATGGCATCGTCGACCTGCTGCGGGGTCAGCGTGAGGCGCGTGGGAATCGCGTTCAGCTTGTCGCGGTACTCGGGCTCCAGCCGGTCGATGGTGAGGAAGGCGAGCAGGAACTTCACGTCGTCGCAGTTCCAGCCCTTCGAGGGACCGCCGAGCTGCACGACCTGCTCGTCCGAGAGCGCGCAGCGGAAGCGCACCAGCGACTCGCGCCATTCGCGCACCATGGTGCCGAAGCTGTCCGCGGCGAAGCGCGCCGAGGAGTTCGTGGACACGTCCGACGCCGCGAGCGCGAGATCCACGCCGCCCGGTCCCATCTCCGAGAGCGCCCATTCGCCCCCGGGCCCTCGCGAAGCATCGACCACGATGAAGATCATGCGGCGCACCTTCACGGCGTCGCGCTCCGTCATCGGTGCATAGGGCGTGTCGAGGATCGCACGCGTGACGGCGATAGTGGCGAGCCCCAGGTTGTCGGTGACGCCGCCGTCCACGAGCTTCAGGTACTTCACGCGCTTCGGATCGCGGTAGTACGCCATCTGCGCGGCGGCCTTCAGGATCCGGGGCGCGTCGGGATCGGCGTTGACCCGCTCGAAGAGCGGAGGCAGCGGCTCGTTGCACTCGTCGGGATAGGCGCGCATCACCACCGGGGAGAACACGAGCGGCACCGCCATCGACGCCACGACGGCGTCGGCCACGCTGTAGCTGCGGATGTCGGAGCACAGGATCGAGAACGCGCGCGGGATGAACGGGAACGGGATGCCGGCGTAGAGCTCGGTCGCGTGGATGCGGACGTCGGGCTTGCGGTGGCGATAGATGTCGGCGAAGGTCGCGCCGTTGAAGACGTGCTTGTCGAGCGAGTCGCCGAAATTCTCGCGCGCATTGAGCCCGCCGCCGAGGATCCGCAGGAGGTTGTTCGGCGACAGGACCGAGAGGTGCATGTCGCGCTCGAAGTCGCGCAGCAGCACCTTCTCGCGGAAATCCTCGAGCCCCTTCGGCCCGTTCAGGCCGAAGTACGCGGAGGCGAGCGAGCCTCCGGAGACGCTCGTGAGGAAAGTGACGTCGTCGGCGAGCGTGCCTTGCGGCGTCTTGGTGTCCTTGAGGGCCGTGAGCACGCCATGCGCGAAGGCCGCGGCGCGCAGCCCGCCGCCCGAGAACGAAATCGCGATCGCGTTCTCGGAGACGAGGTCCAGCGGGGCGTCCATTCCCGGCGGCGTGTCCTTCGTCATCGGCTTGTTGGTCGCCGGGTTGAAGACGCTGGTCGCGCACCCCGTGAGGAGCAGGGTCAGGAAGAGGACGGCGCACGCACGGGGCATGCGCCGATCATGCCAGAAGGTTCAGTCCGCGTGACCGCAGTCCCCGCCGGTGAACATCTCGCGGACCTCGCACTCGCCGTCGCCCCCGGCCACGGCCAGGAACTCCTTCGCGAGCTGGATCGCCTGCGCCTTCGACTCGCATTCGATGATGGCGAAGCCCGCCGTGACCTCCTTCGTCTCGACGAACGGGCCGTCGGTCACGGACACCTTGCCGCTGGCGGCACGCACCCGCGCACCCAGCGAGCTGGGCAGGCAGCCGCCGGTCGCGATGAGGACGCCCGACCGGGTCATCCTCTCGTTGAAGGCACCCATCTTCGCCATGTCCTCGGCGGAGGGCGGAGCGGTGGATTCGGCGGCGCGGTAGATCGACATGTAACGCATGGGAAAGACTCCTTCGGGTTGTAGGTACGACTAGTCGTACCCCGGCCCGTCATTTTCGACAGCCCGGCGAAGTCTTTTTGTTACCGTTACTTGAACATCGCGTCGTAGCGGCGCTGCATTTCCTCGGGCGTGACCTTCTCGATGCTGTGGCCGATCAGCCACCGGTGGCCCCAGGGATCGAAGACGCTGCCGCCGCGCTCGCCGTAGAAGGCGTCCGAGGGCGGGCGTTCGAGCCTGGCTCCCGCGGCGACCGCCTTCTCGATCATCGCGTCGGCATTGTCCACGTGCAGGTGCAGCGTCACCGGCGTGCCGCCCACGAGGTGCGGGCCGCGGATGCCGTACTCGGGAAACTCGTCGGAGATCATGAGCGTGGTGCCGCCGAGCTGCAGCTCCGCGTGGCCGATGCGCCCCGTGGGCTCGGTGAGGCGGAAGAGCTCCTTCGCGCCGAAGACGTCGCAATAGAAACGCAGCGCGGCGCCGGCGTCGGAAACGCAGATGTACGCGAACAGCTCGTGGACGGTGTTGGCCATGGCGGACTCCGATCGGGTGATGCGCCAACTCTAGCCGCGGCGCGCGGTCCCGTCTTGAATGAAATTGACCGGGATGTGGTCCTTGAAGGCCGGTGCGATGCGGCGGTACTGCTCGGGCGTCACGCCGGCGAACTCGCTGAACTCCCGGCTGAAATGCGCCTGGTCGCTGTAGCCCGCCTCGATCGCCAGCGCCGCCCAGTCGATGGCTGGGTCGCCCTCGAGCCGCTCGAGCACCTGGCGGAATCGCATCACCCGCGCGTAGAGCTTCGGCGGCAGGCCCACCTCCTGGCGGAACATCGCGATGAACGCGCGGTGGCTGTAGCCGCTCTCGCGCACGAGGTCGGCGACCCGGCTCGCGGGGTCGAAGCGCATCAGCGACTGTGCTACCGCGGGATGGAGGCCGCGCACGGGCCGCACGCGCGAGACGAGGAATGCCTCCATCACGCGCAGCCGCTCCTCGGGACGCTTTGCCTCGCGCATCTCGCCCAACGCCGCGTTCACGGTCGCGTCTCCCCAGAGATCGCCGAGGCGCACATGCCGGCCCGCGAGCTCGTCCGCGGTCACGCCGAGCAGCGCCCGCGCCGCACCGGGCCGCAGTTGCGCGCCGACCGTCATCGTTCCAGGAACCGTCTCCTTTATGTAGAACGAAGCGCGCATGCCGCAGGCGACCGCGTGTCCGTACGCCGCCGCGCTGCCGCCTTCGATGAGCCGCACGGTGGGACCTTGCAAGCGGAAGGCGATATGCATCTCCGCCGAGGGCGCCATGTTCTCCGTTTGCGTTCCGCCGCGCGCCGTCGAGCCGCCGTGCCAGACGCTTCGCACGAAGGGGCGCAACAGCGGATGGGCGGGGCGTTCCATTACTTCCTGGGCGGCTCGAAGAGGCAGGCTTCCTGCGTCACTGCGAATTCGAACGCGTTCTCGCTGGCCGTCGTGACGTATGCATAGCGCATCGTGACGCCGATGCCGAGCAGGGCACGGAGCTTGTCATCCGCGCAGACCTTCTTCTTCGTTGTTTCCTCGAAAGCCGGGACATTGGCGCGGAGCTGCTCCAGGGTTTCCCCCGGCGCGGGCCTCTGGAGGAGCGTGTAGTGATATGTGAGCACGCTTCCGGCCGAGGACGCGCGATCCAGGCGCGTGGCCGCATCGACCATCATCGGCGCCTGCTTGTTGAACTCGGTCACGGCCGTCCGCAGGATCTCCTGCACCTGCGACGGATTGTTCTTCGCCGGTTCGCGCATCTTGCCGATGATCTTCCCGGCCACGACCGCCACCAGGAACAGGACCGCGGCCACCGCCAGGGGAATCACCTTCTTCATGTCAGTTCGGCACCTTCGATGCCTGCGCCGCGAACTCGGCGACATAGCCCGCGACGAACTCGATGTTCTTCGCTTGCTGGCCCTTCTGTTCCGCCGAGGCATCCGGGCCGTAGCCGAACGCATGATCGCCCCGGGTCAGAGATGCCTGTTGCTTGCTGTTCGAAATCCCCGGAAGCGCCACGTACTCCGCGAAGCGCGCGGCGGGACAGACGGGATCCTTGTCGCCGAGGATGAAGGCTACGGGACGCTTTTCCCTCTCGATCCCGGGATACATCTTCTCGATCGGGCCCTGGTGGCAAACGGGCGTGATCAGCGCGATACCTTTCAGGGTGGGGTCCGCGGCGAATACGCGATAGCTGACCAGCGAGCCGAGCGACTTGCCTCCGACGAAGACCCTGGTCTTGTCGACCTTCGGGTCCGCGCGCACAAGCGCGAGCACGGCCTGGAAGTCGGCGGTCTCTTCGGCCAGGCCGGGGGACATCTCCAGCTTCGCGGGATCGCGCGTGTAGAAGCGCCAGTCGAATCGATAGACGGCGACCCCTTCCTTCACGAGCGCCGAGGCGGTTTGCTCCAGGATCGGCAGGCGCATGTGATAACCCTGGCCGGCTCCAAGCACCATGACCGGGAAGGGACCCTTGCCTGGCGGATGGGCGGCGATGACCTCGGGCGCCTGGGCACGCGCTTCGGCTGCGAGAAGCACTGCAACGAACAGAAGCGCGCGAACCATCAGAACCTCCCGGAGCGTTTGAGGTCGAGGTAGCGATTCACGAGGCGCACGGCGAGCTCCTTCGGTGGGACGTCGAGGAGCATCGCACCCGCGCTCTCGACGCGGCGCGTGATGCTCGCCCGCTCGCGCTCGTAGATCGCGCCGGCGGCGTAGGTGAGTGCGTCGTCCAGCGTGCGCACGGGCGTGTCGCGGACGGAGTCCAGCGCCGACTCGCGCAGGTTGGCGAAGAGCACGAGGTGTTTACGCTTCAGCAACGCCAGCGCCGGCAGCAGCGTCTCCTCGTCTTCGTCGCGCAGGTTGGAAACAACGACCACCAGCGACCGCCGCTTCAACCGCCGCGACAGCTCCACGGCTGCCGCGTGATAGTCGGGCGGGCGCAGCGTCGGCTGCACGTCGTAGAGCGCGTTCAGGAATGCGTTGATCGTCTCCCGCGACTTGCGCGCCGGTACGAAGCGCGGCTCGGCGCCGGCGAAGGTCATGAGTCCGGCGGCGTCGCCCTGGCGCAGCGCGACGAAGGCGAGGAGCAGCACCGCGTTCAACACTTCGTCGAAGTGCGAGAGCAGCCCGTCTCGCGCGTTCATGCGCCGGCCACTGTCGATGAGGAAGACGATCTGCTGGTCGCGCTCGTCCTGGTACTCGCGGGCGATCGGTCGGCGAAGGCGGGCGGTGGCACTCCAGTCGATCTGCCGGAGTGAATCGCCCTCGCGATAGTCGCGAAGCTGGTGGAACTCGAGGCCTTCGCCGCGGCGGCGCTGCTTCAGCACGCCGATCTGCGAGAGGCGGTTCTCGGTGGCAAAGAGCGCGTAGTCGGCGAGCTCGGCGAAATCGGGATAGCTCCGCACGGATTGCGCGGCTCCGAAGCGCACGCGGCTGTCCCAGAGTCTGAACGGAGAGCCCACGCGTGCCTCGGCAGGCGCGAAGCCGAGCGTGCCGCGCTCCGTGGCGCGCATCTTGTAGGGCGCCATCGCATAGCCGCGCGCGGGAACGCTCACCTGCACGGGCAATCCCGCGGATTCGACCGAGGCGGGATGATGGTCGTGCACCTCGCAGCGCACGGGGAACGGGCCGGGATTCGAGATGCGCAGGAAGCATTCGCGCCAGCGGCCGATCGGAACGGACCCGGGCATACGGCGCTCGAGCGCCAGGCGCGGCGGTAATGCTCGCGCGGCCGCGAGGTCCGCGAGCGCAGCCACGGCAACGATGCCGACGGCCACGAGCCACGCGTCGGTGAGCCCGGGCCAGATCGCCGCGGCGATCGCGAAGAGGAGCAATGCCACGCCGAGCGCCACCGCGAGCCGCGACGGGATAGGCCGTCCGGCGTGCGAGAGCGATACGGGCGGCACGTGCGCGCTCACAGGCGCGGCGCCTCCACGGATTGCAGCAGGTCGCCAAGGATGGAGTCCGCATCGCGGCCTTCGATCTCGAACTCGGGCGAGACCGACACTCGGTGCCGCAGGACCGCGAGGGCGACCTGCTTTACGTCGTCGGGCGAAGCGAAGGGGCGAGCGTTGGCGAGGGCGGAGGCCCGGGCCGCGCGAATCAGTGCGATGCTCGCCCTCGGCCCGGCGCCGCGCGTAAGGCCCGCGTGGTCGCGCGTCGCACGCGCGAGCCGTACCGCGTAGTCGATCACCTTGTCGTCGACGGTGAGCATCGAGGCCAGCTTCTGCAGCGTGAGGACCTGGTTCGCCTCGAGCACCGGCTGCACCGCCTCGACGTTGAGCTTGTCGCCCACCATCGACTGCGTCACCTGGCGTGTGAGCCGCACCTCTTCATCCGCGGCGGGGTAGCCGATGCGCACGTTGAGCAGGAAGCGGTCCAACTGCGCGTCGGGCAGCGGATACGTGCCTTCGTGCTCGATCGGGTTCTGCGTCGCGAACACCATGAACGGCTGCGTGAGCGGGTGCGCCGTGCCCTCGATGGTGACTTGCGCCTCCTGCATCACCTCGAGCAGCGAGGCCTGCGTCTTCGCCGGCGCGCGGTTGATCTCGTCGGCCAGGAGGAAATTCGTGAACACCGGCCCCTTGCGCGACACGAAGGTGCTCGTCGCCCCGTCGTAGATGGTGTGGCCCGTCACGTCCGAGGGCATGAGGTCGGGCGTGAACTGGATGCGGGCGAAGCTCGCGCGCAGCGTGCGGGCCAGTGCCTTCACGAGCAGCGTCTTGCCCAGGCCCGGCACGCCCTCGACCAGCACGTGGCCGCCCGCCACGAGCCCGGCGAGCGATTGCGCGATCACCTCGTCCTGGCCCACCACGACCTTGCGGATCTCGGTTGCGACGGCGTTGATCAGCGCCGCGGCCTTCTCGGGCGCGTCGGGCGGAATCTGCATCTCGGTGCTCATGAAGGGGCTCCCTTGTTCTTGGACGGTGCTGGATTCCCGCCTGCGCGGGAATGACGAGAGTCGGCGGTATGACGAAGGCTGTGGGCGAGGCCCGACTCGAGGCCCTGCAATGCCGCGGCTGTGGTGACGAATGCGACGGGGCTCGTTCCGCCGCCGTTCAGCGCACGGTGCACGGTGGCCGGTGTTTGCCCGGTGAGGCTCACGAGCGTGTCTTCGGCCTTGGAGTGCGCGAGGCCGGCAAGGCCGCCGCGCCGGCGCAGCGCCGAGCGCCACACGCGATCGCGCACGGCCTCGAGCAGGCGTTGCGCCTCGCCGCGCGACCACACGAAACGTCCGGCCGCGCGCAGGTGTTCGATGAGGCTGCGGCGCACCGGCGCGGGCTCGGGCTCGAGCGGCCCGAAGCGCGGCACGATGCGGCCCAGCCACAGGAGCAGCAGCACGATCGCCGAGACCATCACGGGCCACGCGTTCTCGCGCATCCACTCCCACAGCGACGGGGACGGAATGCGCAGGAAGAGCATCGAGGTGCGTTGATCGGGCGCGGCCGTGGCGAGGCGCCACGCGAACTCGGCGTGATGGTATTCGCCCAGGTCGCGGTTGCGAAGGAAGGCGAGGCTCGACAGCACCACGACCCGGCCCGCATCCGCATCGAAGGCGACCACGACCAGGCGATCGTCGGCCATCGCGGTCACGAGGTTCGGTGGCTCTCCTTCGCCCGCGATGCGCAGGCCCTGCCCGGTCTGCCGCACGCGCAGCACCTTCGAGGCGCCGGGCCACACGATGCTGGCCAGGTACTCGCGCCGCCCGCCCTTCTTCGGATCCGCGGCCTTCAGGGCCTCGCGCTTCTCGTTCTCGCGCTTCTTCGCCTCGCGGCGTTCCTCGGGCGTGCCGCGCAGCCATTCGGGGACGTCGCGCTCGATGCCGTAGTTGTCCAGCAGCGGATCGTCGATGCCGCCGGACTCGGCCTCGACGACGAGCACGCCGCCGCGCCGGACCCAGGCGTCGATCTCGCGCACCCGTTGCTGCGTCATGAACGGCAGGCGGCGCGCGGCGAGGATGAGCACGCCCTTCTCCGGCGGGCGGGCGAGCTGCACCGGCGAGCGCGCGAACTCGGTGCGCGCGCCCATGCGCGGCAGGAACTGGCTCAGCGCGAGGTAGGGATTCTTGCGGGCCTCCTCGCCCTGGTCCACCTGGTGGGGATGCTCGACCCACGTGTACCAGTTGAACGCGGCATAGAGGAACAAGCCCAGGAAGGGCGCGGCCACGAGCGCGACGCGGAAGGCGATCTTGCGCGTCATCTCGGGGCCTGTGCGTCGCCGGCGAACTCGCGCCGCCATTCGCCGGCGAGCGCCACGACGGCTTCCGCTCCGACCGCGCGGTGCCCGTACGCGAGCGATTGCCACGCGCTGACCAGGCGGCGGAAATACTGCCGCGCGGTGTCGCGGGCGTTGTGCTCGACCTTGCGCAGGCAATCGCCTTCCGTGTCGCCGCGCAGGAACTCCATGCCCTGGTCGAGGAAGCGCACGAGGGCTCCGCGATAGAGGAGCGAGAGCGCCTCGCGCGTGCGGCCTTCCTTCGCGAGCGCGGCGGCTACCGCGGCCACATCGTCCGGCAGCGACTCGGGACGCACGTCGAGGCCGAAGAGGAAATCGGGCCGCTCGGCCTGGCCCGCCCCGAAGCCGCGCAGCCGGGCGTAGCGCGCCAGCAGGTAGAGCACGACGGCGAGCGCGAGGCCCCCCACGATCCACGTCGCGTAGCGCGCGATGCCCGCGAGCAACCGCGCGAGATCCTCGATCCATCCGAAGTTCCACGGCTTCGACTTGCTGTCGCTCTTCCAGTCGAACTTGGGCCCCACGTACTCGAGCTGCTTGCGCATCTCCGTCTTGCCGAATTCCGGCTGGGCGAGCACGGCCTTGATCTCCTTCGCCGGATCCTTCGCCGCGGCTTTCTGCGGAGCGGCGGCCGGCGGCTCGGCCTGCGCGTGTGAGACGGAAGGCAGCGGAAGCAGTACGCAAGCGAGCAGCAGGGCAGCGACGACGCCCGCAGCGGAAGCCACGGGCGCGGCGAGGCGCTCGGCCAGGTGGCGGAAGCGAAGCTCGATGTCCCAGCCCTCGAGCATGGTCCGGCGCTGCAGGTAGAGCGTGAAGCCCGAAGCGACGTAGACGGGCTCCACGAGCGACGTGGCGAACGTGCCGAGCAGCGCGCCGACGAGCGCGCCGTCGCGAGAGGTGCCGGACCGGAAGATGTTCTCGAGGAGGTTCTCGACCGGCACCTGCACCGGGATCAACAAGGCGAGCCCGATGCTCACGGCGATCACCAGGAACAGCTCCACGCCGAGCAGCAGGAAGGTGAGCCACACGGCCGAGCCGCGTGCATCGCGATCGAGCAGGCGGACGCGCTGGCGCCCCGCCTTGCCGCGCGAGCGCTCGAGCTGGTGCACGGGGAGATGGAACGAGCGCGCGAAATCGAAGCGGCCCCAGGTGAGCGCGCTGAGGATCCGCGTGCCCATCAGCCACTGGCGCGGGGAACCAAGGATGGCGCGCGGCCCCGTCGGTTCGCCGAAGAGCGAGCGCGACAGGAGCGCCAGCAGGATGCGGTCGAAGAGCGGCTTCAGCCACCACAGCACGCACCACGCGATGACCGGGTGGTCCCAGAGCAGCGCGTAGGTCAGGAAGGCGATCGGCAGATAAGCGGCGAGCCATGTTCCGTACACCGAGCCCGCGTGCTCGCGTACGAGGGCGAAGCCGAGATCGAGCGCCTCCGTGGGATTGCGCGGGCGCAGCCGCACGGCCATGCGTTCAAGATCCACGCTGCCGCCCGGCGAACGTGAGGTAGATGAAGAACACGGCGGCGAGCGTCGCGCCGAACGCGATCTTGATGCCGAAGGGCAGCGAGGTACGCGAGGACCAGAACGCCTCGATGAAGGCGGCCATCACCGTCATCAATGCCGCCCCGTAGAGCAAGCGCGCGGCGGGAACGCCGTTCCTGCGTAGCGCCTCGGCGCGTGTCGTGCGGCCGGGGGCTATGAGGGCGTGTCCGATCAGCAGGCCCGCGCCGCCCGCGTACACGAGGCCCAGCAGCTCGGGCGCGCTGTGCCCCGCGACAAAGCCCCAGAACGTCTCGCCGTAGCCGATCTGCGTGAGATAGCCCGCGACCGCGCCGAGGAAGATGCCGTTGAAGAGGAGTGCCGCGAGCGTCCCGAGCCCGAAGAACGCGCCGCCGGCCACGACCTGGAAGTCGATCCGCACGTTGTTCGCGATGTAGTGGCCGAACATCATCATGTCCGTATCGGCCTCGCGCGCGGTGCCGTAGCGCATGTTGCCCGGCGCGTACATGGACTGGATCTGCGCGAGCTGCTCGGGGCTCGCGAGGTAGAAGACGAAATCGGGGAAGTACTGCAGCACGAAGATGCCGCCGAGGAAGGGTCCGAAGAACGTGATCGCCGCGACCAGCAGGTAGGGCCACTGGCGGCGCGCCTCCGCGGGAAAGCCCGAGACGATGAACTCGCGAAGCTGTGCCAGGGCGCCGCCGCGGCGCTCGGCGCGCGCGCCGTGGATGGCGAGGTGGGCGGCGACCACGCGCGCATGCAGCTTGTCGATGAGCGACGTGCGGTACTGCCGGTCGCGCGCCAGGGCGAGATGCGCCACGAGCAGGCGGAAGCGGCGCGGCACGTCCTGCGGCGGGATCTCCTCGGCGGCCTCCTTTTTTTTGCGCTTGCGTCCGGCAATCGCCCGGTCGAGCGCCTCCCAATCGGCGGCGTGCTTCGCCTCGAATTCGGCTTCGCTCACCGGCGGCCTCTCAGGAAAGCGGCGATGGCGCTGATGCGGTCGGCCGCGGCATCACCGTGAAGGTTGCCCACCAGTGGCCCGGCGGTTTCCGCAAGCTCCGCGGCGCGCTCGTGCGACCAGGTGCCGCGGCGCTCGCCGAAGTCGAGGACCGCACGCTGCTCGAGCGCGCTCAATGCGACGGGCGACGCGAGGCCCGGCACTTCCGGCGCGCTGGTGGCGCGGGCCGCGAGCGAATCGCGATGGATCACCACGGTGCCCGCGGCGAGGTCGCCGAGGCGCCGGAACTGCGGATCGAAGAGCATCACCGTGAAGCCCACGGCGTAGCCGACCGGGAAGGTGTCCGCGATGCGCACGATGTTTCGCAGCAGCGCCGCGCTCCAGCCCACGGGCGTTCCGTCCGCATGCACCACCGCGAGATGGCAGACGCGCTTGCCGGGCGTGGCGCCGTTCCAGAGCGCCTCGAAGAACACCGGGTAGAGCGTGGAGATCGCGAACCAGAGGATCGTCATCACGCCCAGGCCCGCGTCGCCGAAGTGCTGCAGGAGCGGCGGCAGCGACATCATCGCCATCGCGCGGATGCCGAAGTCGATGCTCCACGCACGCGCACGCGCGACCGGCCCCGCGAGGCGGAGCGTGATCTCGGCGCCCTCGGGCAGCGAGACGGGCCGCAGCGTGTCGATCACTTCGGGGCGAGGTAGATGTCGCGGTACGCGGTGTAGATCGAGGCCCAGATCATCGGGCTCACGACGAGCAGGCCCAGGCCCAGCGGGATCATCGCGACGATCAGCAGCAGCAGGAACACGAGGCCGTAGATCAGGAACGGCCAGATGTTGCGCGCGCAGCCCGTGAAGCTCGCCTTCATCGCCTCGAGCGGCGCCAGGTTGTGGAACACCACCAGGGGCGGTGCGAACCAGAGCGCCATCACGAGCGGCAGCGAGAGCGCCATCACCACCAGCACGAAGAGGATCAGGAGCGGCGCCATCGCGAGGGCCATCGTGAGCATGTCCGCGTTGACGTCGAAATTCCCGCCCAGGTAGAAGGGCATGGAGATCGCGAGGCCGATGCCGGCGATCACCGCGACGACCATCGCGCCCGCGAGGTAGATGAGGCCGACCAGGATGAGATTGCCGACGTTGGCCTTGAAGCCCGCGAACAGGTGGGCCACCTCGAGCTTGCCGCCGTTCTCGAGCTCACGGCAGCCGAGCATGAAGCCGGCGGCGAACACCGGGTAGAGCATCGAGGAGACGATCGAGCCCAGCGGGATGATCGCGAGCACCACCGTCATCACCATGAAGATCACGAACATCACGATCCAGACCAGCGGGGCGCGCTTGTAGAGCACCCAGGATTCGCCGACCCACGCCGTGCCGCGGCCCGCCGGGACCTTGCGGCCTTCTGCGACGAAAGCGTCATCGGAATCCGCTTCGAGGACGGCGGCTTTCGGCGGTGCGAAAGGGTTGTCTGACATGGACATCGCGGTTACCTCCAGGGGTGCGGCCCATTCTAGACGACCCGTCAGACGCCCGTCAGGTTGGGAGCCAAAGCTGGGTTCTTCGGCCTGGAGGACCCCGCGATGGGATGGCTCAGCGAATTCTTCTTCATCGGCTCCGCGGTCCTGCCCGTGATCTTCTTCCTGGCCGGCGAGCCGCTCTGGGCGGCGATGTCCTCGACCTTCCTCTGCATGGCCGGCGCCGTGTGCGCCATCGACGACCCGGAAGCCCCCCACCGGCGCCCGCCCCCGCACTAGGCGATAATTCCCGGCGATGCGCCTGCTCATCGCCGAAGACAGCACCCTCCTCGCGAACGGACTCGCCGACGCCCTGCGCGGCGAAGGCTACGCCGTCGATTGCGTGCCCGACGGCGTCGAGGCGGACGCGGCGCTGTCCTCCCAGTCGTTCGACCTCCTGATCCTGGATCTGAATTTGCCCCGCCTGCACGGGCTCGAGGTGCTGAAGCGCCTTCGTGCCCGGCGCTCGACGATGCCGGTGCTGGTGCTCACGGCGCAGGACCGCCTCGAAGACCGCGTGCGCGGCCTCGACCTCGGGGCGGACGATTACCTCACGAAGCCCTTCGACCTCCCGGAGCTGCAGGCGCGCGTGCGTGCGCTCACGCGGCGCTCGGGCCATGGCGGGCAATCGACGGTCACGCACGGATCGCTCACCTACGAATCGACGAGCCGCGTCGTGACGATGAAAGGCGAGCCGCTCGAGCTCTCCGCGCGCGAGCTCGCGTTGCTGGAGATCTTCCTCGCGCGCGTGGGGCGGATGGTGAGCAAGGAGCAGATCCTCGACCTGCTGTGTGAGTGGGGCGGCGAGGTTTCCGCCAACGCGGTGGAGGTCTACGTGTCGCGCCTGCGCAAGAAGCTCGAGGCGGGCGACATCCGCATCACGACGCATCGCGGCCTGGGCTACTGCCTCGAGCGGGAAAAGGCGTGAAGCCCTTCGGCGAGGGCGGCTCGCGATCGCTGCTGCACGATGTCGTCGACTGGATGCTGGCTCCCCTGGCCGTGCTCTGGCCGGTGTCGATCGCGGTGAGCTACGCGATCGGCAGCGCGCTCGCCGATGGCCCGTTCGACCGCGAGCTGAGCGACTTCGCCAACGCCGTGTCCGAGGAGATTCGCCGCGCCCCACCCGGCCTCGGGGCCCCGATTCGATTTCCGGTGCTGGAGCGCGCACGCTCGGCGACCGCCGATCCGATGTTCGCGCAGATCTCGAAACCTAGCGGCGAGCTGGTCGCCGGTGACGCCTTCGTTCCGCTGCCACCGGTCGATGCGTGCGTGCGCGGCAGCGTAAGGCTTCGCAGCGTCACGACCGAGGAGGGCGACTTGCGCATCGCGTGCGAGCTCTCCGGCCCCGAGGGAGGAGCCACCGTGATCGTGCAGGTCGCGGAGTTCCTCGACCGGCGCCGCGAGCACGCCACGCGGGTCACGCTGATGATGATGGGCGCGGTGCTGGTGTTCGTCCCGATCGTCTCGGGACTCGCGCTGCTGGCGATCTACCGGGGACTGGCCCCCATCCGGAGGCTGCGCGAGGAGATCGCGTCGCGCGATCCATCCGACCTGCGGCCGCTTCCCGTCGAGGGCGCGCCCGCCGAGATGGAGCCGCTGCTGAAGTCGGTGAACGTGCAGATGGAGCGCGTGCGCGCGAACCTCGATTCGCAGCGCCACTTCGTCGCCGATGCCGCGCACCAGCTGCGCACGCCGCTCGCGGCGCTGAAGACGCAGTCGCAGTTGGCGCGCGGCGCGCAGACCCTGGAGGAGGCGAGCGCGCGCCTGGACCGCATCGCCGAGAGCGCGGATCACGTCTCGCATCTCGCGAGCCAGCTCCTGTCGCTTGCGCGCGCCGACGACGCGAAGGCCGACGGCGAGCGGGCGGTGAACCTCGAAGTGAAGATGCGCCTGGCCTGCCTGCACCGGTCGGATGCGGCGATCGCCAAGTCCATCCACCTCGCCTTCGAGGCGCCCGACGAGCCCGTCACCGTGATGGGCGATCCCGACCTCGTCTACGAGATGTTCCTCAATCTCGTGGACAACGCCGTGCGCTACACGCCCGAGGGCGGCGAGGTCACGGCCCGCGTGCTGGGCACTCCGGCGCCGGCCGCGGAGGTCGAGGACAACGGCCCCGGTGTTCCCGACGCCGACCGCGAGATGGTCTTCGAGCGCTTCCATCGCGTCCTGGGCAGCGGTGCTCCGGGCAGCGGCCTCGGGCTGTCCATCGTGAGATCGATCGCCGCGCGCTACGGCGCCACGGTCTCGCTCTCGCCGGGACGCGAGGGGCGTGGAGCCCTCTTCCGGGTGGCCTTTCCTCCGGGTAAACCCTAGGTTTCACCCGCCGGGACGTCAGGCCGGCGTCAGTTGGCCCCGCCACGCTCCGTGATATGTGCGCCCACCGAGGCGCCTATTACAAATATAGGAGGGGAAACTGATGAACACGGCTGCAAGGGGCACCTATGTCGAGGCGTCCGAGGAAAAGCGCGTCATCTTCGCGTCTTCGCTCGGAACCGTCTTCGAGTGGTACGACTTCTATCTCTACGCCACGCTGGCGCCGTTCTTCGCGGCGCTGTTCTTCCCGGCGGGCAATGCAACGGCAGCCCTGTTGTCGGCGTTCGCGGCGTACGCGGCCGGCTTCCTCGTGCGTCCGTTCGGCGCGCTGGTCTTCGGGCGGATCGGCGATCTCGTCGGCCGCAAGTACACCTTCCTGATGACGATCCTCTTCATGGGCGGCTCGACCTTCCTGGTCGGCCTGCTGCCCAAGTTCGAGACCGTCGGTTGGGTCGCCCCGATCCTGCTGGTGACGCTGCGCCTCGTGCAGGGCCTGGCGCTCGGCGGCGAGTACGGCGGTGCCGCGACCTACGTGGCCGAGCATGCTCCGGAAGGCAAGCGCGGTTACGACACGGCCTGGATCCAGACCACGGCGACCCTGGGCTTCTTCCTGTCGCTCCTCGTGATCGGCCTGTGCCGTTTCAGCGGTTGGCTCACCCCGGCGGAATTCGCCGATTGGGGCTGGCGCATTCCGTTCCTGGTCTCGGTGATCCTGCTCATCTTCTCGATCTACATCCGGCTGAAGCTGAACGAATCGCCGCTGTTCCAGAAGATGAAGGCCGAGGGCAAGGGCTCCAGCTCCCCGCTCACCGACAGCTTCCTGCGCTACCCGAACAACAAGTACGTGCTGCTGGCACTGCTTGGCGCGACGGCCGGCCAGGGCGTCGTGTGGTACACGGGCCAGTTCTATGCGCTGTTCTTCCTCACCATCACGCTGAAGGTCGATGGACAGACGGCGTACACGCTGATCGCGATCGCGCTGCTGCTGGGCACGCCGTTCTTCATCGTGTTCGGCGCGCTGTCGGACAAGATCGGCCGCCTGAAGATCATCCTCGCGGGCTGCCTCATCGCGGCATTGACGTACGTGCCGCTGTTCAAGGCGCTCACGCACTACGTGAACCCGGACCTGGAGAGCTTCCAGGCCAAGACCACGATCACGGTGGAAGCGAAGGACTGCAACTTCCACATCTTCGTGGGCCCGTGGAGCAAGTTCACCGATTGCGACCGCACCAAGGACTTCCTCACCAAGCAGGGCCTGTCGTTCACGTCCACGGACGCCCCGGCAAGCGCTACGGCGGGTGTGGTCACCACGATCGGCGATGCCAAGGTCGAGGGCTGGGACCAGGCGAAGATCCTCGCGACGCTGAAGGCGAAGGGCTACGTCGCGGGCGCCAACAAGGACAAGATCAACTGGCCGGCCACGCTCGTCATCCTGTTCGTGATGATGATCTACGTGACGATGGTGTACGGCCCGATCGCGGCCTTCCTGGTGGAGCTCTTCCCGACGCGGATCCGCTACACGTCCATGTCGCTGCCGTACCACATCGGCAACGGCTGGTTCGGCGGGATGCTGCCGCTGCTCGCCACCGCGCTGGTGGCGGCGACGGGGGACATCTACTTCGGCCTCTGGTATCCGATCGGCATCGCGTTGATGACGTTCGTGATCGGCCTGTTGTTCCTCAAGGACAACAAGGACCGGCCGCTGAACGCCGACGACTGATTTAAGTTGTAGAAAGGAAAGGCCCGCCGAAGCGATTCGGCGGGCCTTTCTTTCTACAGCGCCAGCTTGAAACCGCTCTAGTTACCCGTGGCGCTCTGGATGCGCGTATCGATGCGATCCCACGCGGCGCGGGAAGCCGGGCGCACGTCGTCCCAGGGAATGTCGCCGTTCTTGCTGTAGCGGCGATAGTCGGACTCGAGGTCGTCCTCGACTTCCTCGAACGTCTTGCCGTCATAGCGCGTGCGGCCTTCCCAGCCCGTGCGATAGGCCGGCTCGTAGTAGGTCCAGTCGCGGCCATCGGCGTAGTAGGGCTGCGTGACGTACGTTTCCTTCCAGTACGCGGTCTCGACGGTCGGGTCGACCATCTCGGCCACGCCCTTGCCGGCCAGGCCGCCGGCGATCGCGCCGGCTACGCCACCGACCACGGCACCAATCGGGCCGCCGACGGCCGTGCCGGCCACCGCACCCGCGGCACCGCCCGCGGCTGCACCTGCGCCGACGCCGACCGGGTGCGCGCCCGGTGCGCCGGTGATGGGATCACGATTGGGCTCGCCGGTTTTCGGGGTCTCTCTCATCTGAATCTCCTCGTGTGGTTGAACGGACAAACGGAGATCCATAAAGGCAATGGGCGTGCCACGAAGGACACGCCCATTGAGCGTTGCTACGAACCGCCGCGGCATCCGGACTCGGATCGGTGGCAGAAATGTCTTTCCAGGGTCGGTACTTTTCTCCGACTCAGCGTTGTCTTGCTGTACTTGCCTACTGAAGCGCGGGCAAGGTTACCGCGTCGATCCAAGCGGCATCGGAACCGATGCTTCCATTGACGTCCTTCGCGTAGAGCCAGCGGAACGTGTGGAGACCTGCAGGAACCGGGACGCTGAACAACGTCCATCCCGTCACAGTGGTCCCGCTGAACTTCGCCTGCTCGACCCCGTCGACGAAGAAGCGCAGGTAGTCAAAGTTGAGCTCGCTCGACACCTTGTAGCGGAAACTCGCGGTCCCGGCCTGGTATGTGCCCGTAACTTCTATTCCTGCGGATTCGCCGTCGTACACGGTATCGGTCCGCATCTGGTAGACGCCTTCGAAGGCTCCAGAGTCGTTCGACACGTGCCAGCCGGTCGTCGCGCCAGCGGGAATCACCCAACCCACGGGAATCAATCCGTCCAGGGGGAACACCTCGTCATCGTCTTCGACCGCCACCGTCGCGACGAAAGGCGCAACGATGGCGACCCCGGGGCTAGGCGACGAGAGGGTTACCTTGAACTGCTCCGGTGACTCGGTTGCCGCGTCGTTGGTGATCGGAATGACGATCGCCTTTGGCGTTTCGTCGCCAGGTAGCCAGGAAAGCGTCCCTGCCGACAGCGTGAAGTCATTGGTCGCGATCGCGGAACCGGCGGTCATCGTATAGCCGACCGAGACGGGAATCGCGAAATCGGGTCCAAGGCGATTCACAGTGAGCGTCGCCGTCCCGGCCGCTTCATTCACGACGTACTTGGTGGCGGAGAACTGAACGGCGGCGGGCGGCGCTTCGTCGTCCGCGATGGTCACGAACGCCATCGACGGCGTCCCCACCGTCATGCCCGCCGAGGGTGCCGAAAGGGCGATGAAGAAGGTCCGCGAGCCTTGGACGATCGCGTTGTTGAGGATGGGGATCGAGATGACCTTCGGTGCGGCGTCGTTTAAGCCCCAGGAAAGGACGCCGGTACGTGCTGCGACGTTGCCGGCGACTCCGAAGTCGGTTCCGGAGATGGCGCTGACGTTGTGGGTTGTCCACGTCACGTTGGCCGGCGATACCGCAGAGCCGATCCTGCTCACTGCGACGGCGACCGACGCGCCGTTCTCGTTCACCAGATATTCGGCCACCGCGAACACGAATCCCGCATCGTTGTCGGCTAGCGTGACAGTCGCCGTCGGGGTGGCGCCAATCGTGGCGCCCGCTCCCCAAGCGTTCAGGAGATTTACGGTAAAGGTCTTTGTCCCCTCCGACAAGGCATCATCGATGATCGCGATCGCGAACGATTTTGGCGACGCATCTCCCGCGTCCCAGTTGAACATGCCGGTAAACGGTGCGCTATTGCCGGGCACACCGAAGTCTGTGCCCGCCACCGCTGTCCCGTCGGCCGTCGACCAGGAGACAAACGCCGCGTTCGCGAGAGCACCCGAGCGCGTCACCGTAAGCGTGACCGACGTGGCGCCCTCCGTCACAGTCGCAGTTGGGGCGCTGAACTGCAGCGTATTGTCGTCGTCGAGGATCGTAACGGTCGTCGAGCTCGGTGATCCAAGGGGCCCGCCAGCTGGCGTCGAGAGGGCGACCGAGAACGTGCGCGAAGGGTTCGCACCCGGCAAATCGATGATCGGTATGTTGACTACCTTCGGGGCCGTGTCGCCGTCCTCCCAAACGAGCGTTGCGGCGTACGGGACGTAGTGCGTGCCCGCGATAGCTGTGCCGTTCGCGGTCGCATAGTTGACCGCGAACACACCGGTACCGGGTCCGCAGCGAACAACGGTGATAGGTACCACCCCCACAGATTCCAAGACCGACGCGGTGGCGGCAGCCATCGCGATTCCACTGTCGTCGCTGTTGATGGTGACTATGGCCGTGCTGAATGGTCCGGCAGTCAGCTGTGTTCCGGCCGAGGGTGCAGACAGAGTGACGGTGAAGGTCTCTGGTCCCTCGACCAGCGAGTCGTTGAGGATCGTGACGTACGCAGCGCCTCCCGGCCCCGGTCCCAGGTCGATGGTTTTCATTGCGACCTCCCCCGCTGCCCAGGTAAGTGTCCCTGTACGCTGAACGCTCGATCCTGAAGCGCCGAAGTCCTGTCCCGCGATTGCGGTGCCATTTGCGGTTGTCCACGTAACGGAGGCAGCGGGAACAACCGAACCGCTCCGTGCGAGCCTACCCACGAGGAGACTTACCTGCGGGCCCCCTTCAGTTACCGTCACGGTGGGTGTGCTGAAAAAGAGGGAGCTCTCATTGTCGCGAATGTGAACCAGCATTTCTGCTGTATCGAGTGTGGCGCCCCCTGTGGGATTGGAGAGCACGATGGTGAAGCCCTCCAGTTCCTCGAATGCGCTGTCGTCGATCACTGGGATGTTCGAGAATGGCGTCCCCACCGAGATCGTCTTTGGAGCGCCATCGCCCGCTGCCCAGGACAGCGTTCCGGTCATCTGTGCGGGGTTGCCAACCATACCGAAATCCTGCCCCGCAATCGCATTCAAGTTGGCTGTCGTCCAAGTGACGCTAATCGCACCCGCGGTCGACCCGACACGGTTCACCGTGACGGCGATCGCCGCGGTCCCCTCGACGTATTGGTAAAGGGCGGGAGCGAAACTGATCGATGGCGCCTGAGCGTGCGACGAGAGCGCTCCGGCAACGATGAACAGCGCCGCTAGCAGTCTAGTGAAGGATCTCATGGTGCGGACTCCCTGGTTGAGCATGTGGCCCTCACTGCACCGGCAACGTGACGGCGTCGATCCACGCCGTATCGCCGCCTGCAGAGATACTTCCGTCCTTCGTGTAGACCCATCGGAACGTGTGCGTGCCCGCTGGAACGGCGTGGCTGAAGGCCGTCCAGCCCGAGACCGCCGTGCCGCTGAACTTCGCCACCTCCACGCCGTCGACAAAGAAGCGGAGGAAATCGAGGTCGAGCTCGCTCTGCACCCTGTAGCGGAAGGCCACCGTGCCGGCTTGATAAGTGCCGCTCACCTCGATGCCTGCGCTCTCGTTTTCGTAGATCTTGTCCGCGCGCAGCGCGTAGACGCCTTCGAAGGGTCCGGTGTCGTTCGAGACGTGCCAGCCGGTCGTCGCGCCGGACGGGGTCACCCAGCCTAGGGGAATGAGCCCGGCTGGCGGAAACACCTCGTCGTCGTCTTCGATCAGCACGGCGGCCGACGCATTCGCGCCGAGTCCCGAACCCGGGGACGGGGCGGAGAGCGTGACCGTGAAGTGCTCCGGCGACTCGGCCACGGCGTCATTTGTGATCGGCACGACGATCGTCTTGGGAGTCGAATCGCCTGCGGCCCAGGCCAGCGTGCCGTTGGTAGTCGTGAAGTCCGTCGTCGCCAGCGCCGTCGCGGCCGCCGTTGTGTAGCTCACAGTTACCGGCAACGCGGGATCACCGTTGCGCGTTACTGCGAGCACCACCGAAGCACCCGGACCTTCGCGCACCAGGTACTTCGCCTGCGCGAGCTGGAGCGTGGAAGGTGCCGCGCTCTCGTCGTCGAAAATCGTGACGGTCGCGGTTCCGGGCGAGCCGAGGACTGTCGGCGCCGTCGGCGTCAGCGTGACGGTAAAGGCGCGCGAGCCCTGCGCGGTCGCATTGTTCAGAATGGCGATCGACACGGTCTTGGCCGTACCGTCGCCGGCGCTCCAGAAGATGCCGCCCGATCGAGGGGCTGCATTTCCGGCGATCCCGAAGTCGGTACCGGAAGTCGCCGTGCTATTCGTAGTCGCCCAGTTGAGGACGGCTCCCGCAGTCACCGGTCCGACGCGATTGACGGTGAGCGTTACCGTGCCACCGTTCTCGTTCACAAGGTAGCTTGGTCCCGAGAAGGCCACTCCTGCGTCGTTGTCGTTCAGCGTTACGGCGACGGAAGGCGTTACACCCAGGCTCGTGCCCGCGCCGACCGGCGAAGACAGCGTCACCGTGAACGCTTTCGGATTCTCAACGATCGCGTCGTCCAGGATCGGTATGGTGACGGTCTTCGCAACGGCGTCACCCGCCACCCAGCTCAGCATGCCGGTAGTAGGTGTGGCGACGCCGGCGACGCCGAAGTCTGTGCCCGCAGTGGCCGTGCCATTGACGGTGCTCCAGGAGACGCTTGCCGGTGCGCCGGCGCCGCCCGATCGCGTGACCGACAGCGACAACGTGGGCGTGCCCTCCGTTACCGTCGCGGTGGTAGCGGCAAACTGCAACGTGTTGTCGTCGTCGCTGATGGTGACCGTCGCCGACGCCGGCGTGCCCACTGTCGTACCCACGGCCCCCGAAAGCCCGATCGTGAAGGTGCGCGCGGCGTTCGTCGCGGAGTTGTCGATGATCGGGATCGTGATACTGCGAGCGGTGGCGTCTCCGTCGGGCCACGAGAGCGTCCCCGAGATTGGTGCACTGTTGCCGGAGGCTCCGAAGTGCGTGCCGGAGATCGCAGTGCTGTTGGTCGTTGCGTAGTTCACACTGATCGCGCCGGTGGCCGAGCCGCTGCGTGCCACGGGAACGACGAGGGAGGCGCCGCTTTCCGCGATGGCGTAGGTCGCCGCGGAAAGGGAGACGCCGCTGTCCTCACTGACAATCGTGACGGTGGCGGTGGAGCTCGGCCCGATCGTCGCGGTGCCCGTCGCGGCCGAGAGGACGACGGTGAACGTCTCGTCCGCCTCGACCGCAGCGTCGTTGAGGACGCGAACGAACGGTGCCGCGACCACGTTGGGTCCGACCGAGATCGACTTGGGTGACCCGTCGCCCGCTGTCCAGTTCAACGTCCCGGTGGTCTGCGTGAAGTCCGACGCAGCCGCGGCAGTACCCGCAACCGTCGTGTAGGTCACGCCTGCCACGCCCGCAAGATTGCCGGTTCGGGTGACGGTAAGTGTTCCATTCGCACCTGTCTCACCGACCGTGAGCGCGCTCGGCGAAAATTCGAGCCGACTTTCATTGTCGACGAGCGTGATGGTTGTGGTGGTGACTGGCCCCAACAGGGCAAAATTCGTCGGATTCGATAGCGTGATCGTGAAAGTCTCGTCGCCCTCGAACGCCGTGTCGTCGAGAATCGGAATCGTCTGGGAGATTCCGACCGCGATGGTCTTGGGCGTCAAGTCTCCGACGAACCACGTGAGCACGCCGGAACGTTGCGCGGGATTGCCGCTGGTACCGAAGTCGGCGCCAGCCATGGCTGTCCCGTTCGCCGTCGTCCATGTCGCACTGACCTGGTTCTGTGTGCCCCCCAAACGATTGACGGGAATCAGCACAGTTGAGCCGCCTTCGGTTACCGAGTAGGTCGGCGCGCCAAAGGTGATAGTGGTTTCGTTGTCGTCGATGGCGACGACGTTTGTGGTGATGCCTCCCAGCGTTGCCCCAGCACCAGTGGGATTGGAAAGAACGACGGAAAAGCTCCGTGCCGGTTGATACGTATCATTGTTGAGGATGCCCACGTTGACCGACTGCGTAGAGGCATCGCCCGCCGCCCAGGTCAACGTTCCCGTCACCGGTGCGAACACACCCGGCACGCCGAAGTCAGTGCCCGAGATCGCGCTGCCGTCCACGGTAGTCCAGGAGACGGACGCCGGGCCCGTGGCGCTGCCGGTCCTCGTCACCGCGATGACCGTGCTGCCCCCGGATTCGATCCACGCGCTCGACGCCGCGCTGAACTGCACCGTGTTTTCGTCATCTGCGATGGTGACGACGGTCGTCGATGGCTCGATCAACGTGGCGCCCGTGGGCGCGCTCAGCGACACGTTGAACGTCCGCGCCGCGTTCGATGCGCCGTTATCCAATATCGGGATCGTGATGATCTGTGGGGCCGAGTCGCCGGCGGTCCATGTGAGCGTGCCGGTCGTGGCCGTGTAGTGCGTTCCTGCGATCGCCGTGCCGTTGCTCGTCGCGAAACTCACGCTGGCCGGGCCGTCGTCGTCACCCGTACGGGCCACGACCACGTCGACCGAGCCGGCCGCTTCGTGGGTCTGCTTTTCGGTCACCACCATGCCGAGGCCGGAGCCCACCGGGAGGGATACGGCGTCGATCCACGCGCGGTCCTCGCAATTGACCCCGCCTTGCGCAGGATCGTTGGGGAACGACACGGCATTGCAGGGCTCATTCCAGGCGTTGGAGAATCGCCAGCGAAGCGTGTGGAACCCCGCGGAAAGCGGGATCGTGACGAACTTCCAGCCGCTTTCCCCGCCCGGAACGGTGAACACGGTCGTTCCGTCAATGGAGAACGTCAGCTTGGATATCCCGCTGGAGGAGCTGTCGTAGCTCGAAATGCGGTAGGCAAATCCGATCGTTCCCGCCAGTAGCTTGCGCGTATAGGTGAGATCGGACGTGGCGGCGTTGTCGTAGGGGTAGGTGGGCGGGGAAAGACCAAGCAGCTGTGCCGACACCAGGCTCGACGTGTCGCCCGGCATGAAGGACTGGTTGTTCGCGACAGTCCAGGCTCCGTTGGAAGCTCCTGGCGTGACGAAGCCCGCGGGGACCATGCCGCCGCCCGGGAACGTTCCGGGTATCAGTACCCGGGCAGTCGACTGGGGTCCCAGAAAGGCCCCGCTGGCTCCGGTGGGAAGCGGATTCGAGAGCACCACCGTGAACGCCTCGCTCTCTTCGTTTACACCGTTGCCGGCGATTGGAATCGTGATGGTCTTGCTGGCCAGGTCACCTGCGATCCATGAGAGCGTGCCGCTGACGGGCGTGAAGTCCGCAACCGAGGTCGCCGTTCCGCTCTGGGTTGTGTAGCCGATCGACACCGCGCTGGTGCCAGGTGGCTTCCGAGTGACTGTCAGTGTTGCGTTTCCGCTCGGGGATGCGACGACGGATGTCGTCGCGAACTCGATCACGCTGCCGATGACCGTCGGCATGACGCCGGATAACGCGGCGCGATTATCGTTCATGACCTTGGCGGTGTTCGCCGTTGCCGAGCCACAGGGTTGTGGAAGACCGTTCGGCGGCGGGTTGCCCGGACCCGGAAGGGGCGCAAAGCAGTTGCTTTGATTGGGATTGGAGAACCGCATGAGCCGGCGCGACCCGGACGCGGTACTGAAGAAGTAGGCCATGATGTCGCGGAAGTTCTTGCCGTTATCGAATTGGCATTCCGGGTAGCCAGTGCACGAACCGGCCGACGGAGGAGTTCTCGGAAGGCTCGGATCGCAACTCAGTCCGCCAGCCGCGCAGTACGCATAGCCGAACGAATACGTGGTCGTGCCGATGGGGGAAGCAGTGCGTTGATCGTATTGCTCGGTCGCGCGATCGTGGTTGTTTCCCATGTTGTGCCCGAGTTCGTGGGCATGGATGTCTTCACAGCCGCGTACACAGCCGGCCACGACGGAATACAGGAGACCCGGGTCGGGAGTCGAATCTCCCAGCCAAGCGACGCCGCTGCCGACGAAATCGCCGCCCGGGATATCGATGAGCAGCGAGACCATGTCGGCCCCATAGAGCGAACGAAGGCCCTCTACGGAACCGAATACATCGGACTGGAAGGACGAGAACCCGGGTGTGATCGCGTTTAGTGCGGCGTTGTGATCCGTTCCATCGTAGGTGACTTGCAGCGAACCGACGAGACGGAGGGTAATAGCCACCTCGCTGTCGGCGTAGGCGGTATTGATCCGTGTCACGATGAAATTGAGGCGTTCCTGCACGGCAGGGCCCAGCTTTGCTGCGAGCAAGTGGCTATAGACGAACATCAGGTCGATCACCGCAATCGGCGTTGGAGTCGCCTTGGCGATGCTGGCCGTGTTGACGCCCGGAATGGGCACAACAAGCTCCGGAGTTCCCTGCGGTGAGCGCTGGCCTTTCGACTTGGCCGGAGGGACGCGAGCATCGTTTTCTTCCAGGCGCTGCACCTTGGGTTGCAGGGCCTCTTCCTGCGCAACGTCCACGAGCCAATCCTGCCCGCCACCGGGAACGATGCGGAACTCTCCTTGGGGCGTGGAGATGAATGCAAACGTTCCTCCTGGGCCCGATGTGACCACCGCGCGATAGTTGACGCCGAGGTCGCGGTGGTGACCGACAAACGAAGAGATTCCGCCGCCGTGGTCCTGGGACAGGTCCAGTACAAAGGTATTGGCGGCACCTGAGGGGAGCGTCACTTCGAACTCGGCGAGATGCTTCAGCGCCTTCATGGAGGTCGCGTTGAATTTCACCGGGTGCGCTTCCGACCGAAGGCTGGAGCTCGCACGCTGCGCCTTGGTTGCAGGCGCAGCAGAGACCATCTGCGGAGCCACGGCGTTAACGGCGAATGGCACGCACAGCATGAACAAGCCTGTGGTGATGACACCGGCGATTCGGTTCATTGGAGCTCCCTGATGGTTCCCACCGTGGCGGCGTCGCCTATGGGCGATGCGCGGCCGGTTGGATTATTTGTTTCCTGCGCAAGTCCGGATTGAACAGGTCGCGGCGGCGCTTAGTCAACCCGGGGGCGAAGCCTTCGAATCGTGTGTTCGTCGCGCCGGTGTCTGCCACGTCCGCGAACGAATTCAAGCACAGTAGATGTGCCAGAACAAAAAAGCCGCCCGAAGGCGGCTCTTAATTCGGTGCCCACCGGTGCAGCTCAGTCGAACTTGGCGCCCGACTCCTTGATCACCTTGGCCCAGCGCGCCTTCTCGCTGGCGATGAACTGGCCGAACTGCTCCGGCGACATCGGACGCACCTCGGCGCCGGCGCCTTCGAGCCGCGCCTTCATCTCCGGGGTGGCGAGGATCTTCGTGATGGCGGCGTGAAGCGCGGTCACGACTTCCTTCGGCGTGTTCGCGGGAGCGACGATGCCCTGGAACGAGCCCGTCTCGAAGCCCGGGTAGCCTGATTCGGCGACGGTCGGCAGGTCGGGGGCCGCGGAGAAGCGCTTCTCGGAGGAGATCGCGAGGGCCTTCAGCTTTCCGTCCTTCACCATCGGATACGTGGCGAGCATGCCGTTGAACATCACCTGCGCCTGGCCGCCCATGAGATCCGCGAGCGCCTGCGAGCCGCCCTTGTAGGGGATGTAGGTCCACTTGATGCCCGAGCGCATCGCGAAGTCGATGCCCGCGAGGTGGTTGGCACCGCCGAGGCCCGACACCGCGAAGTTGAGCGAGTCCGGCTTCGCCTTGGCGAGCGCCACCAGCTCCTTCACGTTGTTGGCCGGCACCGACGGATGCGCGGCGAGGATGTGCGGCGAGTACGCCACCATGATGACGGGCGCGAAATCCTTCACCGGGTCGAAGGGCAGCGTCGGGAACACGCTCGGGCTGATGGCGAGCGAGCCGATGTCGGCCAGCAGCAGGGTGTAGCCCGCGTCGGTCGACTTCGCGACGAAGTCCGCGCCGATGTTGCCGGTGGCGCCCGGCTTGTTCTCGACCACGACCGGCTGCTTCCACTCTTCCGACATTTTCTGCCCCACGGCTCGCGCGAGGATGTCGGACGTGCCGCCCGGCGGGTAGGGCACGATGATCTTGATCGGCTTGTTCGGATACTGCGCGAAGGCCGTGCCCGAAAGTGCGAGGGCGGCGAGCGCCAGCGTGATGCGGCGGATGATGGACATTGCTTTGCTCCTCCGGGTGATTTCTAGGATTTGAACTTGTCGCGCAGCGCCTGCGTGGCGCCGCGGAAGAGGCCGAGGTCGCTTCCCACCGCGACCCACGAGGCACCCCATTCCATGTAGCGGCGCGCGTCGGCTTCCACGGGCGCCAGCGTTCCCACGGGCTTGCCCGCGGCGCGCGCGCGGTCGTAGACCTGCTTTGTTGCAGCCTGCACGTCCGCATGCCCGGGGTTGCCGAGCTGGCCATAGGCGGCCGCGAGATCCGACGGGCCGACGAAGATGCCGTCCACGCCCTCCACGGCCGCGATGGCATCGATGTTCTCGACGCCCTTGCGGCTCTCGATCTGCACCATCACGGCGATGCTCTCGTTGGCGAGCTTGAAGAAATCCGGCACGGTGCCGTACTTGTTCTGGCGCTGCGAGACCGACACGCCGCGAATGCCCTGGGGCGGATAGCGCGTGGCGGCCACCGCGGCGCGCGCCTGCTCGGCGGTCTCCACGAACGGGATGAGGAAATTCACGAAGCCTGCATCCAGCAGCCGCTTGATGATCACCGGCTCGTTGACCGGCGGGCGGGCCATCGGGGCCGCGCTGCTGTCCTTCAGCGCCATCAGCTGCGGGATGAGTGTGATCACGTCGTTCGGCGAATGCTCGCCGTCGAGGAGGATCCAGTCGAATCCCGCGAGGCCGAGGACCTCCGCGGTGATCGGGTTGGCGAGGGACGACCAGCAGCCGATGAGCTTCTTGCCGGCCTTGAGGTCTTTCTTGAACTGGTTGGGGATGGCTTGGTAGGGAGTCATTGTCTTTGTTAGTTCGCGGCGATGTTCTTGTCCTTGATCACTTTCGCATAGCGGGTCCGGTCGCGGTCGATCAGCTTCTGGAACGCGACGGGACCCTCCGCCTCCGGCACCGCGCCCTGCTGCACGAGCTTTTCCTTCAGGTCGCCGTTGGCCAACACATATCGCACATCGGCCGTGATCTTGTCGATGGTTTCCTTTGGCGTGCCCGCGGGTGCGAGGAGCCCGATCCACGAGGCGGCGTCGAAGCCCGGGAGGGTGCCTTCCGCGAGCGTCGGCACGTCGGGCAGCACGGGGGAACGTTGCAGCCCCGTGACGGCGAGCGCGCGGAGCTTCCCGGCCTGGATGTTGGAGCTGCTTTCGAGCACGGTGGCGAACGAGAGCTGCACGTGGCCGGCGATCAGGTCGGCGATGGCAGGCCCGCCGCCCTTGTACGGCACGTGGATCATCTGCACCTTCGCTTCGTCCTCGAACATGGCCGCGGCGAGGTGGGGCGCTCCTCCGCTGCCCGAGCTGCTGTACGTGACGGCACCCGGCTTCGCGGCCGCGAGGGCGATCATTTCCTTCGCGGTCTTCGCGGGCACGGCGGGATTGACCAGCATCACGAGCGGCAGGTGGGCCACGAGTGTCACGGGCGCGAACGAGGTGTCCGCGTTGTAGTTCAGCTTGTAGAGCGACGGGTTCACCGACTGCGTGCCGACGTTGCCCATCAGCAGCGTGTAGCCGTCGTTCTTCGCTCGTGAGACCAGCTCGGCGCCGATCGCGCCGGCAGCCCCCGGCTTGTTCTCCACGACCACCGGTTGGCCCCAGCGATCGGAGAGCTTCTGCGCGAGGAGGCGCGTGCCCGTGTCCGTGCCTCCGCCGGGCGGGAAGGGCACGATGATCGTGACGGGCTTCGCCGGGTACTGCGCGTGCGCCGCGCCGGCCAGCGCGAGGGCGGCGATTGCGAGGCCGAGGCCGGTGAACGCGCGACGATGCATCGTCATCCTCCCAGGACGCCCTGCGTGTTGAGGTAAACGGAGTAGACCGACTGCGACGCGGCCATGAACAGGCGATTGCGCGCGGGACCGCCGAAGGCCACGTTGGCGCAGCGCTCCGGCAGCTTGATGCGCCCGATGATCTTGCCCTCGGGGTTCACGCACATCACGCCGTCCAGCTCGTCGCTGCCCATGCCCCAGCCGCACCAGAGGTTGCCGTCGGTGTCGACGCGCATGCCGTCGATGCTTCCGGCGCCGGGGCTGAAGAACACGCGCTTGTTGGCGAGGCGCGTGCCGCCGTCGACGACATCGAAGACCAGCATGCTGCGCGGATTGGCGCCGGCCTCGACGACGTAGAGCTTCGATTCGTCCGGCGAGAACGCGAGGCCGTTGGGGCGGTTCACCTCGCCCGTGACGACGGTGGCCTTGCCGGTCTTGCCATCGACGCGATAGACGTTGGTGGGGAGCTGCGGCTCGGCCTTGTAGCCCTCGTAGAAACCGAGGATGCCGAAGGGCGGGTCGGTGAACCAGATGGAGCCGTCGCTCTTGCAGACGATGTCGTTCGGCGAATTGAGCGGCTTGCCGTCGAACTTGTCGATTACCGTGGTGACGGTGCCGTCGTACTCGGTGCGCGAGATGCGGCGCTGGCCGTGCTCGCACGAGAGCAACCGGCCCTGGCGGTCGCGTGTGTTGCCGTTGGCGAATCCGCTGGGCTTGCGGAAGTTGGAGACGACGCCCGTCTCTTCGTCCCAGCGCACGATGCGGTTGTTCGGGATGTCGCTCCACAGCAGGTAGCGTCCGTCGCCGAAGTACACCGGCCCTTCGCTCCAGCGGCAGCCGGTGGCAAGGCGCTCCACGCCCGCGAGCGCCAGGCGGTACTTGTTGAACGACGGGTCCAGCACGATCACGGACGGATCGGGATAGCGCGTGGTCGGCGCCCATTGCGCGAATGCCGGCGCGGCGGCGGTTGCTGCGAGTGCGGATGCGGCGGAGACGAAGTGGCGGCGCGAGATGCTTTGCGGTTCCATGTCTTTGCCCTCCCAGGCGGTTGTTACCGCTGCGCGGAAGTCAAAGGCGATGGAACCACGGAGAACACGGAGAACACGGAGGAAAGCAAAAGCAATTCTAGAAGGGCCGCGATGCATCGTTCATCGACGCTTTCTTGACCCTGCCTTGCTTTGGTTTTCCTCCGTGTTCTCCGTGTTCTCCGTGGTTCAACCGCTTTTGACGTAACCCGCGAAGCGGCTAATGAATCTCGGGGTCCGGCGTCTTCGCGCCGTTGTCTTCCAGGAAATCGAAGTCGCAACCTTGATCGGCCTGCGTGACGTGCTTGAGATACAGCGTGCCGTAACCGCGCGTGTACTTCGGCGCCGGCGGCTGCCAGGCCTTGCGGCGCTTTTCCAGCTCCGCGGGCTCGACCAGCAGGTCGATCTTGCGGGCGGGGATGTCGAGCGAGATGAGATCGCCATCGCGAACCAACGCGAGCGGCCCGCCGACGTGCGACTCGGGCGTCACGTGCAGCACGCAGGCGCCGTAGCTGGTGCCGCTCATGCGCGCATCGGAGAGGCGCACCATGTCGCGCACGCCCTGCTGCAGGAGCTTCTTCGGGATCGGGAGCTGGCCCCACTCGGGCATGCCCGGCGCGCCCTGCGGGCCGGCGCCTTGCAGCACGATGACGGAGGTCGCGTCCACTTCGAGCGCGGGATCGTCGATGCGGTCGTTCATGTCGTCGTAGCTCGAGAAGACGACCGCCTTGCCGGTGTGCTTGATGAGGTGCTGCTCCATCGCGGCCGGCTTGATGACGGCGCCGCCCGGGGCGAGCGTGCCGAAGAGGACGGCGAGCCCGTCCTTTTCCACCAGCGGGTTGGAGCGGGGGCGGATCACGTCGTCGTTGAAGGTCTTCGCGGTGGCTATGTTCTCGGCGATCGACTTGCCGGTGGCGGTGAGCGCCTTCGTGTCGATCAAGTCACCCAGCGACTTCATAAGGGCGCGCAATCCGCCCGCGTAGAAGAAATCTTCCATCAGGAACTTGCCCGAGGGGCGGATGTTGGCGAGCACCGGCGTCTTGCGGGCCAGTGCATCGAAGCGTTCCAGCGTGAGGTTCACGCCGGCGCGGCGCGCGAGCGCGATCATGTGCACGACGGCATTCGTGGAGCCGCCGAGCGCCAGCACGGTGATCACCGCGTTGTCGATCGAGCGCTCGTTCACGATGTCGGAGGGCTTCAGGTCTTCCCACACCATGTCCACGATGCGCCGGCCCGAGTTCTCGGCCATCTGGGCGTGGCGCGAATCGGGCGCGGGGATCGACGTGGACCCGGGGAGCGAGAGGCCGAGCGCTTCCATCGCGGAAGTCATCGTCGAGGCCGTGCCCATCGTCATGCAGGTGCCCGGTGAGCGCGCGATGCCATCCTCCACGCCCTGCCAGTCTTCTTCCGTGATGTTGCCGGCGCGCAGCTCCGCCCAGTACTTCCACGTGTCGCTGCCGCTGCCGAGGAACTTGCCCTGGAAGTCGCCGCGCAGCATCGGGCCCGCGGGCACGAAGAGCGCGGGGAGATTCATCGAGAGCGCGCCCATCACGAGCGCGGGCGTGGTCTTGTCGCAACCGCCCATGAGGATGGCGCCGTCCGCCGGATACGAGCGGAGCACTTCCTCCGTCTCCATGGCGAGCAGGTTGCGGTACATCATCGTCGTGGGCTTCTGGAACGTCTCGCCCAGCGTGATCGCGGGAATCTCCACGGGGAAACCGCCCGCCTGCCACACGCCTCGCTTCACCTCCTCCGCGCGCAGGCGCAGGTGCGAGTGGCACGGGTTGATGTCGCTCCACGTGTTGATGATGGCGATGACGGGCTTGCCCGCGTAGTCGGCGCGCGTGAAGCCCGCGCCCGCGACGCGCGAGCGATGCCCGAAGGCGCGCAGGTCCTTGGCTCCGAGCCAGCGGTGGCTGCGGAGGTCTTCCGGCTTCTTCTTGCGGTCAGTCACTTTGCTTGATCCCGCCCGCGTCGATGACGCCCTTCCAGCGCGCGAGCTCCGAGTCGAGGAACTTCGAGAACTCGGCGGGCGTGCCGCCGACGACCTCGAAGCCGATGTCGTTCAGCTTCTTCACCACGCCCGGATCCTTCGCGGCCTGCAGCACGGCGCCGACGATCTTGTCCGAGACGTCTTTGGGAAGGCCCTTCGGTGCGACGATCGCCTGCCACGAGAAGACCTCGAGGCCGGGTACGCCGGCTTCCGCGAGCGTGGGTACGTTGGGCACCGACGGGTCGCGCTTGTCCGACGTGACGGCGAGCAGCTTCATCTTGCCGCCCTTCACGTGCTGCGTGATCGAGCCGAGGTTCTGGAACGACGCGTTCGAGTTGCCCGCGATGATGTCGAGGTGGGCCGCGCTGCCGCCCTTGTACGGGATGTGGATGCCGGTGGTGCCCGTCTTCTGCCAGAAGAGCGCCGCGGTGAGGTGGTCCGACGAGCCCGTGCCCGAGGAGGCGAAGCTCACCTTGCCGGGATTCTTCTTCAGGTAGTCGATGAACTCCGCGAGGGTGTTCGGCGGGAAGCTGGCCGAGGTCACGAGCGCGTTGGGCGTGCGCACCAGCACGGAGATGAGGTCGTAGTCCTTCTTCGGGTCGTAGCCCAGGTCCTTGTAGAGGACCGGGTTGATCGCGAAGACGCCGATGGATCCGACGAACAGCGTGTAGCCGTCCGCGGGCTGCTTCGCGACGAACGTGCCGCCGATGCCGCCGTTGGCGCCCGGCTTGTTGTCGATGATGATCGGCTGGCCGAGGATTTCGGAGAGCTTGTTGCCGAAGGTGCGCGCGGTGATGTCCGACGATCCGCCCGGCGTGAAGGGGACGACGATCGTGATGGGGCGAGTGGGATATTGCGCGGTCGCGGCGAGGGATGCGCAGGCCGCGAAGGCGGCCAGCACTTTGTGCAGCAGCTTCATGGGTACTCCTCCGGTTTTCTTGATTTAGGCGGCGGCCAGCTCGGCCGTGAGCGCGCGGTCGTGTGCGAGCAGCTTCGAGGCTGCCTCTTTCACGCGCGCGTGGTGTTGCGAATCGAGATTGGAGAGCATGGGGAGCATCGGGCCCATGTCGGCGATGCCGGCCAGCGTGACCGCCTCGTGCAGCACGCGGATCGGCGAGTATTCGTCGCGCGCATCCTCGAGCGGGATGTAGGCGGCGCGGACCTTCTCGGCTTCGTCGTAGCGCTGGGCCTTCAGCAGCTCCAGCAGGCGCATCGAACCGCGCGGGGCCACGCACACCGAGCCGGAGGTGAAGCCTTTCAGGCCGAAGTCGCGCAGGTGGACGATGGCCGGGCGCTCGCCGATGCCGCTGATGATCTTCGAGCGGTCGGTGAGGGTGACCAGCTTGGCGAGGAAGTCGTCCTTCGCCGGATCGTTGCGGACGATGGCGTACTTCACGGCGCAGGCGGTGCCGTCGTTCAGCAGCGCGGCCGTGGTCTCGGGCGAGATGTAGCCCTCGGCCTTCACGTAGACGATGACCGGCTTGCCGAACGCTTCGGCGATGCGGCGGATGCCTTTCGCGGCGCCCGCGTCGGTGCACGGATAGCCCTGCGGCAGCGGCAGGACCATGGCGGTGGGGAATTTGCGGTCGCGCAGGATCGCGGCCTGGTCCATGGCCTTGCCGTAGTCGGGGCCGACCGAGGGGATCACCCACGTGTCCTTGCCCGCGGCTTCGGCGAGGGAATCCACGATCACGGCGTATTCGCCCGTGCCGATGTTGTAGAAGTTCGCGTTGCCGCCGTACATGAGCGTGCGCACGCCGCCGGCTTCGAGGTGGCGGATCAGGGCGCGGTTGGCATCCGGGTTCACGCGGAGGTCGGCGTTGCGGGCCAGGGGCGGAACGGAGAGCACCGAGGCGGAGAGGTCGGCAGGGGTGACGGGGGAGGTTTTCATGGTCGGGTTCCTTCAGGCGAACGGCGATGTTAGCGCTGTCATGCGGAGCCTGTCAATCCGCTTGCAGGGCCGCTTTCAGGCGCTGGCGCGGGGGACGACGGTGAAGCCCAGGTCCACGATCGGGGCGTCGATCGGGCGGCCTTCGACCCGGTCGATCACGAACCGGGCGGCGGTGCGCCCGATGGCGGTTCCGTCGATGCGTACGGTCGAAAGTGCGGGGTGCAGGTCGGCGGCGAAATCGAGGTCCCCGAAGCCGAAGACCTTGAGCTCGCCGGGCACGTCGATGCCGCGGGCGTGGCATTCGATCAGCACGCCCTGGGCGAGCACGTCGGAGCTGCAGAAGACGGCGTCGATGTCGGGCCAGCGTTCGAGCAGCGCTGCCAATCCACGCCGTCCGCGGCCGATGGTCGTGGGCGCCTTCACGAGGCGCGCCGGCGGCACGACACCCAGGAGCTTTTCGCACTGCTTCGCGAAGCCCTCGCGACGCAGGCCCGCCCGATAGTCGTCCGCGGAGATGATCGCGGGGCGTTTCACGCCGCGCGAGACGAGGTAGTCCGCGGCTGCCACGCCCACTTTCTCATGGGAGAAACCCACCAGCATGTCGATGGGCGTGGGCGTGAGGTCCCAGGTCTCGACGACGGGAATTCCGGCGGCGGCGAGGCGCTTGCGGCCGTGCGGCGAATGCATCACGCCGGTCAGCACGACGCCGTCGGGGCGCCGGCCGATCACGGCGTCGAGCAGGTCGTCCTCGCGCCGGCCGTCGTAGCCGCTCTGGCCCAGCACCACGTCATAGCCGCCCGCGGCGAGCGCGTCGGTGAGTGCCTGCACCGTTTCCAGGAACACGAGACCGGCGACGGTCGGCACGATCGCGACCACCAGGCGGCTGCGCGCCGAGGCGAGCCCGCCCGCCAGCCGGTTGGGGACGTACCCGGTCCGCTCGACCGCTTTCTGCACCCGCTCCAGGGTCTCCGGCGAGAGTTGCGACGGGTTGTTCAGCGCTCGCGAAACGGTGATCGGCGAGACCTTCGCCAGACGCGCCACGTCATCGAGCGTCATGGCGCCACCGCCCTTGCGAGGGCGTCGAACGGGAGGGCGGCGGGCGTTCATGGTGCCCAATGATACCGCTGTCAAATAATGAGGGTCAGACCCCCCCTTTATTTGAGGCCGTGCTTGCGGAAGAGCTTGAAGAGCGTCTGGGAGAAGAGGATCACCACCAGGTAGCGGCAGACGTGGGCCGCGGTGACGAAGGGCACGCCGATCTTGAGGACCTTGGCGGTGATCGACATCTCCGCGATCCCGCCCGGCGCCGCGGCGAGCAGCGTCGCACCGATGTAGGCCCCCGAGCCCCAGGACAACCCGAGCGCGATCAGAACGCAGAGCACCAGCATCAGCGCGCCCGCGGGGACGAGGGCGGCCACGAAGCGGGGCGCCTCGCGAAGGAACGAGCGCTGGAACTGCACGCCGAGCGAGCAGGCGAGCAGGAGCTGCGCGATGTTGGTGACCGGCGTCGGCACGGAAGAGAGCGACACTCCGGCCGCCGTGAGCCCGATCGTGACCAGGAGCGGCGCCAGCATGTACGCGTTCGGGATCTTCGCCTTCTTGCCGGCGAAACCCACGCCGAATCCCATGGCGAGCAGGATCGCGAAGCCCCCTGCGTCGAAAGGCGTGGTGATCGGCGTGTAGTCGGCGGCGCCGGCGAAGCCCGCGTAGGTGATGAACGCGGGCACGAGCGTCACGACGAAGAGCATGCGGATCGCGTTGGCCAGCGCCACGCGGTCGGGCAGTGCGCCGTGCCGCTCGCCCATCACCGCCATCTCGGCGGCTCCGCCCGGCATGCTCGAGAACCAGGCGGTCGCGGGATCGACCTTCGCCACGCGCGCGATCACGAGCGAGGAGAGGCCGCCGGCGGTGATCGCGAGAATCCCCAACGCCACGAACCAGAGGCCGTACGTCGAGACTTCGTGCACCACCGGAGCCGTGAAGTAGAGGCCGAGCGAGACGCCGACGATGGTCTGGCCGGCCTCGCGGCCGAAAGGCGGCGCCGCGAGCGAGGCGCCGGCGAACTGCACGATCGCCATCGCCAGCAGCGGCCCGATCATCCAGGGGATGGGAGTCTTGAGCCACGCGAACAGGGAGCCGGCCGCGAGGCAGATCCCCAGCGCGCCCAGCACCCGGAGGGTCCGCCGATGTCGTTCCACCCCCGGATTCTGGCTTCGGGACCGCGGAAACGCTATAATTTCGAGCTTTCCGGGGTCCATACCTGCAGGGGTATTGCCCATTTCCCGGGAAACACGGCCTGGTAGCTCAGTTGGTAGAGCAGCGGATTGAAAATCCGTGTGTCGGTGGTTCAATTCCGCCCCAGGCCACCATCTTCTTGCTGAAGAGGCCCGCCGCGAGCGGGCCTTTTCTTTTCCAGCCGGGTGCGGCGTATTCCGGGTTGCCCCCGGACCGGAGCTAACCCACAATAGGGTTCAAAGCGGCGAAAGTTCGCTCAAACACCGCACACCCACAATGACCGTCTCTCCCCGGCGTTACGCGAACGCGGTGGTCCTGTCCGTGGCCGGCAGGCTCGACCAGGACACCTGCGACGACTTTCGCCTGGAACTCATGAAGCACGTTGAACAGACCGCGCGTGACGGCGGCGCGATCGTGCTCGATCTCGGCGGCCTCGAGTACGTGTCTTCCGCGGGCCTTCGCTGCTTCATGCTCGCCTCGCGCCAGGCCAAGTCGCAGCACGGCCGCATCCTCGTCGCCTCGCTGCAGCCGATGGTCGCGGAGATCTTCGAGATCAGCCACTTCAACCTCGTGTTCCAGGTCCTGCCGACGGTCCGCGAGGCCCTGGGCGCCACCTCATCCGACGCGCTCGCCGCGTACGAGAAAGCGTAGGCCGGGCGATGCGCATCCGCTTCTGGGGTACGCGGGGCTCGATCCCCGTGGCCCTCACCTCCGTGGACATCCGCGACAAGCTCGCCCTCGCACTCCTCGAGGCGTCGGGCCGCCGCTTCGATTCCTACGAGGAAGCGCACGACTTCGCCAGCTCCGAGCTCGACTTCTCCGTCACCAACACGTTCGGCGGCCACACGCCCTGCGTGGAGATCGAGGCGGACAGCGAGGAATACTTCGTCTGCGACATGGGCAGCGGAGCGCGTCCCTTCGGCGTGCACGTCCTCGCCAAGCAGGCACGCCGCCCCGCCACGGTCAACGTCTTCATGTCCCACGTGCACTGGGACCACATCATGGGCTTCCCCTTCTTCGGGCCGGCCTATGTCCCGAACACGAAGATCCGCATCCACGGCTGCCATGACGTGCTGGAGCAGGCGTTTCGCCTCCAGCAGGCCGCTCCGTGCTTCCCGGTGGACTTCTCGCAGCTCGCCGCGAACATCGAGTTCGTGAAGCTCGAGCCCGACAAGCCCAACCTCGTCTCCGGCCTCACCGTCATCCCGCACCTGCAGCTGCATTCCGGCGATTCGTACGGCTATCGCTTCGAGAAGGACGGCAAGAGCGTCGTGTACTCGACCGATTCCGAGCACAAGCTCGAGAACCGCGCCGAGGCCGAGGGCTTCGCCGCGTTCTTCAAGGAAGCCGACGTGGTGATCTTCGATGCGATGTATGCGCTCGCCGAAGCGATCAGCGTGAAGGCCGACTGGGGCCACTCGTCCAACATCGTCGGCGTGGAGCTCTGCCAGATGGCGCGCGCCAAGCACCTCGTGCTCTTCCACCACGAGCCCGCGAACGACGACGCCACGCTGGAATCGCTGCTGAAGGAGGCGCGCCGCTTCGAGGAGCTCACGAGGAGCGACCACGCGCTGAAGGTCTCCGCTTCCTACGACGGCCTGGAGCTCGACGTCTGAAGTCCCTGGGCGGATTCCGTCTCGCCGCCCTCCTGCTCGTCGCAGCCCTTTCCTACACCCTCGCGGTTTCGCCGGCGTGGCTGCAGCGCTTCCAGGCCGGCGTCTTCGACTACTACCAGCGCATCTTCCCGCTGCCGCGCGTGCAGCAGCCCGTCGTCATCGTCGGCATCGACGAGCATTCGCTGCGCGAGTTCGGACAGTGGCCGTGGCCGCGCACGCGCATGGGCGACCTGATCCGCGCGATCTCGGCGGGCAAGCCCGCGGCCATCGGCCTCGACCTCTTCTTCCCGGAGCCGGACCGCTACTCGCCCGGCAACCTGGTGGCGATGATGCCCGGCATCACCTCCGAGGCCGCGCGCCTGCTGATGTCGCTGCCCACCAACGACTCGCTGTTCGCCAACGCGATCACCGAGAGCCCGGCACCGGTGATCCTCGGCATCTCGGGCGAGAACGACGCGGACTCGATCACGAAGCAGGTCCCGAAGTCGACGCCGGTGCGGCTGTTCACGCAGCGCGAGCTGCCCATCCACCAGTTCAAGAGCCACATCGGCAATGTCTCGGTGCTGGTTTCCGCGGCCGCGAGCAGCGCGCTCATGAACGAGGGCGAGCAGGGCGCGATCGTGCGTCGCTCGCCGCTCGTGGCGAGGCTTGCCGGCGGCACCTTCGGAGCCCTCGGGCTGGAGACGCTGCGCCAGGGCATGCAAGCGGACCTCGTGGTGCGAGACCGCGGCTACGGGCTGATCCAGATCGAGATGGGCGAGGCCAAGGTGCTCGCGCAGGAAGACGGCACCGCATGGATCCGCTTCGGCCATCACGACGACACGCGCTTCGTGACCGCGTACGACGTGATGCTCGGCAAGATCGCCGAAGGGCAGTTCGAGAACAAGATCGTGCTGGTCGGCATGATGGGACTGGGCGTGACCGACTACAAGGTGACGCCGCTCGCCGAGTTCAACCCCGGCGTCGAGGTGCACGCGCAGATCGCGGAGAACCTCTACAACGGCGTGTCGCTCGTGCGGCCCTCGCCGATGCCGCGCTTGGAGGCGCTGATCCTCATCGTGTTGGGCTTCCTCGTCGTGCGCTTCGTGCCGAGGACGCGGGCGCAATACGGCTTCGCGATCGTCGTGGGCGGCATTGGGGCCACGCTCGCCGCGGGGCTGCTGTTGTTCGCGGAGTTCGGCATCCTCCTCGATCCGATCGTGCCCTCGCTGGGCGCGCTGGGCGCCTTCGGCATGATGCTCGTGGGCACGCTCGCGAACTCGGAGCGCCAGCGCCGGCAGCTTCGCGAGCAGGCCGCGCGCGTGGCGGGCGAGCTCGACGCGGCGAAGCGCATCCAGATGGGGTTGCTGCCCAACCCGGCGGAGACGCTCGCGTCGGAGCGGCGCGTGCTGGTCGCGGCATTGCTTGAACCCGCGCGCACGGTGGGCGGCGATTTCTACGACTGCTTCCTGATCGGTGATCGCTACCTCTTCTTCGTTGTCGCGGATGTGTCGGGCAAGGGCCTGCCCGCGGCGCTCTTCATGGCGAGCGTGAAGTCGCAGATCAAGAGCTCGGCGCTGCAGGGCGGAGAGGTCGGCGCGATGCTCACGCGCGCGCAGGACGAGATCGAGCGCGAGAATCCGGAGCAGCTCTTCGTGACGGCATTCGCGGGCCTCCTCGACCTCCACAGCGGGCGCCTGGAGTATGCGAACGCGGGACACGAGCCGCCGTATGCACGCCGCCCGCACTCGGCGCCCGAGCGCCTTGGAGAATCCGGCGGGCCGCCGCTGGGCGTGGTCGACGAGTTTCGCTTCCCGAGTGCCGAGCGCACGCTCGTTCCCGGCGAGTGGATCTGCGTGGTCACGGATGGCGCCACGGAGGCGATGAACCCGGAGCGCGCGTTCTTCGGCGTGGAGCGCCTGCGCACCGCGCTCGGATGGGTTCCCGACGACGTGACGCCCGAGGATGTGATCCGGCGCCTGCGCGACGACGTGCGCAAATTCGCCGACGGGGCCGAAGCGCCCGACGACCTCACGTTGCTGGCCCTGCAGTGGAAAGGAAATTAGGGTCAGCTTCTTTTTCGTTTGCACGAAAAAAGAAGCTGACCCTAATTTCCTATCTGACGTTGATTTCGACGCGCCGGTTGCGCGCTTCCGACATGTTGTCGTCGGTGGGCACCAGCAGCTCGCGCTTGCCGCGCCCGGCGGCGCCCACGCGCTCGGCGGGAATGCCCAGGCCCACGAGCATCTCGCGCAGCCGCTCGGCTCTCGCGAGCGAAAGCTTGTCGTTGTAGGCGAGGCCGCCCACGGTGTCGGTGTGGCCGATCACCATGATGTCCGGCAGGGGGCGCTTCTTCACGTCCGCGAAGACCTTGTCGAGCTCCACCTTGGAAGCGGGCGTGAGCTCGTCCTTGCCCTCGAGGAAGTAGAGCGTGAACGACGCGGGCCGGCCGGGAAGCGCATCGACCGTGTCCGCGAAGATCTCGTGGACCTGGTCGCGCGTCATGTTGGCGCTGACCATGCCGCCGTCGGGCTTGATCCTCTCGCTGCCGAACGCGGAGTGGATGATCTTCTTCTGCCCGTTCGACTCGACGACGATCGTGCCGATGTGGCCGTCCTTCGCAGGGACGACCACGAACAGCTCCGGGGCGACCGGTTTTCTCGGCTCGGAAGCGCAGGCGGCGAGGAGCAGGGCCGCCAGGAGGAGTCCGAGTCGTTTCAAGCGGGCCTTAGTGGCGCTGGACGGCCGGCTCGTCGACCTGCACGACGAACTCGGTGCCACGCACGCCCATCACGGCGGAGGGGGTGCGGATCTTCATCGCCTCGGGCGACTGCTTGACCATCTTGCCCGACACGGCGGCGAGCTTGCCCTTCTTGAGCGAGCCCTCGAACTCACCCGCGTGGGTGGTCGTGTCGAACGAATAGCGGTCGATGGCGAAGATGCTGTTGGGACCGACGGAGACCAGGCTGTTGTCGGTGAACGTGATGCCTGCAGCGCCGTCCGTGCCCGTGAGCACGACGTCCGAGGCCTGGATACCCATCCCGACCTTCGCGGATTGCTTGGTGGCGCCGCGCTGGATCTGCACGTCGCCTTTCGAGACCTTCACTTGGCCGATATCCGCGGCCAACGCGGTGCCGGCGCAGGCCAAGAGTGCCGCCATCAGGATCGTGGGGGTTTTCATGTTTTTTGCTCCGCTTTTTGTTGTGCGGATGCATCCTATAATGCCCGAAAGGGCAAAAATGTGAACGCCGTCACAACTCGCATGGGTATGTTTACGTCGCGGCTGGACTCGTGGAAGCGAGCCCGCGGCTTCATCGAGGGCTTCTGCGAGGCTTCCGGCGTGCCGCGGGACTCCTGCCTCAAGGTCTGCCTGGTGCTCGAGGAGCTCTTCCTCAACACCGTGAAACACGGCCACCGGGGCGGCAGCGATGCCCCGGTCTGGATCCGCCTTACTGCCGACGACGGGCAAGTGTCGCTAACGTATGAAGACCGAGCGCCGCCCTTCAATCCCTTCGCCCGCGCTACACGTGAAATGCTGGAAGCGCTGGCCGAGACCCGCCGCGAAGGCGGCCTGGGCGTGCTGCTCGCCCACGGCCTGACCGCGACCTCCGAGTACGCCTACCTGTACGGCCGCAACCGCATCCAGCTCACGCTCGCTTGATCGCCTGCACCAGGCGCTCGAGCACTTCCACCCGGGCGTGCAGCTTGTCGTTGGCCGCGATCAGGTTCCACGGCGCCATGTCCGTGGAGGTGCGCTCGATCATGTCGCACACCGCCTGCTCGTACTTCGGCCACTGCTTGCGGTTGCGCCAATCCTCGGCGGTGATCTTGTAGCGCTTGTACGCGATTTCCTTGCGCTGCTTGAAGCGCTTCAGCTGCTCCTCGGGCGTGACCGCCATCCAGAACTTCACGACGAGGATCCCGGACTCGGCCATCTCCGCTTCGAACTCGTTGATCTCCTGGTAGGCGCGCATCCACGCGAATTGCGTCGCGAACCCTTCCACGCGCTCGACCAGCACGCGCCCGTACCAGGAGCGGTCGAAGATCGTCGTGTGGCCGGGCTGAGGCACGTTGCGCCAGAAACGCCAGAGGTAAGGCTGCGCACGCTCTTCTTCCGTGGGCGCAGCAACCGGGATGACACGGTAGTAACGAGCGTCGAGCGCGCGCGTGATGCGGCGAATGGTGCTGCCCTTTCCGGCGGCGTCCATGCCCTCGAAGACCGCGCACACGCCACGGTCGCGCATTGCCTTGCTGCGCATGGCGTACGCGAGCTCCGCCTGCAGTGCGTCCAGCTTCTTGTCGTATTGCGGACGCGTGAGCTTCGCGGCGTAGTCGAGCGACTTGAGGATGTTGTGCCCGTCGAGCGGCGGGGTGGCCGGTGGCGCGGGCGAGGGAAGCGTGGGCATCTCGCCTTCCAGGCGATGCTTCATCGCCGAGAGCAGGATGCGTCCGGCCGTGAGCGAGCGGTACTGCGGATCGTAGCCCTCGATCACGTGCCACGGCGCCGCGCCGGTGGACGTTTCGCGCACCGCGTCCTCGCTGATGTCGCGGAATTTGTCGTAGTCCTTGTAGTACTTCCATTCGTTCGCGGTCGCGCGCCACGCCGTGAGCTTGCTCGAGCCGAGCTTCTTCAGCCGCTTCTTCATCTGCGGCTTGGTGATGTGGAACCAGAGCTTCACCACGAGCACGCCCTCGGCCGAGAGCATGCGCTCCAGGCGGCGGATGCGGTCCAGCTCGCGCCCGAACGCGGCCTTGCCGGTCTTGCCCCGCGTGCGATCGACGATCGCGTCGGTGTACCAGGAGCCGAAGAAGATCCCGATCTTTCCCTTGGGTGGCAGGGCCTGCCAGTAGCGCCACATCACCGGCCGGCCCTTGTCTGCAGGCCCGGGCTTGCCGAAGGCGAAGGCCCGAAGGTGGCGCGGATCCATCCATTCGTTGAAGAGGTTGACCGTCTCGCCCTTGCCCGCGCCCTCGACGCCGCTCACGATCAACAGGACGGGGAACTTGCCCTTCTCCAGCAGCTGGTACTGGGCTTCGAGCAACGCCTGGCGCAGCTTCGGCTCCTCGCGCTTGTAGCGTTCCTTCGACAGCTTGTGGCCGATCTCCGCGGTCTCGAACATGGGGTCAACTCCAGAATTGTTTTGACGAAGCGAGGCGTTCGACGCGCGCCTCGGCGGTGTGCGCATCGCCGTCGATGCGGGCTGCGAGGTAGCCGCGGGCGAACGCGGCGAAATCGGCGGGCGGATGCAGCCCGGAAAGGAGACGCGCGGCCGTGGCCGCGTCGTTGGACGTGCCGAGGACGTCCTGGAGATCGGAGAGCTCGCGCAGGTAGCGCTCGACGCGCTTCTCCCGGAAGAGCGACGCGAAGCCGTCCACGGCGTAGCGAAGGCGCTTGGCGTCGATGCGCACCGCGTGGCGCTCCTCGGTCGTGCGCTGTGCGAGGCCCTGCGCATCGGCGATGAGCCGGCGGTGGCGCTTCCGCGCGAGTCGCGTCGCGAAGTCCATGAGCGTGACGGCGGCTTCGGGAGGGTCGGAGACCGGGCCCGAGAGCCATTTCGTGAGGTCGAGCACGAGGGCGGCGAAGGATTTCGCGAGCAGGGCGGCGCGGGCCTGCTCGAGCGCCTTCTTCCGCGGTGCGCTCACGCGGCGCGCGATGCGCTTGCCCATGACTGGATCGCCGAAAGCGCGGGCGAGCGGCGGCAGGGTTTCGGTGGCGAACACATCCCAATCGCGCGCCTCGCCGAGCGTGCGGGCGAGCTCGCCGAGATCGGCGCGCCACGCTTCCGCTTCGGGCGGCAGCACCTCGCGGAAGATCCGCAGCGCCGAGCGCATGCGCCGGAGACCCACGCGTGCCTGGTGCACGAACTCGGGATCGTTCGTCGCGAGCACGCCTTCCTCGTTGGCCTGGAGCTGCTCGAGGCTCGCGGCCACCAGGGCCCGCGCGGCCTGCTCGACATCCATGCCCGGATCGAGCGTCACGCGCCGCGACTTCACGGGCTGCAGGGCTTCGTGGCGCAGCAGTCGGTACCCGCGCTCGGCCTTCGTCACGGAGCTGGGATGCAGCGAGATCTCGGCCGCGAGGGCGCGCGCGAAATCGAAGGCCGCGGCGCGGTCGCCTTCCTTCAGCTCGATCTCCACTTCGCACACGCTGTCCGTGTCCCCGCCCACCGAGGCCTGGCCCCGATCGAGCGCGACCTCGACGCGCGTGCCGGGCACGGGCTCGATATCCCACGTTTCGCGCTGGAACTCGACGGTGAAGGCCGGCCGCAGCCGCTCGCCCACGGTGCCCGAAGCCTTGTCGAGCATCGTGCCTTCCAGCGCCGCGAGGTCGATCGTGGCGTCGGGGCGCTCGGTCTCCCATTCGTGCCGCTCGTGGAGGCCGCCGGTGCCGCTCGTGCCGCCCTTCAGGGTCTGGGTCCAGGTGCGGCCGGACTTGCGCAGCCGCAGCGCCATGCCCGCCTTCTGCAGCTCGCAGTCGGGCGTGTCGTAGTAGATGCTGGTGAGCTTGCGGCGCGTGGGCCGCACGCCGGAGAGCGGGCCGGCGCGGCGAAAGGCCGCGACGTCGGCCGGCGAGAGCGAGAGCTTGAGCTCGATCTCGGTCATGGCTAGAGGGACGTCCGCGCCTGCCAGAGCTCGGGGAACAGGACGCCTTCCACGACGCGCTTCAAGTAGCTCACGCCCGAGGTGCCGCCGGTGCCGCGCTTGAAGCCGATCACGCGCTCGACCGTCGTCGCATGGCGGAAGCGCCACTGCCGGAACGCATCCTCGAGGTCGACCAGCTTCTCGGCGAGCTCGTAGAGATCCCAGTTCTTGCCGGTGGATTTGTAGACGTCCACCCAGGCCTGCAACACCGATTCGTTGAACGCGTGCGAGACGCTCCAGTCGCGCTCGACGACGGCCGCGTCGATCGCGAAACCGCGCCGGGCGAGCACGCGGATGGCCTCGTCGTAGAGCGAGGGCTCGGCGAGCAGCTTCTCGAGCGGGCCGTGCAGGTCGTCGCGGTGGCGGTGGGGCGACATCTTGATCGCGTCCTTGTTGCCGAGCAGGAATTCGATGGCGCGGTACTGGTACGACTGGAAGCCCGAGGAGCTGCCGAGCGAGCCGCGAAACGCCGAGTATTCCGCCGGCGTGAGGGTCGCGAGGACATCCCAGGACTGGTTCAGCTGCGCCATGATCCGGGCCACCCGCGAGAGCATCTTGAAGCCCGAGGAGAGGTCGTCGTCGCGAATGGCCGAGCGGGCGGCGCGAAGCTCGTGGAGCATGAGCTTCATCCACAGCTCCGTCGCCTGGTGCTGGACGATGAAGAGCATCTCGTTGTGGTCGCCCGAGCGGGGCGCCTGCGCGGCGAGCAGGTTGTCCAGCTGGAGGTAGTCGCCATAGCTCATGGCGCCTGCGAAATCGAGGCGGGCGCCGTCGGCGGGGGCGTGTTCCTTGGGATCGGCCATTCGGGGAAACGGGACTGGGGAAGGGGTGCTTTGCTATGATGCCCGAATCCCTCGAGGCGCACGGCCCACCCAATGCACGCCACGCTTCCCCTCCTAGCCCGGTCCAACTTCCCCGCCTTGCGGCGCAATGCGCTGGATATCGTCCAGGTGAACGTGGGATACGTGTGCAACCAGTCGTGCCTGCATTGCCACGTGAACGCGGGCCCGACGCGCACCGAAACGATGTCGCTCGAGACCGCCGACCAGGTGCTGGCCTATCTCGCCGCGAGCGGCGCCGGTACGCTGGACATCACCGGCGGCGCCCCCGAGATGAACCGGGTGTTTCGCCACCTGGTCACCGAGGCGCGCAAGCTCGGCGTCAAGGTGATGGACCGCTGCAACCTCACCATCCTCTTCGAGCCGGGCCAGGAAGATCTCGCGGCCTTCCTTGCGGCGAATCGCGTCGAGATCGTCGCCTCGCTGCCGTGCTACACCGAAGAGCTGGTCGACCGGCAGCGCGGCAAGGGCGTCTACGAGAAGAGCGTGCGCGCGATCCGCGTGCTGAACGAGCTGGGCTACGGCCGCGAGGGCAGCGGCCTGGAGCTGAGCCTCGTCTACAACCCGCAGGGCCCGAGCCTGCCGCCGTCGCAGGAGAAGCTCGAGGCCGACTACAAGCGCATCCTCGGCGAGCACTTCGGCATCGTCTTCAACCGCCTCTACACGCTCGCCAACATGCCGATCCAGCGCTTCGGCTCCACGCTGGTGACGAAGGGCCAGTTCAACACGTACATGGATCTCCTGCGCGGAGCCCATCGCGACGAGAACCTCGGCACCGTGATGTGCCGCAACCTGGTCTCGATCGACTACCAGGGCTACCTCTACGACTGCGACTTCAACCAGATGCTCGGGCTGCCGCTCGTGCGTCCGGGGCGCAAGCGCACGCACGTGAGCGACGTCATGGGTGAAGACCTCACCGGCAACCCGATCGTCGTTCGCGACCACTGCTTCGGCTGCACGGCGGGGCAAGGCTCCAGCTGCGGCGGGGCGCTGGCCTGACATGGCCGCGTCTCCCCTCGCGCTCGGCATCGAGCGGGACGAGCGTCCCGGCCGCGCCTGCCCGCAGGACTACCGCTATCCGCCGCGCTCGTTCGACCGCGCACCCGAGATCGAGTGCGAAACGCTCTACGTCGCGGGCGGCCTGTACGGCAACGTCGATGCGCTCGATGCGCTCCTCGCGATGGTGGCGCGTGAGCCGGGAGCCAAGCTCGCCTTCAACGGCGATTTCCACTGGTTCGACGTAGCGCCTTCGGACTTCGACTACGTTGCGAGCACGGTGCTCGCGCATTCGGCGACCCGCGGCAACGTCGAGACCGAGATCGCGCACGAAGACAGCGGCGCGGGCTGCGGCTGCGCTTATCCCGCCGAGGTGGGCGATGCGGAAGTCGAGCGCTCCAACCGGATCCTCGATGCGCTCCGCGAGACGTCGCGCCGCTTTCCGGACCTTCGCAAGCGCCACGGCGAGCTGCCGATGAATCTCGTGGCCCGCGTCGGCGATGCGCGCGTGGGCCTCGTGCATGGCGACGCCGCTTCGCTCGCCGGATGGGGCTTCGCCCACGACCAGCTCGACAATCCGCGCAAGGCCCGCTGGCTCGAGAGCGTGTTCGCCGAATCGAAAGTCGACGTCTTCGCGAGCAGCCACACCTGCCTGCCGGCTTGCCGCGCCTTCCCGTTCGGTGCCGTCATCAACAACGGCGCGGCGGGCATGCCGAATTTCTCCGGAACGGCGCACGGGATCGTCACCCGCATCGCCTGCAGTGCCGCGCCGTCCGAAACGCTGTATGGGGTTCAAGTGCGCGGCGTCCACGTCGATGCGCTCGCCCTGCGATTCGACGAGCGCCGGTGGAACGAGCGCTTCCTCGCGTCCTGGCCCGAGGGCTCCCCTGCCCACGAGTCCTATTACCGCCGTATCGCACACGGCCCGAAGTTCACGAAGTCGCAAGCCGCGCCCCACGCGGCCTAGGGAGATAAAAATGACAACGAAAAAAACCGCGAAGAAGACGGCTGCCGCCGCACCCCGCACGACGCACGTGGCGCCGAAGAAGTCCGCGACGCAGGTGAAGCGCATCAACCTCGCGCTGCAGGGCGGCGGATCCCACGGCGCGTTCGCGTGGGGAATCATCGACGCGATGCTGGCCGACGGCCGGCTCGAAGTCGAAGGCATCTCCGGCACCAGTGCCGGCTCGGTGAATGCCGTGCTCGTCGCCTACGGCTACCTGCTGAACGGCCCCGAGGGTGCGCGCGAGATGCTGGAGAAGTTCTGGCGCACGCTCTCCGAGCAGCGCGCAGGCTTCAACTCGCCCGAGTCGTTCAAGGTCTTCAAGATGATGACGGGCACCATGTCGCCGTACCAATGGAACCCGTACAACTGGAACCCGTTCCGCGCGACGATCGAGAAGGTCGTCGACTTCGAGCGGCTGCGCCAGGACAAGGGCGGGGTGAAGCTCTTCCTCGCGGCGACGAACGTCGAGACCGGCAAGGCGCGCATCTTCACGAACGAGGAGATCACGCCCGACGTGGTGATGGCCTCGTCCTGCCTGCCGTTCCTCTTTCAAGCCGTCGAGATCGAGGGCCAGTTCTACTGGGACGGCGGCTACATGGGCAACCCGGTGCTCTATCCGCTCTTCTATCACACCGATTCGCGCGACGTGGTCATCCTGCACATCAACCCGATCTACCGCCCGGGCGTGCCGCGCACGGCGCCGGAGATCGAGAACCGCCTGAACGAGCTCACGTTCAACTCGGCGCTGATCAAGGAGTTCCGCGCCATCGCCTTCGTCGGGAAGATGCTCGAGGACGGCTGGCTCAAGCCCGAGTTCGCCGCGAAGGTGAAGAACGTCCTCATCCACTCCATCCGCGCCGACAAGGCGTTGAAGGACCTGGGTGTCGCGAGCAAGTTCTCGACCGACTGGCGCTTCCTCACCGATCTCTGCGAGCGGGGCCGTAAGGAATCGACCGAATGGCTCGACGCACACTTCAAGGATCTCGGGAAGCAGTCCAGCGTCGACCTGAGGGCCGAGTTCCTCTAGTCGTCGTTTCCTCACCGAAGGAGCGTTCGTGAAAGCCGGCAAGATCCTCGTCTTCATCGTGCTGCTGGCCGGGATCGGCGCGTTCTTCGCGTTCGACCTGAAGCAGTATTTCTCTCTCGAGTATTTCCAGGGGCAGCGCGCGGTGCTCGAAGGCTACCGGGATTCGCATCCCGTGCAGACCACGGCCGTGTTCTTCGCGGTGTACGTGCTGGTGACGGGGCTTTCGCTGCCGGGTGCCACGATCCTCACGCTGGTGGCCGGGGCGCTCTTCGGCCTCGTGTGGGGCGTGATCCTCGTTTCCTTCGCCTCGACGATCGGCGCCACCACCGCCTTCCTCGCCTCGCGCTACCTGCTGCGCGACTGGGTCCAGGGCAAGTTCGGCGACAAGCTGAAGACCATCAACGACGGCATCGAGCGGGAAGGCGCGTTCTACCTCTTCGCGTTGCGCCTGGTGCCGGCTTTCCCCTTCTTCCTCATCAACCTCGTGATGGGCCTCACGAAGATGCCGGTGCGGACCTACTTCATCACGAGCCAGATCGGCATGTTCGCGGGCACGATCGTGTACGTGTACGCAGGGACGCAGCTGGGACAGTTCAAGATCTCCCCGGGCCTGGTGGCCGCGTTCGTGTTCCTCGGGATCTTCCCGCTCGCGGCCAAGAAGGTCCTCGATGCGCTGAAGGCCCGCAAGGTCTACGCGAAGTGGACGCGGCCCGCGTCGTACGACCGCAACATGGTCGTGATCGGCGGCGGCTCCGCGGGCCTGGTCACCGCCTACATCGCCGCGGCGGTGAAGGCGAAGGTGACGCTCATCGAACGCCACAAGATGGGCGGCGATTGCCTCAACACCGGCTGCGTGCCCTCGAAGGCGCTCATCAAGACGGCGAAGCTGCTGAACCAGATCAAGCACTCGAAGGACTACGGCGTGAAGAGCGCCACGGCCGAGTTCGATTTCGCCGAGGCGATGGAGCGCGTGCAGAAGGTCGTGGCCGATATCGAGCCGCATGACTCGGTCGCGCGCTACACGGGCCTGGGTGTCGAGGTGCTGAAGGGCACGGCGAAGATCACCTCGCCCTGGACCGTCGAGGTCACGCTGAACGACGGCGGCAAGCAGACGCTCACGACCAAGAACATCACCATCGCCACGGGCGGCAAGCCCTTCATCCCGCCGATCCCGGGGCTGCGCGAAGCGAACCCGCTGCACTCCGACAACCTGTGGGAGATCCGCAAGCAGCCCAAGCGCCTGGTCGTGCTCGGTGGCGGGCCGATCGGCTGCGAGCTCGCGCAGGCGTTCGCGCGCCTCGGCTCGAAGGTGACCCAGGTGGAGATGGCGCCGCGCATCATGACCAAGGAGGACCCGGAGTTCTCCGAGATGGTCGCGAAGCGCTTCCGCGAGGACGGCATCGACGTGCTCGTGGACCACAAGGCGACGGAGGTGCGCGTCGAGGGCGGCGAGAAGATCGTCGTCGTCCAGCACCAGGGCGCCGAGAAGCGCATCGCATGCGACGAGATCCTCTGCGCCGTGGGGCGTGCCGCCAACACGCAGGGCTTCGGCCTCGAGGAGCTGGGCATCCCGCTCACGAAGCAGAAGACCGTGGAGGTGAACGAATACCTCCAGGCCCACTATCCGAACATCTACGCCTGCGGCGATGCGATCGGGCCGTACCAGTTCACGCACACCGCGTCGCACACGGCCTGGTATTGCGCGGTGAACGGCCTCTTCGGCCGCTTCAAGAGCTTCAAGGTCGACTACTCCGTGATCCCCTGGGCCACGTTCACGGATCCGGAAGTCGCGCGCGTGGGCTTGAGCGAGACCGAGGCGAAGGAGAAGGGCGTGAAGTACGACGTCTTCACCTACGGCATCGACGACCTCGACCGCGCCATCGCCGACAGCGAGAACCACGGGCTGGTGAAGGTGCTCACCGCGGCGGGCAGCGACAAGATCATCGGCTGCACGATCGCCGGGCCCAACGCCGGGGAGATCATCGTCGAGTTCGTGACGGCGATGAAGTACGGCATTGGACTCAACAAGATCCTCGGCACCATCCACATCTATCCGACCTACGCCGAATCGAACAAGTACGCGGCCGGCATCTGGAAGCGCTCGACGGTCACGAAGGGCCAGATGGAAGTCGCCACGGCGTTCAACGACTGGACGCGCGGCGCCGGCGGGCTGGGTACGGTGATCGCCAAGGCTCTCGCCATGTCCGGCAACAAGGAACGCTACTACGCCGCCGCGCCCACGCACGGCGACGACTGAAGGGAATCCGAATGAAAGCACTGCTCCGCCTCGCCGTCGTCCTGCTGGGGTTCATGGCCGCCAGCGCCTTCGCGCAATTCGATCAAACGCACAAGGCGTGGGACGACCTCCTCAAGAAGCATGTGAAGTACACGCAGAACGGCAATGCCTCGCGCGTGGACTACGCCGGTTTTGCGAAAGACCGCGCCGCGCTGAAAGCGGTGCTCGACAGTGACTCCGCGGTGCCGAAGGCGGAGTTCGACAAGTGGCCCAAGCCCGCCCAGCAGGCGTTCCTCATCAACGCGTACAACGCATTCACGGTGGAGCTCATCCTCACCAAGTACCCGGACCTGAAGTCGATCCGCGACCTGGGCAGCTTCGTCTCGAAGCCGTGGAGCAAGAAGTTCTTCACGCTCTTCGGCCAGGAGACGAACCTGGACAACATCGAGCACGACATGCTGAGGAAGGGCGGCGTGTACGACGATCCGCGCGTCCACGTGGCTGTCGTCTGCGCTTCGATCGGCTGCCCCATGCTCCGGAACGAGGCCTTCACGGCCGCGAACCTCGAAGCCTCGCTCGAAGACGCCATGAAGCGCTTCCTCTCCGATCGCACCCGCAACCGCCTCAACCCGCAGACGAAGAAGCTCGAGATCTCGAAGATCTTCGACTGGTACGGCAAGGACTTCGAGAAGGGCCACAAGGGCTTCACCTCGGTGAAGGCGACGATGGCGAAGTACGCGGATCAACTGGCCGATGCACCGGCCGACCGCGCGCTGGTCAGGGACCAGAAGGCCGACGTCACGTTCCTCGACTACGACTGGTCGCTCAACGACGCGAAATGATGAATGGAGCCTGACCCTCTTCATCTCTCCATCGTCGTCCCGGCTTTGAACGAGGCGGCCTCGATCGGGGCGTGCCTCGCGCGGCTGCAGGCGGCCCGCCGGGCCGGGGCCGAGGTGATCGTCGTGGATGGCGGCAGCGCCGATGCGACTCGCGAGATCGCGGCGCCGCTCGCCGATCGCGTTATCGAATCGCCTCGCGGGCGCGCGCTCCAGATGAACGCCGGTGCGCGGGCGAGCTCGGGCACCGTGCTGCTCTTCCTGCATGCCGACACGATCCTTCCCGAGTCCGCGGTCCTGGCCCTCGCGCGCGGGCTCGAGAGCTCCGGGCGGGCGTGGGGACGCTTCGACGTGCGCATCGACGGCGAACATCCGCTGCTGCCCGTGGTCGCATTCTTCATGAACCTGCGATCGAGGCTGACCGGCATCGCCACGGGCGACCAGGCGATCTTCGTCCGGCGCGAAGCCTTCGAGCAGGTGGGCGGCTTCCGGGCGATCCCGCTCATGGAAGACATCGCGATCTGCAAGGCGCTGAAGCTGCTGTCGCGCCCCGCGTGCCTGCGCGAGCGCGTGGTGACCTCCGGCCGCCGCTGGGAGAAGCGCGGCACCCTTCGCACCATCCTCCTCATGTGGCGCCTGCGGCTCGCCTACGCGCTCGGCGCCGATCCCGCACGGCTCGCGCAACGCTATGACGGCCGCGCCGCCTGAGGCGCGCGCCCGCGTCGCGGTCTTCGCCAAGGCGCCGGTGCCGGGGCTGGTGAAGACGCGCCTGGCCACGCTGCTCGGTGCCGACGGCGCTGCCGCGCTGCATGCCGGCCTCGTTCGCCGCGCACTCTCCACCGCGGTCGAATCCCGCCTCGGTCCTGTCGAGCTCTGGTGCGCACCGGACGCAACGCATTCGTTCTTCAGCCGCTGCGCAGAGCTCTTCGGAGCCACGCTGCACGTGCAGGAGGGCGACGATCTGGGATCTCGCATGGCAGCCGCCTTCGAGCACGGGCTCGCGGCGGGCGATCGTGTCGTGCTGATCGGCAGCGACTGCCCCGTGCTGAAGCCGTCCGACCTTCGCGACGCGGCGGCCGCGGTCGCGACGCACGACGTGGCGTTCGCTCCCGCGGAAGACGGCGGCTACGTGCTGGTCGCCCTGTCTCGCAAGCTGCCGGCACTCTTCGAGGGCGTGTCGTGGGGCACCTCGGCCGTCATGGGCCAGACGCGCACGCGGGTCGCGGAGCTCGGCGTGCGGTGCAAGGAGCTGCCGATGCGCTGGGACGTCGACCGTCCCGAGGACTTCGCTCGCCTGCAGCTCGAGGGAAGGCTGCCCGAGGTCCTGTCGTGACGCAAAGACGGGGCGCTGCCGTGCTGTCCATCGTGGCCGGCGTTGCATTCGCGGCGCACGCCGTCGACACGGCGGGCATCACGGCGTTCTCCGCGATGGATCCCGCGCAGCCGATTCCGCCGTCCTGGTACGAGATCAAGCTCACGCGCCTGAAGCCGCCCGAGTTCACGCTCGTGCGCGACGACGGTGCGACCGTTCTGCGTTCCAATGCGGACTCCGCCGGCGGATCGCTGGTGCATCGCGTGGACGTGGATCCGAAAGGCAAGCCGCGCCTCGCTTGGCGCTGGAAAATCGATCACGTCGTCGAAGGCGGGGACCTCACGCGGCCCGAAGGCGACGACTACGCGGCGCGGGTCTACGTCATGTTCGACCTGCCGCTCTCGGAGCTTCCGCTCGGGCTGCGAACCAAGGTGCGGCTGGCGCGGCTCCTCCACAGCGACGTGCCGTCCGCGGCGATCTGCTACGTCTGGGACAACCGCCAGCCCGTGGGCACGATCCGGCCGAACACGCATGTCGGCAACGTGCGGATGATCGTGCTGCGGAGCGGTCCTGAAGGCGCGGGCAAGTGGGCCGCCGAGTCGCGGGACCTCGATGCGGATTTCCGCGCCGCGTTCGCGGGCGTGACGACGCAACCCACGCCGCGCATCGTCGGCGTCGCGGTCGGCAACGACACCGACCAGACGCACGGGAGCGTAACCGCCTGGTTCGGCGACCTTCGCATCGAGGCCGCGCGATGAAGCGCCTCGTGCTGCTGGGCGGCGGGCATGCGCACCTCTTCGTGCTGGAGGACCTCGCCCACCACCCCGACGAGAACGTCGAGGTCTCGATGGTGACGCCGCTGCCCATGCTCACCTACACGGGCATGCTTCCGGGCTACGTCGCGGGGCACTACTCGCTCGAGCGCTGCTCCATCGACCTCGTGCGCCTCGCGGGCAAGGCGCACGCGTCGTTCGTGCAGACGCTGGGCGTCCTGATCAATCCCGACGCGAAGGAAGTGATCTGCGCCGACGGCACGGTGCTGGCCTACGACGTGCTCTCGATCGACATCGGCTCGCGTCCCGCCATCGCGGCGAAGGGCGTCGAGCGCAACGCCCTCGTGCTGCGGCCGCTCGCGAAGTTCGTGAACGGGTGGATGCGGCTGCTCGCGCATGCGAAGGACCAGGGGCTGGGCTCGGTCTCCGTCGTGGGCGGCGGCGCGGGCGGCGTGGAGATCGCGTTCGCCATCGCGCATCGCCTGCGCCGCGAGCTCGACAACCACGCGCCGCACGTGCGCGTGTTCAGCGATTCGCCGCAGATCCTGCCGGAGTTCAACGAGGGCGTGCGGCAGCGCGCGATCCACAACGCCGCGCGCTACGAGATCGGCCTGCACGCCGGCAGTGGGGTGGCGGAAGTGGGCGCGGGCTACGTTCGCCTCGACAACCACCTCGAGTTCGAATCCGGCGCCACGCTCTGGGCCGCGGGCGCGGGTGCGCCCGAGATCTTCGCCGAGTCGGGCCTCGCCACGGACGAGAAGGGCTTCCTCGCCATCGACGAGAACCTCCAGTCCACGTCGCACCCCGGCATCTTCGCCGCGGGCGACTGCGCTTCACGTGTGCGCAATCCGCTGCCGAAGGCCGGCGTCTTTGCCGTGCGCGCGGGGCCGGTGCTCGCGGCCAACCTGCGCGCGGCGCTCGCCGGCGGCCCGCTCACGGAATTCCGCACGCGCCGCAACTACCTCGCGCTCCTCTCCACGGGCCACAAGCACGCGATCGGTGCCTACGGCCCCTTGGGATGGGAGGGCAACTGGGCGTGGAACTGGAAGGACCGGATCGACCGTCGCTTCGTCGACCGGTTTACCGCGACCTGACGATCAGGGAGCGCCGGAGCGCGACGGGGCCACGTTCGTGCTGACGCCCCCGCCTTCTTTCTCGAGCTGGTCGCGGTTGATCACCGTGACGTCTCCGCCCTGGGTCGCGAGCGGCGTGCGGCGGCGCATGTTGCTGCCGGTCGTGGCCTCGAGCTCGTGCGGCAGGGCGCGCGCGCCTTTCGGGGTGTCGGCGGATTCGGTCGTGGCGCAGCCTGCGGCGGCGAAGGTAGCGAGGGCGAGCGTGGCTGCGATGGAAAGCTTGATCAACTTCATCTCCCGGTTCTGGAACATTCAAAAGAAGCGAGAGCTTATGCTGCTTCGGCCTCTCCTGTCTTGTCCTGCCGTCCGGAAATCCGCACCACTTTCACCATCCTGTCGAGGACCTGGATCACTTCCATGCGGTAGCCGGCGATCTCGACGTGGGTGCCGGGCTCGGGGATGTCTTCGAGCGCCTCGAGCACGAGGCCGTTGACGGTCTTGGGGCCGTCCAGCGGAAACTCGAAGCCCGCCTTGCGGTTCAGCACGCGTAACGGGCAGGCGCCGTCGGCGATGACGGATCCGTCGGTCTCGCGCGAATAGAGGCGGCCGGCCATCGGCGACTGGCTGGTGAACTCGCCGACGATCTCCTCGAGGATGTCCTGCAGCGTGCAGAGGCCCAGGATCTCGCCGTACTCGTCGACCACCAGCGCCACGTGCCGCAGGCGATCCTGGAAGTTCTGCAGCTGGTCGAGCAGCTTCGTGCCCTCGGGGACGAAGTAGGGCTCGCGCAGGATCCCCCGCAGCTCGTCCTTCGTGAGCTCGCCCTTGCGCGTGGTGTTCAAGTACTTGCGCACGTGCAGGATGCCCACGACCTTGTCGAGGCTGCCCTCGTAGACCACCAGGCGCGTGTGGTGCGAGGTGGACACGTGGGTGTTGATCTCGTCGATGTCGTCCTCGATGTCGATCGACTCGATGTGCGTGCGCGGCGTCATCGTGTCGTCGACCGTCATGTCCTCCAGCTCGAAGAGGTTGAGGAAGATCGACTGGTGCTTCTTGGGAATGAACTTGCCGCCCTCCAGCACGAGGGTGCGCAGCTCCCCCATCGACAGCGGCTGCGCCTCCCCGCCGACCGGCTGGATGCGCAGGACCAGGAGGATGCCCTTCACCAGGAGGTTGATGAGGTACATCAGCGGCTTGGTCACGCGCAGCAGCGGCGTGAGGAGATAGGACGCGGCGAGCGCGATCGGCTCGGAGAAGCGGGCGCCGAAGATCTTGGGGAGGATCTCCGCGAAGATGAGGATCGCGAAGCTCGCCGCGCCGGTCGCGATCGCGAGCGTGTAGTCGCCCTCGCCGAGGAGGCGCCGGGCGATCTCGGCCACGAGCACCGTCGTGGCCGCGTTGATGACGGTGTTGCCGGCGAGGATGAAGGCGAGCAGCTCGTCCGTGCGCTGGAGCAGGTTCGAGGCCAGGCGGGCGCCGCGGCTGCCCTCGCGCACGAGGTGGCGCAGGCGATAGCGGTTCAACGCCATCATGCAGGTCTCGGACATCGAGAAGAAGCCCGAGCACGCCAGCATGACCGCCAGCGTGGCGAACAGCCACTGTATGGGGATCTCGTCGGTCAACGCTGGAGGACGATCTCGAAGACGAACTTGCTGCCGACGTAGGCGAGCAGCAGCATGAAGAAGCCGGCGAGCGTCCAGCGAACGGCCTTCCGCCCGCGCCAGCCGCGCAGGTGGTGGCCCGCGAGCAGCCCCCCGAAGATGAGCCAGGAGAGGATCGCGAAGACGTTCTTGTGCGTGAACGTGAGCGGCTTGTTGAACAGCAGCTCGGAGAAGAACACGCCGCTCACCACGGTGAGGGTGAGCAGGATGAAGGCGGCGAGCAGGATGCGGAAGAGCAGCGCTTCCATCTCCAGCAGCGGCGGCAGGGCCTTGATGAAGGGTGGCATCACGCCTCGATGCAGCCACTTCTCCTCGGCGAGCATCACCAGCGCATGCACGGTGGCCACGATCACGAGGGCGTAGGCGAGCATCGCGATCGCGAAGTGCAGCGTGAAGAGCGGCTCGGCGGTGTAGGTGACGATGTGGCGGGAAGGCACCGCGCCTTGCAGCACCACGGCGGCCAGCGCGATCGGCGCCATCAGCCCCTGCATCCCGGAAAGGCCCGGATAGGCGAGTCCCGCGAGCCAGTAGATGAGCGCGGTGAGCCAGACGAGGAGCGAGACGGCGTTGGCCACGCCGAGGTTCAGCCCCTCTGTGACGACGATGCCCCGGTGCAGCAGCATGGCGTGCAGCACCAGCGCGACCGGGACCAGCAGGTTTTCGAGGCGCACGTCCGGGCCCGGGGCGGGACCCCCGGCGACGGCCGGGCGCGTGGCGCGCCAGGCGAGGGCGGAGAGCGCGAGCCAGAGGCCCGCGGTGCTAAAATAGAGCAGCAGATCAGGCATTTTCCGTGGTCGTTCGACCAAACCTCATCCAGTTTACCCGCTCCCCATGCTCGACGCCCTGACGCAACGCCTCTCCTCCGTCGTGAAGACGCTGCGCGGTCACGCGCGCCTGACCGAGGAGAACATCCAGGAAGCCCTGCGCGAGGTCCGCCTGGCGCTGCTCGACGCCGACGCGGGCCTGCCGGTGGTGAAGGAATTCGTCGCGCGCGTGAAGGAAAAGGCGCTCGGCCAGGAAGTGGTCGGCAGCCTCACGCCGGGCCAGGCGCTGGTGGGCGTGGTGAACGCGGAGCTCGTGAACCTCATGGGCGGCGTGGGCGAGGGGTTGAACCTCGCGCAGCAGCCTCCCGCCATCGTGCTGCTCGCCGGCCTCCAGGGCGCGGGCAAGACGACCTCCGCGGGCAAGCTCGCGCGCCTGCTCACGAAGACCACCAAGAAAAAGGTGCTGCTGGTCTCCACCGACGTCTACCGCCCCGCGGCCATCGACCAGCTCGCCACCCTCGCGAAGACGCTCGAGGTCGACCTCTTCCCCTCGGACCCGTCGCAGAAGCCGGTCTCGATCGCCGCCAACGCGCTCGACTGGGCGAAGAAGCATTACTACGACGTGCTCATCGTCGACACCGCCGGCCGCCTCGCGATCGACGAGGCGATGATGGCCGAGGTGAAGGCGATCCACGCGGCATTGAATCCGGTCGAGACGCTCTTCGTCGTGGACGCGATGCAGGGCCAGGACGCGGTGAACGTCGCGAAGGCGTTCTCCGAGGCGCTCCCGCTCACGGGCGTGGTGCTCACCAAGCTCGACGGCGATTCGCGCGGCGGCGCGGCGCTCTCGGTGCGCCACGTCACCGGCAAGCCCATCAAGTTCGTCGGCGTCTCGGAGAAGCTCGACGGCCTCGAGGCCTTCCACCCGGACCGCATGGCCTCGCGCATCCTCGGCATGGGCGACATCCTCTCGCTGGTCGAGGACGCGCGCTCCCGGGTCGACGAGAAGGAAGCGCAGAAGCTCGCGGACAAGTTCAAGAAGGGCAAGGACTTCGACCTCGAGGACTTCAAGGCCCAGCTCCAGCAGATGAAGAAGATGGGCGGCGTGGCCTCGATGATGGACAAGCTGCCCGCGCAACTCACGCAGATGGCCTCGGCCTCGCCCGACCTGGGCGAGAAGGCGCTGCGCCGCACCGAGGGCATCATCAATGCGATGACGCCGCAGGAGCGCCGCAAGCCCGAGATCCTCAAGGCCTCGCGCAAGCGCCGCATCGCCGCCGGCGCGGGCGTGCCGGTGCAGGAAGTGAACCAGCTGCTCAACAAGTTCGAGCAGATGCAGAAGATGATGAAGATGATGCGCACCGGCGGCCTCGCCAAGATGATGCGCAACATGAAGGGCATGCTGCCCGGCATGCGGTAGCCGCCGTGCCGTTCCGCGAGCTGATCGGCTCGGGCTTCGCGGAGCTTCCCCTGCAGGTTCGCAACGTCCACGACGATCGCGCGCAAACGGAGCTCGTGGGCCGCTGCCGCGTCGAACGCGGCACGGGTCTCCTCTCGCGACTCTTCTGCGCGGTCTCGTCGCTTCCCGCCGCCGGCGAGGATGTCCCCGTGCGAGTGACCATCCGCCGCAATGCCGAGGGCGAAACCTGGACGCGCGAGTTCGCCGGGAATCCCATGATCTCGTCGCTTCGCGCGCGCGCCGGCTTGCTCGAGGAGCGCCTCGGTCCCACGACGTTCCGCTTCGCGCTCGCCGCCGATCGCGAGCGCATCTCCTGGAACGTCGTCGGCGTTCGCGTCCTGGGCGTGCCGCTGCCGGCGTCGCTCTTCTCCGGCGTTCGCGCTTCCGAATCCGTGTCCGGGGATCGATATCGCTTCGACGTCGAGGCCCGCTTGCCGGTCGTGGGCTTGCTCGTTCGCTACCAGGGCACGCTCGATGCCGCCTGAGGGTCCCATCCTCGTCTTCGACGGCGTCTGCGTCCTGTGCAGCCGCTGGGTCGGCTTCATCATCGAGCGCGATCGAGCCGCGCGATTCCGCTTCGCCCCGATGCAGTCGCAGACCGGGCGCTCGCTCCTGCTGCGCCACGGGCTCGACCCCGACGATCCGCTCTCGCTCCTCGTCGTCGAAGGTGACGACGCCTGGACGGATTCCGAGGCGATCCTGCGCGTGGCCGGATCCTTCGGGGGAGCGTGGCGAATCGCGGCCCTCGCGCGGGTCATTCCGCGATCCTGGCGGAACCGGGCGTATCGGACTCTCGCTCGCAACCGCTACCGCTGGTTCGGCCGGCGCGAGACCTGCCTCGTTCCGACGCCGGAGCTGCGCGCCCGGTTCATCGAGTGAATCGCCCGCCCCTCAAGACCCTGCTGCTGGGGGCCACGGGCCACTTCGGATCGATCATCGCGCGGCGCCTGCGCGGCATTCCCGGTGTCGGGCCGATCGTGGCGGGGCGCAATACGGAGCGCGTGCGCGCGAGCGCAGCGGACCTCGGCGTCGCGCACGCCGTCCTCGATCGCGACGATCCTGCCTTTGCATCGAAACTGCGCGATCTCGCGCCGGCCCTCGTGATCGTGACGGCGGGGCCTTTCCAGTCGCAGGACTTCCGGGTGGCGCGCGCGTGCATCGCTGCAGGGGCGCACTACGTCGATATCGCCGACGGGCGTGAGTTCGTCTGCGGCATCCGCGCGCTGGACGCCGCGGCGAAAGAGCGGGACGTTTGCGTGATCTCCGGCGCGAGCTCCGTGCCGACGCTCTCATCCGCGGTCATTGAGCGGCTCGTGTCGGGGTTCGACGTGGAATCGATCGACTTCGGAATCACGACCTCCTCGCGATCCCCGGGCCTCGCCACGGTTCGCGCGGTGCTCGGGTACTGCGGACGCCGCGTGCCGCACTGGCGCGATGGCGCCCAGGCCGAGGCCTACGGAAGCCAGGGTGGATGGCGCCGCACGATCGAAGGCGTGGGATCGCGGGCATTTCTTCCGGCCGATGTTCCCGACCTCACGCTGCTGCGCGAGCGATTCCTGTCGCTGCGCTCGCTGCGTTTCGGAGCGGGCTCGGAAATGCCGGGCGCGCATTCCGGCCTGGGTGTCATCGCGGCGGCGGTTCGCGCGGGCCTGGTCACGGATGCGTCGCGACTCGCGCGGCCGTTGATCGGGGTGTCGCGTTGGCTGGAACGATTCGGCACCGGAACCAGCGCAATGTACGTCGATGTCGCGGGGCGAACTCCGGAGGGGCGGAGCGTCTCCCGAACCTGGGAGCTCGTGGCCTCGAGCGAGGATGGCGCGAACATTCCCTGCATGGCGGTGGTTTGCCTGGCGCGAAAATTTGCTGACGGGACGCTGACGATGCGGGGCGCTTTTCCCGGTGCGGGGCTGGTGACGCTCGACGAGTACCTTCGCGAGCTCGAAGGCTTGGACATCCGAGTTCGCACGCGGGAAAATGCATCATGAGCATCGCAAGATATTTCGTCCTCGCATTCATCGCGTTCGTGACCGCCGCGGCCGCGGCACAGGCGCTCACTCCCCACGAGCAGCTCACGCGCGACATCTACAAGGAGCTGGTGGAGATCCGCACCGTGCATCCCGATGGCGACAACACCGCCGCGGCGCGCGCGATGGCCAAGCGCCTGATCGACGCGGGGTTCGACCCCAAGGACGTCGAGGTGATCGAGCCCCATCCGCTCAAGGGCAACGTGGTTGCGCGCTTGCGCGGGACGGGGGAGCTCAAGCCGCTGCTGCTCCTCGCGCACCTGGACGTGGTCGAGGCGAAGAAGGAAGACTGGTCCGACGGTCTCGATCCCTTCAAGCTCACCGAGCGCGACGGGTACTTCTACGGCCGCGGCGTGATCGACGACAAGGCGATGGCCGCGATCTTCATCGCGAACCTCGCGAAGGCGAAGCGCGAGGGGTGGAAGCCGAAGCGCGACATCATCGTGGCGCTCACCGCCGACGAGGAGACGGGCGGACACAACGGCGTGGCGTGGCTGCTCAAGAACCGGCCGGAGCTGATCGCCGCCGAGGTGGCGCTGAACGAGGGCGGCGGCGGGCAGTACCGGCGCGGCAAGCCCTTCGTCCTGAACGTGCAGGTGAGCGAGAAGATGTACCTCACGTTCGATTTCGAGGTCACGCACGCGGGTGGGCACAGCTCGACGCCGGGCCGCGAGAACGCGATCTACGAGCTGGCCGCGGCGCTCGACCGTCTCTCGCGATTCGACCTGCCCGCGCGTCCCAACATGATGATGCGGAGGATGGCCGCGAAGCTGGTGGACGTCGAGACCGGCGATCTCGCGAAGGCCTTCGGCGCCGTGGCCGAGGGCCGGGCGACGGACGACGACTACAAGGTCATCTCGCGCGTGCCGCGCTACAACGCGCAGCTTCGCACCACCTGCGTTGCCACGCGAATCGAGGGCGGTCATGGCGACAACGCGTTGCCGCAGCGCGCCAAGGCCGCGGTCAATTGCCGACTGCTTCCCGGCGAGGATCCGGAGTTCGTCCGCTCGGAGCTGCAGCGCGTGGCGGGCGACAAGGTGACGGTGACGCCGCGCGGCAGCGCGCGCAAGAGCGATCCGTCGGATCCGGAATCGCCGTGGATTCAGACCATCGCGCGCATCTCGGCCGAAACCTGGCCCACCGCGACCGTCGTGCCGGTCATGAGCGCCGGCGCCACGGATGGCTCGAGGCTTCGCAACGCGGGCTACGCCGTCTATGGCGTCTCGGGAATCTTCACGGAGCTGGGGGAAAATCGCCTGCACGGGAAGGACGAGCGCGTTGGAGTACGCTCGTTCTTCGATGCAACCGGTTTCCTCGACCGGCTGGTGCGCGCTCTCGGAAGCGGAACATAACTAGAAGCAAGGTGACGAACATGTACAAGCGATACGCCGCTGCGGCCCTCGCCGCGATCGCGCTCCCCCTTTCGGCGGGCGCGCAGGCACAGAAGATCCTCATCGGGCAATCGACGCCGCTCACGGGCTCCAACGCGGAGATCGGCAAGGACATCCGCGATGGCGCCAACGCCTACTTCCGGAAGGTGAACGAGGCGGGCGGCATCAACGGCCGGCAGATCGAGATGCTGTCGCTCGACGACAAGAACGACCGCAAGACGGCCGGCGCCAACGCGGTGAAGCTCGTGAACGAGAGCCACGTGCTCGCGCTCTTCGGCTTCGCCTCGGCCACGCTCTCGCTCGACGCGATGCCCATCGTGAAGGAGAAGGGCGTGCCCTTCTTCGCGCCGTTCACGGGTGCCGACGCGATCCACAAGCAGAACGACCACGTCTTCGTGATGCGTGCTTCGTATGCCGACGAGCTGGTGAAGATCCTCGAGCACTGGGGCAGCCTCGGCGCCGACCGCGTGACGGTGCTCCACTACGACGACGAGATCGGCAACCAGAACTTCGCCACCGTCGAGCGCATCCTGAAGGCGGCCAACAAGAAGGCCGTGAGCGTGAAGGTGCAGCGTAACGCCCCGCTCGACGACAAGGCCATCCAGGCGATCATCAAGAGCGACCCGCAGGTGATCGTCGCGACCACGCTCTACGGCAACACCAGCGAGCTGCTGAAGGGCCTCAAGGCCGCGAAGCTTCCCTACAACGTGACCTCGCTCTCGTTCGTGGGTCCGAGCCAGCTCGCGAAAGCCGCGGGGGCCGATGCCGCGGGCGTCTCCGTCGCGGGCGTCGTGCCGCCGCCTACGAAGAAAGTCGTCCCGGTCATCAGTGAATGCGGCGATGCGGTGAAGAAGGCCGGCATCCCCGAGCTCAACTACACGAACCTCGAGGCTTGCATCGCGGCCAAGGTCCTGGTCGAGGCGATTCGTCGTGCGGGCTCGAACGTGACGCGTGAGGGTCTCTACAAGGCGCTCACGGGGATTGGGACCTACGATGCCGGGGGCTATACCGTTTCCTTCAGTCCGGAGTCTCGCCACGGTAGTCACTACGTCGAGCTCGCGGTGATCGGGAAGAACGGGCAGTTTCGTTTCTAGCGATGCAACAGGCGAGGGGGCCGAGGGGGTCGGTAGGCCTTTTTTCGTCGATTCCGGACTCGGGGGATCGGGGACTTCGGGACGCTTCAATACGTTGATGTCACTTGCGACGGTTGAAGGTGGGGCATTGATCGTTGCTACATTCCGCCGCACTCCGACTCGAACGGTTCATTCCCCCGGTCCTCCATCGAGAAAAAAGTCCTACGCGACCCCCTGTCCCCCGCGACCGGTCGCGATACGAGGATCGGGTCGAAGATCGGAGGCTGGACCATCATCCAGCCGAACCCAGGTGATGAGAACCCAAGTCGTGTGACAGACATTTGGCCCGCATGCGTTGAAGTCGGTCCAAAGGGTTGGATCTTCGTGTTGCGAATTCGCTTGCCCCGTCTTGCCGGTCGTGGAGGACAGGGGGTCGCGTAGGACTTTTTTCTCGATGGAGGACCGGGGAATGAACCGCTCGCGTCGGAGTGCGGCCGAATGTAGCGGCGATCAATGCCAGGCCTGCAACCGTCGTAAGTGACGTCAACGTATAGGCGCATCCCGAAAGTCCACGACCCCCCGAGTCCGGAATCGACGAAAAAAGGCCTACCGACCCCCTCGTCCTCCTCAACTGTCTCGGCGCAGCCGCCAATTGCGGTAACCCCATGAATCGACTATACTTGCGGGCTCCCTGTCTCACCGACGGGGATGCGTAGTTCCTCTCATGCAGTCGTTACCCGTTTGCAACGGGAAGGAGATCACAGTGGTAGTCATTCGTCTGGCGCGTGGCGGAGCCAAGAACCGCCCCTTCTACAACGTCGTCGTCGCCGATTCGCGCATGCCGCGAGATGGCCGGTTCATCGAGCGCATCGGGTACTACAACCCGAAGGCCTCCGAGAAAGAACCCCAATTCCGCATCGCCCTCGACCGCGTCGCCCATTGGGTCGACACGGGCGCGCAGCCTTCGGACGCCGTGAAGAAACTGATCAAGCGTGCGAAGCACGAAATCACCGGCAAAGAAGCGGCCCCCGCCAAGAAGTAAGGCGGAGGCGGCGCCTCCCGGGGAGTCGGAGCGGGTGGTGATGGGGCGCATCAGCGCTCCCTTCGGCATCCAGGGCTGGATCAAGCTCAAGACGTTCACCGAATTCCCCGACGGCCTCGCCGATCACGATCGCTGGTGGATCGGGTCGGGGCAGGACTGGAAGGCGTACTCGCTGCTGGAGTTCGCGGCCCGCCCGGCCGCCACGGTGGCGAAGCTGGAAGGCGTGGACGATCGCAACGGCGCCGAGGCACTGCGCGGACTTGAAGTCGTGGTCTCGCGCAAGGCGCTCGGCGAAGCAGGACCCGAGGCCATCTACTGGATGGATCTCGTGGGCCTGGAAGTGGTGAGCCTCTCGGGCGAGGCACTCGGCAAGGTCGGTGGGTTGTTCGAGACCGGCGAGACGAGCGTGCTGGTCGTGAACGGCGAGCGTGAACGGATGATCCCGTTCATCCCGCAGTACGTGAAGGGCGTGGACCGCGAAGCGAAGCGCATCACGGTCGACTGGGAAGCGGACTACGACGCGTGATGCAATTCGACGTCGTCACGATCTTCCCGGAGATGTTCGAGGCGGTCACCCGCCACGGCATCACGCGCAGGGCCCTGGAGGAAGGGCGCTTCGGATTCGCGACGTGGAACCCGCGCGACTTCGTGAACGACAACCACCGTACGGTCGATGACCGTCCCTACGGCGGAGGTCCGGGAATGGTGATGCTGGCCGATCCGCTCGAGGCGTGCCTCGATGCAGCGATCGGAAGGCAGAAGGAAAAGGGCGTCGCATCGCCGAAGGTGGTGCTGATGTCCCCGCAAGGCGAAAGGCTCGATGAGCGCGTCGTGCGGGAGCTGTCCTCGGAGCAGGGCCTGGTGATTCTCGCTGGCCGCTACGAGGGGATCGACGAGCGGTTGATCGCGAAGCGCGTGGACCGCGAAGTATCGATCGGGGATTTCGTGGTCTCGGGGGGCGAGCTCCCGGCGATGATGGTGATGGACAGCATCGTGAGGCGGCTTCCGGGCAGCCTCAACGACGCGGAGAGCGCGGTTCAGGATTCATTCTCCGCGGGGCTCCTCGACTGGCCGCATTACACGAGGCCGGAGGTGTGGAAGGAAGCGAAGGTGCCCGATGTGTTGATGTCGGGAAACCACGCGGCAATCGCGCGCTGGCGCAGGAAGCAGGCGCTGGGGCGAACGTGGGAAAGAAGGCCCGATCTCCTCGACGGGCTGGAGCTGTCGAAAGAGGACGCGAAGCTGCTCGACGAATACAGGCGCGAGCAAGCGCAAGCGCAGCAGCAACAATAAACCTCGCCGCATCCCGTCCGCGGGCTCTGCGCGAAAGGCCGGAAGGCCGGAACCGACAAAGGAAACGACATGGATCTGATTGCGAAGCTGGAGCAGGAAGAGATCAAGCGGCTGAACCGCAAGATCCCCGATTTCGCCCCGGGCGACACCGTCATCGTCAAGGTGACCGTGGTCGAAGGCGACAAGAAGCGCGAGCAGGCGTACGAAGGCGTGGTCATCGCCAAGCGCAACCGCGGCCTCAATTCGAATTTCATCGTGCGCAAGATCTCCAGCGGCGAAGGCGTCGAGCGTACGTTCCAGACGTACTCGCCGGCCCTGGCCTCGATCGAGATCAAGCGCCGTGGCGACGTGCGCCGCGCGAAGCTCTACTACCTGCGTGGCCTCACGGGCAAGAAGGCGCGCATCCGCGAGAAGCTCGCTTCGCTCGAGACGCGCGAGATCCTGCCGCCGGACGAAGAAGCCAAGTAGCAGGCCGTCATCCCCGCGCAGGCGGGGATCCAGCGGCAAGAATGAAAAGGGCGCCCTCGGGCGCCCTTTTCATTTCAAGGGTCGTGAATTACGGTGCGCGAGCCGCGAACGTATCGCAGGCGCCGGGATTGCCGGAGTCGAACCCGCGCTTGAACCAGCGAACGCGTTGCTCCGACGATCCGTGCGTGAAGGAATCCGGCACGACGCGGCCCTGCGTCTGCTTCTGCAGGTTGTCGTCGCCCACGGCGCCCGCCGCGGCGATGGCCTCCTCGAGATCGCCCGGCTCGAGGACCTTCTTGAAGTCGCTTGCGTAGTGGCCCCAGATGCCGGCGTAGCAATCCGCCTGCAGCTCCATGCGCACGAGCATGCCCTCGGCGCCCTTCCCGCCGCCGCGAGCGCCGTCGACCTTGCTCATCACGCCCGTGAGCTTCTGCACGTGGTGCCCGACTTCGTGCGCGATCACGTAGGCCTGCGCGAAATCGCCGGGGGCCTTGAAGCGATCCTTCAACTGGCGGAAGAACGCGAGGTCGATGTAGAGCTTCTCGTCGCCCGGGCAATAGAAGGGCCCCATCGCCGCCTGGCCGGTGCCGCACGCGGTTTGCGTGGCGCCTTCATAGAGCACGAGCGTGGGCTTGCGGTAAGCGTTGCCGGTCTTGCGGAAAATGTCTTCCCACGCATCCTCGGTGGAGGCGAGCACGCGGCCGACGAAGACGGAGCCCGCATCCCTCGGAGCGTTGGGATCGCGCGGTGCGCTTTGCGGCGCCTGCTGCTGCTGGATGGCCTGCGAGCCCTGGAGCACTACCGAGGGGTCGATGCCGAAATACCAGGCGATCAGGGCGATGGCGATCGTGCCGATCCCAATGCCGCCGCCCACGCCGCCGACACCCATGCCACGGCGGTCCTCGATGTTCGAGCTTTCGCGTTCGCCTTCGAGTTTCATGGCCTGTTGACCTCCGTGGGGTACCGCGGGTTCCCTACCTCGAAACCTCGAGCCAGGCGATCCAGGCGGGAATGGTGAGCATCGAAAGCAGCGTACCGACCGTTATCTGAGTCGCAACGGCGTCGCCGGTTCCCCCCATTCGCACCGCCAGGATGTAGGCGGATGACGCGGTGGGGAGTGAGGCAGCGAGAACCAGGGTCGCGGTTTCGAGCGGTTCGAGGCCCAGCATGCGCGCGAGGCCCCACGCGATACAAGGAAGGACGAGGAGCTTGATCGCAAGCCAGTAGGCGTGCGCGGCGACCGGCCCCTGGCCCGGCTGCAGCCGCAGCGCGGCGCCCACGGAGAGCAGGCCCGCGGGAAGCGCCGTCTGCGCGAGGAGGTTCAGCGTCTGGTCGGCGAAGCCCGGCAGCGGGAGTCCGAGCGCGTTCCAGAGAAACCCCGCGGCCGTCGAGAGCAACAGGGGATTGCGCGCGAGTTCCCTGCCCACACCGAGGCTGCTGCCCGCCGCGAGCATCGCCACGGCGGCGATGTTCACGATCGGGATCATCACGCCCATCACGAGCGCGGCGAGCGCGAGTCCCTGCGCGCCATAGAGGCTTCCCGCCACCGCGAGGCCGACATACGTGTTGAAGCGGAATGCGCACTGGTAGCAGCTCGCGGCGAGGCGCTCTTCGAGGTGGAAGAGCCGCCGCGCGGGAAGGGCTAGGATCATCCCGGCGGCCGTGAAGGCGATCGCGGCACCGACGACCACGCCGGTCTTCGCGAGGTCGATCTGCGCCGTGGCGAGCGAGCGGAAGAGCAGCGCCGGGAAAAGCACGTAGTAGACGAGCTTCTCCAGCCCCTCCCAGAAGCCGCGGCCGTAGTCGAACTTCCGCGACAGCACGAAGCCGATCGCGATCAGGAGGAAATTGGGGACGATGGCGGCCGCGGCGTGCATCAGATCGGCTCGGCCTTGCCCAGCGTGTTGTGGTATTCGAAGTGCTCGCTGTCGACGCGCGAGATGCGCAGCTCCACGGGCCGGTCGCGGAACGTGTACGCGAGCCGGCGGATCTCCAGCATCGCCGCGCCTTCGCCGACGCCGAGCACCTGGGCTTCCGCGCGCGTGGCCAGCGTGGCGCGCAGCCGCTCGTCGGTGCGCAGCACGTTGATGCCGTAGCGGCTCTGGTAGAGGTGGTAGATGGTGTTGTCGCGCGCGAGGAAGATCTTCTCGGTGAGCCCGGGAAAGAGCTCGGCCGGCAGCGCGATGTCGTCGAGGATGGCGCGCCGCCCGCCCAGGGAGAGCACGTTGCGGATGCGGATCACTTTCTCGAGCGGCGAGATGCCGAGCGCCGCCGCGTCCTTCGCGTTGGCCCGGTCGCGGCGGAAATCCAGCGTCGTCACTTCGGGATAGCTCTTGGTGCCGTCGCGGCCGACGACGTGAAAGAAGTGGAACATCAGCCGGCCCGGGTCGTGCGCCGCGACGAACGTCCCCTTGCCCTGCCTTCGCACCAGCGCTTGCTGGGCCACCAGGCCGTCGACCGCCTTGCGGATCGTGCCGATCGCCACGCCGAAGTCGCGGGCCAGCTGCGCCTCCGATGGGATCGCTTCGCCCGGCTTCCATTCGCCGGCGGCCATGCCCTCGGCGAGGCGGGAGCGGACCTGCTCGGCGAGCGGGCGTCCGGCGGCGAGCTGGCGGGAACGCGAGGGCATCGGCCGAGGATACATCCAACTCATCTAGTTGACCTGCCCTCGGCCGATTCGGAGAATCGGGGCAGGCAGGTCAAATCAGGAGACAGCAATGATCCATTTCGTGGTCCACGACGAGAACGACTCGGTCGGCGTCGTCGTGGTCGAAGGCGTGAAGACGGGCCAGAAGCTCTCCGGCTGGATCATGGACCAGGACAAGGACATCGCCATCGAGGCGAAGTCCGACATCCCCATCGGCCACAAGCTGGCGATCAAGCCGCTCAAGAGCGGCGACACGGTGATCAAGTACGGCGTGGACATCGGCAAGACCATCGCGGCGATCGCGGTGGGCGAGCACACGCACGTGCAGAACCTCCGCACGAAGCGCTGGTAGAGCGCGGCCGTCATCAAGGAAAGAGACACCATGGACCTGAGCAAATCGAGTTTCTGGGGCTACAAGCGCGAGAACGGCCGTGTCGGCGTGCGCAACCACGTCATCATCCTGCCGGTCGACGATCTCTCGAACGCCGCGGCCGAGGCCGTTGCCAACAACATCAAGGGCACGCTGGCCATTCCCCATCCCTATGGCCGCCTGCAGTTCGGCGCCGACCTGGACCTGCACTTCCACACGCTGATCGGCACGGGCTGCAACCCGAACGTCGCGGCCGTGGTCGTGATCTGCATCGAGGACGGCTGGGCGAAGAAGGTGGCCGACGCCATCGCCGCGACCGGCAAGCCCGTCGCGTTCTTCGGCATCGAGGGGCACGGCGACCACGACACGATCATGCGCGCCTCGAAGAAGGCGAAGGAGTTCGTGCAGTGGGCGAGCGAGCTTCGCCGCGAGGAGCGCCCGTTGAAGGACCTGTGGATCTCCACGAAGTGCGGCGAGTCGGACACCACGTCCGGCTGCGGCGCCAACCCGACCGTCGGCAACGCGTTCGACCAGATGTACGACCACGGTGTCACGCTCGCCTTCGGCGAGACCACGGAGCTCACGGGTGGCGAGCACCTCGTCGCCGCGCGCTGCCGCACGCCGGAGGTGCGCAAGAAATTCCAGTTCATGTTCGACCGCTACCAGGCGATCGTCGAGGCGCACAAGACGAGCGACCTGCGCGACTCGCAGCCGACCAAGGGCAACATCGCGGGTGGCCTCACCACCATCGAGGAGAAGGCGCTCGGCAACATCCAGAAGATCGGCCGCAAGTGCCTGGTCGACGGCGTGCTGGACAAGCACGAGGTGCCGACGGGGCCGGGCCTGTGGTTCCTCGATTCGTCCTCGGCCGCCGCGGAGATGGTCACGCTGTGCGGCGCCGCGGGATACGCGGTGCACTTCTTCCCCACGGGGCAGGGCAACGTCATCGGCAATCCGATCCTTCCCGTCATCAAGCTCTGCGCCAACCCGCGCACGGTGAAGCTGATGAGCGAGCACGTCGACGTCGATGTCTCGGGCCTGCTGCGCAAGGAGATGAGCCCCGACCAGGCGGGCGACGCGCTGCTGGACTGCATGTTCCGCACGGCCAACGGCCGCCTCACCGCCGCAGAGGCGCTGGGCCACCGCGAGTTCGTGCTGACGCGCCTGTACGAAAGTGCCTGACCAGAAAAATCGGGGTCAGAGTGGAGTTTCCGCCTTGCGCGAAAACTCCACTCTGACCCGGGTTTTTCCGGGTCTCGCGGTGTGTGCCGTCGTGGCGATCGCCGCGACGTTTCTCTCCGTGCATTACCGCGCCTCGGCGATGCTGTTCGCGCTGCTGCTCGGCATGGCCCTGAACTTCCTCACGGAGGAGGGCCAATGCCGTGCAGGGATCCAGGTCGCTTCGTCGCACGTGTTGCGCATCGGCGTGGCGCTGCTGGGACTGAAGATCACCGTGGACCAGGTGGTCGCCCTGGGGTGGGAAGTCGTGGTGCTCGTCGTCGTGGCCGTGGTGGCGACCGTCCTCGTGGGCCTCCTGGTGGCGCGTGCGATGAAGCTCACGAACGCATTCGGCACGCTCACCGGCGGCGCCGTCGCGATCTGCGGCGTGTCGGCGGCGCTGGCGATCGCATCGATCCTGCCCAAGCATCAACATGCGGAGCGCGACGCGAGCTTCACCGCGATCGGCGTGACGGCGCTCTCGACGCTCGCGATGATCGTCTATCCCCTGATCGTCGGCGCATTCGGGTTGAACCAGCACGAGGCCGGGATCTTCCTCGGCGGCACGATCCACGACGTGGCGCAGGTCGTCGGTGCGGGCTATTCCGTCTCCCAGGACACGGGCGATACCGCGACGATCGTGAAGCTGCTGCGCGTGGGGATGCTGCTGCCGGTCTGCCTCGCGATCGGCGTGGCCCTCCACGTGCGCGGGAGCGAGGCGGCACGCTCGGCACCCCTGCTGCCCTGGTTCGCCGTGGTCTTCGCTATCCTCGTGGTCGTGAACAGCCTGGGCTTCATTCCGAAATCGGTGGCCGATGCCGGCAACGAATTGTCGCGCTGGTTCCTCGTGACCGCGATCGCGGCGATCGGCATGAAGACCTCGATCAAGTCGCTGATCGCGATGGGGCTGAAGCCGGTGATGCTCGTCGTGCTCGAGACCGTCTTCCTCGCCGCGCTCGTGATGGCGGCCATCCACTGGCGATGAGCGACGCGCTGCGCGTCCGGGTCTGGCGGGGCGGCGAGGATGGCCGCTTCGAGGCGTTCGAGGTGCCGCGGCGCGAGAGCCAGACCGTGCTCGACGTCGTCACCTATATCCAGCGCACGTTGGATCCCACGCTCGCCTATCGCTTCGCCTGCCGCGTCGGCATGTGCGGCTCGTGCGCGATGACGGTGAACGGCCGTCCGCGCTGGACCTGCCGCACGCACGTCGATCGCGTGGCCGAGGGCGGCGAGGTGGAGATCGCGCCGCTGCGCAACCTCCCGGTGGTGCGCGACCTCGTCGCCGACATGAGCGAGTTCTTCGACAAGTGGGCGAAGGCGAAGGGGCAGTTCGCCCCCACGCGCACGCGGGCCGACGGCTTCGCGGTCGTGAAGCCGGATTCGCGCGAGCGCCGCGAGGCCGACGCCGGCATCGAGTGCATCGGCTGCGGCGTCTGCTACAGCGCGTGCGACGTCGTCACGTGGAACCGCGACTATCTCGGACCGGCCGCGCTCAACCGCGCGTGGACGCTGGTGAACGATTCGCGCGACGGGGGGCAGGCCGCGCGCCTCGCGGCCGTGTCCGGCGATGCTGGTTGCCACTCGTGCCACACGCACATGAGCTGCACCGAGCACTGCCCGAAGCAGATCTCGCCCACGCGCTCGATCGCGGGATTGAAGCGCGCGACGCTTCGCATCGCCCTCGGCGGCGAGGAGCCGTGAGCGTCCGCACCGAGGTGAGGCTTTGGGTCGCGCAGCGCGCGACCGCGGCCGTGCTCGCGTTCTGCGTCGCGGTGCACCTGGTCACGATCATCTATGCGGTTCGCGGCGGGCTGAGCGCGGCGGAGATCCTCGAGCGCACGCGCGGCAACGTCGCGATGGCTCTGTTCTACGCCGTCTTCGTTCTCTCCGCCGCGGTCCACGCAGGCATCGGGCTGCGCAACGTCGCCGCCGAGTGGCTCGACTGGCGCGGTCGCTCGGCGCGATTCGCGGTGATGTTCTTCTCGCTGATGCTGGCGTTCCTCGGCCTGCGCGCCGTGTGGGCGGTCTTCGCATGAAGGCGAGCCGCAACCATCCGGCCTTCTGGGCGTTCCTCGTGCATCGCCTGTCGGGCGTGGCGCTCGCGTTTTTCCTGCCCGCGCACTTCTATGTGCTCGGCACGGCGCTGGAAGGCGCCGCTCGCCTGGACGGAATGCTCCAGTGGACGGAGCAGCCGCTGGTGAAGGCCGCGGAATGGATCCTCGTGCTGCTGCTGGCGGCGCACCTGGCCGGCGGGCTTCGCCTGCTGGTCCTCGAGTTCCTGCCGTGGCGGGATTGGCAGAAGACCCTCGCCGCGCTGGCCGCCGGCGCCAGCCTCGCCTGTGCACTGGCCTTCGCCTTCGCGCGTTAATGCTGTAATAGCGCGAATCCAGCAAGACAACCGGAGGATTCCCCGCATGATGCAGACGTTGAAGCGCCTGGCCGCCGTGGCATTGGCCGCGGCCGTTCCCTCGCTCGCCGTGGCGCAAGCCTTTCCCACCAAGCCGGTGAAGATCGTCGTGCCCTTCGCCGCCGGCGGCGCCACGGATGTCGTTGCACGTCTCCTGGCGCAGAAGCTGCAGGAAGCCTGGGGCCAGCCCGTGGTCGTCGAGAACAAGGCAGGCGCCGGCGGCAACATCGGCGCGGACCTCGTGGCCAAGTCCCCCGGGGATGGCTACACGCTCCTCATGGCCTCGGGCTCGATCGTCACGGCCAACCCGCACATGTACAAGACGCTCACCTACGATCCCGCGAAGGACCTGGTGCCCGTCACCAACGTCGCGAGCGGCCCGCAGGTGATCGCGGTCAACCCCGCCGTCCCGGCCAAGGACCTGAAAGAGCTGGTCGCGATGGCCAAGGCCAACCCGAAGACCGTGAACTACGGCTCGGCCGGCATCGGCACGCAGACGCACCTCGCGGCCGAGAACTTCTCGTACGCCGCGGGCATCGACATGACGCACGTTCCATATAAAGGAGAATCGGCGGCGATCACCGATCTCATGGGCGGCCAGATCCAGCTCGCCACGCCCAACCTCGCCGCGGCGCTGAACCAGATCAAGGAAGGCAAGCTCCGCGCGCTCGCCGTCACCAGCAAGGAACGCAGCCCCCAATTGCCCGACGTGCCCGCGGCGTCTGAAGTGCTGCCCGGCTTCGAGAACGCCGGCTGGTTCGGCCTCATGGCCGCGGCCGGCACGCCGAAGGACGTGATCGACAAGATCCAGAAGGACAGCGCGAAGATCCTCCTCTCCCCCGAGTTCCGCGAGAAGCTCACGCAGCAGGGCATGGTCCCGGTGGCCAACACCCCGGCCGACTTCGCCGTGGCGATCCGCGAGGAAAGCGCGCGCTGGGCCAAGGTCATCAAGGAACGCGGGCTTACCGCCAACTGATGAAGGTCGATCTCCGCCAGGTCGAGGATGCGGCGCGCGAGCTCTACGTTCGAGCGCTGAAGGTCCTGCCTCCCGACATCAAGGAAGCCTTCGCGCGCGTTTCGCGCGCGGAGTCCGATTCCACGGCGAAGAGCATCCTGGGCACGATGATCCGCAACATCGCCGTGGCCGAGCAGACCGACAACCTCCTCTGCCAGGACACGGGCATCCCCATCTATAGCGTCACGATCGGCCGCGGCGTCGAGGTCGACGGAGCATTGCTCAAGGATGCGATCCGCTCCGGCTGCGCGCGTGCGACGAAGGAGCACTCGCTCCGCTCCTCGGTCGTCCATCCGATCACGCGCAAGAACGAGCAGACCTCCTGCGGCCCCGGGGTGCCCCCCATCCATATCGATTTCTCCGACCATCCCGACGAGCTGGTGATCGAGATGGTCCCGAAGGGCAGCGGCTCGGAGAACAACTCGTGGCTGCGCATGGCGATCCCCGCCGAAGGCGTGGCCGCGATCAAGACCTTCGTGATCGACTGCGTGCTCGACGCCGGCGGCAAGACCTGCCCTCCCACCATCGTCGGCGTGGGCGTCGGCGGCACCTCGGATCTCTGCGTCGCCCTCGCCAAGCGCGCGGCCACGCGCCCGCTGGGCTCGGCCTGCGCGGATGCGGAAGGCGCGAAGCTCGAGCGCGAGCTCACCGAGGCGGTGAACATGCTGGGCGTGGGACCGCAGGGCCTCGGCGGGGACACCACCGCATTCGCCGTCCACGTGGAGATCGCCGCGACGCACATCACGATGAATCCGGTCGCCGTGAACATGCAGTGCCACTCGGCACGGCGCGCCTCGGCCACGTTCACGCCGCGCGGCGTGGCTTACGGTTTCTGACCATGGCGCATCACGTGCTCGCCACCCCGGTGACCGAGGCCCAGGTCCGGGCGCTGCGGATCAACGACACGGTCACGCTGGAAGGGACCCTGTTCGGGATCCGCGACGCCAACCAGATCGCCCTCTTCGACAAGGGCCGCGAAACCCGTTTCGATCTCAACGGCCACGCCGCGATGCACACCGCACCAAATGTGCGCCGCGTCGAGCCCAGCGTGGAGCATCCGACCGGCTACGCGCCGATGTGCGTCGGCACCACGACCTCGGCCCGAATGGAACGATTTACCCGTCCGCTCCTGGAAAAGCAGGGCGTACGCCTCATCGTCGGTAAAGGAGGGCTCGGCGCGGGGTCGCTGGCCGCGTTCGGCGAGCGAGGTGGCGCGTACCTTGCTGTGATCGGCGGGACCGCGGCGCTGGAGACCACGTGGGTGGAAGCGATCGAGGACGTCGACATGGACGACCTCCATCCGGAATCCTTGTGGAAATTCAGGGTCCGAGGATTTGGGCCACTGCTGGTCGCCATGGACAGCCACGGCGGTAGTCTTTATGCCGAGGTGGAGACCCGGGCCCGGGGTAACCGGGAGGGTGCCCTGAGCCGTCTCGGAGTGGTAAAATAGCGGTCTTTGTCCGGTAACACGGCAGGTAACAAAAAGATCCTGGTGGTATTAGTGCTACCACACCGGGGTTGGCGTAAAGTAGCGCGCGGCCGAGAGGCCGCAGGGGAAAAATTCGCGGTTCCCACGAGGAACCGTCCAAGACCAGACCCGCCAAGGATGCGGGCCGAAATTCGAGTGAGGGTCCCGAAGTGGATTACGCCGATTCGCAGCGAAGCTGGGGGAAGCATGCCCCGAGCATCATCTTCGTCATCGTCCTGCACCTCTTGGTGGGATATGCGCTGGTCACTGGCCTCGCCCGCAAGATGGTCGATGTCATCAAGCAGCCCCTCGAGACGAAGATCATCGAGGAGGTGAAGAAGGTCATTCCGGACACGCCTCCGCCGCCTCCGCCCAAGCTGAACACGCCGCCGCCGCCGTTCATCCCGCCGCCGGAAGTGAACATCCAGGTTCCGGTCGTGACGCCCCCGCCTTCGATCAGCACGACGACCACCGAGCGCCCGCCGCCCGGCCCGCCGCCGGTGATCGCGCCGCAGCCCTCGACGCAGCCCGCCGTGCGCCGCAACTTCTCGCCCGTGAGCCGCGTGCAGCCGGTGTTCCCGCGCGATGCCATCAAGAAAGGCATCGAGCGCGGCGTCGTGATCGCCCATGCGTACGTGGGACCCGATGGCGCCGTGAAGGAAGTGCGCATCGTGAGCGCCAACCCCTCCCGCGTGTTCGACCGCGAGGTGATCCGCGCCTTGTCGCAATGGCGCTTCGCCCCGGAACCGGTCGGGTTCATCGCCGAGTTCGAGCTCGAATTCAAGCTGACGGACTGACGTCCGCCATCCACCCCGGATTTTTTTCGTACCAGTGAACTGGAATCAAAAGGAGAACGTTATGCAACTGATCAGCCGACTGCCCGCGCTTGTTGCGGCATTTCTCATCGCCTGCGCGCCGGCAGTAACCATGCTGGTCGCGCCCCAGGCCGCGCTTGCCCAAGCGCCCGCGACGGAGCCCGCGAAACCCGCGGAAGCCGCTCCGGCCACGGCCAAGGCCCCGCCGCCCGGTGCAACGACCGAGAAGGAATCGGTCGAGAACCCCTACGGTATCGAAGCCATGTGGCGCACGGGCGACTTCATCACGAAGGGCACGTTCGTCATCCTCGTGATCATGTCGATGGGCTCGTGGTACATCATGTTCGTGAAGGTGTACGAGCAGTTCAAGCTGTTCCGCCAGGCCAAGGACGCGCTCGGCACGTTCTGGTCCGCCGGTTCGGTGCAGGAAGGCGTCTCCACCCTCAAGGAAGGCAGCCCCTTCCGCTTCGTCGCCGAGCAGGGCATCAAGGCCACGTCGCACCACGAGGGCAAGCTCCTCGAGACGATCGACCTCAACACCTGGGTCACGATGTCCATCCAGCGCGCCGTCGAGAACGTCTCCTCGCGCCTGCAGGACGGCCTCGCGTTCCTCGCGACGGTGGGTTCCACGGCTCCGTTCGTCGGCCTCTTCGGCACGGTGTGGGGCATCTACCACGCGCTGACCGCCATCGGCATCGCCGGCCAGGCCTCGATCGACAAGGTCGCGGGCCCGGTGGGTGAAGCGCTGATCATGACGGCCTTCGGCCTCGCGGTCGCGGTGCCCGCGGTGCTCGGCTACAACTGGCTGGTTCGTCGCAACAAGGTCGCCATGGAGTACCTGCGCACGTTCAGCGCGGACCTCCACATGGTCCTGATGAGCGGCACGGCCAAGAAGTCGCCTGTCGCCCGTTAACCGGAACCAAGGAAAGCCGCCATGGCAGTTACCGTCGGCCAGGCCGAAGCGGAAGCCGAAGACCAGGTGATGTCCGCCATCAACACCACGCCCCTCGTGGACGTGATGTTGGTGCTGCTCATCATCTTCCTGATCACCATCCCGGCGATCATCCAGCAGATCCCGGTGGTGTTGCCGGACGAGCGCAACGTCCCGAACCAGACGAAGCCCGAGAACATCGTCATCGCCGTGAACAAGGATGGTGACGTGTTCTGGAACATGGAGGCCGTGCCCGATTCGAAGGCGCTCTTCGAGCGCCTGAAGAGGGTGGCCGTGCTCCAGCCGCAGCCGGAGGTCCACATCCGAGCCGACCAGGACGTGCGTTACGAAGCGGTCGGCCGGGTCGTGGCCACGTGCCAGCGCGCCTCGATCCTCAAGATCGGCTTCATCACCCAGCCGCCGCCCCTCGGCGGCTGACGTGGCACCGAAAGGAAGCAAGACATGGGAATGAACGTTGGCTCCGGCGGAGATTCCGATCCGGACGTGATGCTGGACATCAACACCACGCCGTTGATCGACGTGATGCTGGTGCTCATCATCATGCTGATCATCACCATCCCGATCCAGACGCACGCGGTGAAGCTGAACATGCCGGTGGGCACGCCCCCTCCGCCGCCCGTGCCTCCGGTCGTGATCCAGCTCGACGTGGACTTCGACGGCACCGTGCTCTGGAACGGCGAGATCGTTCCGGACCGCCCGACGCTCGACCTGCGCTTCCGCAATGCGGCGACGCTGGAGGTCCAGCCCGAGTTCCACCTGCGCCCGAACAAGCTCGTGAAGTACAAGAGCGTCGCGGGCGTGATGGCCTCGGCCCAGAGCCACGGCATCACCAAGATCGGCCTCGTAGGCGCCGAGCAGTTCCTCGACTGAGGTAGCGACCCATGCAGCGTTCGCCCCGACTTCGCGCCGCCGCCGCGGCGGTCTTCCTCGCCCTCGCGGGCACCGCCTTCGTCGCTTCGGCGCAGACGGTCCGCCCCGAGGTCGGCAACCCGCTCAAGGCAGCCCAGGGCCTCACCAAGTCCGGCAAGCATCGCGAGGCCCTCGCGGAAATCGCGAAGGCCGACGCCGTGAGCGGCAAGACGCCCTACGAGAACCTCCTCATCAACCAGATGCGCGGCAGCGTCGCGGCGCAGGCCGGCGACAACGAGACGGCCCTCAAGGCGTTCGATGCGGTGCTGGCCACCGGCAACCTGCCGGCGGGTGAGCAGCAGAAGATCCTCCAGGCCCAGGCCGGCATCGCCTACCGCGGCAAGGACTATCCGAAGGCCATCACGTACGCCACGAAGTACCGCGGCCTGGGCGGCGGCGACGCGGGCGTGCGCACGATCCTGCTCCAGTCCTACTTCCTCACCAGCGACTGCGCCTCCGTCAACAAGCTGATCGGCGACGGCAAGCCCACCGAGGAAGAGCTGCAGATCGTCGCCAACTGCAACCTGAAGCAGAAGGACAACGCGGGCTACGTCGCCGCGATGGAGAAGCTCGCAACGTACTACCCGAAGAAGGAGTACTGGACGGATCTCCTGAACCGCGTGCAGAAGAAGCCCGGCTTCTCCGACCGCCTGGCGCTCGACGTGTATCGCCTGAAGATGCAGACGGGCAACATCACCAGCGCGGCCGACTACATGGAGATGGCCCAGCTCGCCCTCCAGGCCGGCATCCCCGCCGAGGCGAAGACGGTCGTCGACAAGGGCTACCAGGCCAAGGTGCTCGGCGTCGGAGCGGAAGCCGATCGCCAGAAGCGCCTCAAGGATCTCGTCGAGAAGTCCCTCGCCGAGTCCCAGGCCGCCCGTGCCGCTGCCGAGGCCGAAGCGCGCAACGCGAAGGAAGGGACCGATCTCGTGAAGATCGGCGCCAACTACGTGTACGAAGGCAATGCCGACAAAGGTATCAAGATGATGGAAGAAGGCGTGAAGCGAGGCGGCCTGAAGCGCCCCGAAGACGCCAAGCTCCAGCTCGGTGAAGCCCTCATCACCGCCGGGCACAAGGCCAAGGCTGTCAACGTGCTGAAGGATGTGAAGGGCACCGACGGAACGGCCGATCTCGCCCGTCTCTGGAGCCTGCACGCCCAGCGGTAATCCGGTTACAGTCTCCTCTTCCCAGGAGGGGACATGTCGGAACAAGACGCGCTGACGGATGATCAGCGCCGCAAGGTCGAGGAATTCGTCGAGGAAGAGGAAGGCGCCGTAAGCCGCTACAAGGGCTGGCTCGCGACCTTCCTCACCGTCGTCGCCGTCGCCTCGTCCGCGTTCCACCTCTTCGTTGCCTCGCCCTGGGGCATCATGCGCACCGATCTCCTGCGCGGCGTGCACGTCGGCATCATCCTTTTCCTCACGTACATGATGTTCCCGGTCGCCAAGCGCTACCGGCACCGCTTGATGTGGTGGGACGTGATCCTCGCGTTGCTGTCGCTCACGGTGATCATCTACATGCTGGCCGGCGGCGACGACTTCGTCGACCGCACGACGATGCCCAACAACTGGGACATCGTGATGGGCGTGACGCTGATCGTGCTCGTGATCGAGGCCACGCGCCGCACGTCGGGCTGGATCATGCCGATCGTGATCGGCACGTTCATCGCCTACGCGTTCGCCGGCCCGTGGCTGCCGCACCCGTGGACGCACCGCGGCTACGACATCGGACGCCTCGTGGGCCACATGTACATGACGCTGGAAGGCATCTTCGGCGTCGCCGTGGACGTCTCGGCCACGCTCATCATCCTGTTCACGATCTACGGCGCGTTCCTCCAGTACTCGGGCGCCGGGAAGTTCTACCTCGATTTCTCCTTCGCGCTCCTGGGCGGCAAGACCACGAGCTCCGGGCGCGCGGTGGTGCTCTCCTCCTTCCTGCTGGGCGGGCCTTCGGGCTCGGGCGTGGCGACCACGGTCACGATCGGATCCGTCGCCTACCCGATGCTCCAGCGCGCGGGCTACGAGAAGAACGCGGCCGGGGGCCTGCTCGCCGCCGGCGGCCTGGGCGCCATCCTCTCTCCACCCGTGCTGGGTGCCGCCGCCTTCCTGATCGCCGAGTTCCTCAAGGTCTCGTACCTCGAGGTGATCAAGATGGCGACCATCCCGACGGTGCTCTATTACTTCTCGCTCTTCCTGATGGTGGAGCTGGACGCGCGCAAGTACGGGATGAGCAACGAAGTGTTCGAGAAGGTGGAGAGCGCGTGGTCGCTCGCCAAGCGCTACTGGTTCCACTTCCTCTCGCTGATCTCGATCGTGGTCTTCATGCTGTGGGGCTTCTCGCCCACGCTCTCCGTGTTCTGGGCGACGGTGACCGCTTTCGTCGTGAGCTTCCTCGACCGCGAATCGGCGATGTACCCGAAGCGGGTCGTGCAGGCGATGGAGGCGGGCACGACCGGTGTCCTCAACGTCGCGGCGACCTGCGCCTCGGCCGGCATCATCGTGGGTGTGGTCACGCTCACGGGCCTGGGCCTCAAGTTCTCCTCGATCGTGATCGACTACGCGGGCGGCAGCCTGGCGCTCACCGCGCTCTACACGGCGCTGATCGTGTGGATCGTGGGACTCGCCGTGCCGGTCACCGCGTCGTATATCATCTGTGCGGTGATCGCAGCGCCGGCGCTCATCACGCTGGGCGTCCCGGACTACGCGGCGCACATGTTCATCTTCTACTACGCGCTGCTCTCGGAGGTCTCGCCGCCGACCGCGCTGTCGTGCTTCGCGGCCGCGGCCATCACGGGAGGCGATCCGTACAAGACGACGCTGCAGGCGTGGAAGTACACGATGCCCGCGTTCGTCGTGCCGTTCTTCTTCGTGCTCGACCCGATGGGCTCGGGGATCCTGCTGCAGCTCCCGAAGGGCGGCACGTGGTCGCAGGTGATCGTCGTGGTGTTCTTCTGCTTCGCGGCCATCGCCGCGCTCGCCGCCGGCCTGCAGGGCTGGCTGCTGATGAAGACCAACCTGCTCGAACGGTCGCTGCTGGTCGTGGGCGGGCTGCTCATCATCGTGCCCGCGAACTACCTCGACGACGTGGGCCTCGGCCTCGCCGTCCTCGCGCTCGCGCTGCAGTACGGCCGGCGACGAAAGATGCTCGCCGCCACGTGAAGTCGATCCGGACCGACATCCTCATCCTCGGTTCGGGCGGCGCCGGCCTCTTCGCCGCCCTGCACGCGAAGCGCGTCGCACCCGAACTCTCCGTCACGATCGCCGTGAAGGGCCTGCTCGGCAAATGCGGCTGCACGCGCATGGTCCAGGGCGGCTACAACGTGGCGCTCGCGGAAGGCGACTCGGTCGAGCGCCACTTCATGGACACCGTCGAGGGCGGCAAGTGGCTTCCCGACCAGGACCTCGCCTGGACGCTCGTCACGAAGGCGGTCGAGCGCGTGCGCGAGCTCGAGAACGAGATCGGCTGCTTCTTCGACCGCAACCCCGACGGCACGCTACACCAGAAGGCTTTCGCCGGGCAGACGTTCGACCGCACCGTCCACAAGGGCGACCTCACCGGCATCGAGATCATCAACCGCCTCGCCGAGCAGGTGTGGGTGGCGGGCGTCGATCGGCTCGAGGAGCACCGCGCGATCGAGCTCGTGAAGGATCGCGAGGGCGGGGCGCTGGCGGGCGTTTTGCTGGTCGACATGCGCACCGGCGAGTTCGTCTTCGTGCAGGCGCGGGCAGTGCTGCTCGCCACCGGCGGCGGCCCGACGATGTACCGCTACCACACGCCCTCGGGCGACAAGAGCTGCGATGGCCTCGCGATGGCGCTGCGAGCCGGGTTGCCGCTGCGCGACATGGAGATGGTCCAGTTCCACCCGACGGGCCTGCTCGCCGGCCCCGGCACGCGCATGACGGGCACGGTTCTCGAGGAAGGCCTGCGCGGCGCGGGCGGGTATCTGCTGGACGGCGCGGGGCGGCGTTTCATGGAGGACTACGATCCGCGGCTGGAGCGGGCCACGCGCGACATCGTCTCCCGCGCCATCTACGCCGAGATGCGCGCCGGGCGCACCACGCCCCACGGCGGCGTCTACATCTCGATGGGACACCTCGGTCCCGACAGCGTCCGCAAGGCGTTCAAGGGAATGGTCGAGCGCTGTGCGGATTGCGGCTTCGACCTCGCGGGCGGCCGCGTCGAAGTCGTGCCGACCGCGCACTACATGATGGGCGGTGTCGAGTTCGATGCCCAATGCCGAACCGCCCTGGCCGGCCTCTTCGCGGCGGGCGAGGACACGGGCGGCGTGCACGGAGCGAACCGCCTCGGCGGCAACGGCGTGGCGAACTCGACCGTCTTCGGCGGCATCGCGGGCGATGCGATGGCGCATTGGATCGCGCGCGAGGGCGCCTGGCGGGAGCCGGATCCCACCGCCCTCGAGGCGGGTGTGGCGCGGGCCCGGCAGCCGTTCGGGCAGCCGGGCACCGGGCTGGAGGAGATCCGCGAAGGCCTCTACGCGACCATGTGGGACGACGTGGGCATCCTTCGCGACGCCGGGGGCCTGGCCCGCGCCGACGCCAGCCTGCAGGCCCTGGAGGGCCGCCTGATGCAGACCGGCATCTCGGGCAAGGACCTTCGCTACAATCTCACCTGGCACGACTGGATGAACCTGGAAAGCCTGATCACCGTGAGCCGAGCGATCCGCGAAGCCGCAGAGGCGCGCACCGACTCGCGCGGCGCCCACTTCCGCGAGGATTTCCCCGAGACGGGTCCGCTGGACACGTCTGCCTATTCCCGCGTGCGAATTGCTCCTTCTTCCTTGGGAGAGGGCCGGGGAGACGGTTTCCTCGTGGACTTCGTACCCGTGCGCTTCACGCGCGTTCGCCCAGGCGAGAGCCTGATCGCCGCATGAGCGCCCTCATTCCCGTGGCGGAGCTGGAGCAGCTGATGACGCTCGCGCTGGAGAAGAGCGGCGCCACGCCCGCGATGGCCCGCGCCACGGCCCGCGCCCTCGCGACCGCGGAGTTGGACGGCATCCCGTCGCACGGCGCCTCGCGCGTGCCGCAGTACTGCGGTCACGTGAAGATCGGGCGGGCCAACGGCGCCGCGATTCCGGTGGTCGCGCGCGATTCGAAGGCCGCGTGCCTGGTCGATGCCAAGCAGGGCCTCGCCTTCGAGGCGTGCACGCTCGGCGTCGTCGAGGCCATCCGCCGCGCGAAGGCGTTCGGCGTGTCCTATGTGGCCGTGGTCAACAGCAACCATTTCGGGGCCGCGGCCTATCACGTCGAAGCGATCGCGGCGGCCGGCCTGGTCGGGCTCGCCTTCGGCAACTCACCAGCCGCCATGCCCGCGTGGGGCGGGAAGCGCGCTCTCTTCGGCACCAATCCGATCGCCGCGACCTTCCCGCGCCGCGAGGCGCCGCCGCTCGTGATCGACCTTTCGCTCTCGGAAGTGGCGCGCGGCAAGATCATGGTCGCCGCGCGCGACAACAAGCCCATCCCGCACGGCTGGGCGCTCGACAAGCACGGCCAGCCCACCACCGACGCCAAGGCCGCGCTGGACGGCAGCATGCTGCCCGCGGGCGGCGTGAAGGGCGCGATGCTGGCGCTCACCATCGAGCTGCTCGCCTGCGCGCTGTCGGGCGCGGCGTTCGGCTTCGAGTCCGACAGCTTCTTCGTCGAGGAGGGCAAGCCCACGCGCATCGGCCAGGGCTTCCTCGCCATCGATCCGGGCGCGCTCGCGGGCCGCGAGGTCTTCCTCGAGCGCGTGGAGACGCTGGTCGCGGCCATGCTGGAGGACGAAGGCGTGCGCCTGCCCGGCGACCGCCGCCGCGCCAATCGCGCGAAGGCGCTGCGCGACGGCATCGCCGTCCCGCCCGATCTCCTCGCGAAGATCCACGCGCTCGCGGGTACGGCGGCCGCCTGATGGGTGCTCCCCTGCAGGCCTGGCAAGCGCGGGTTCGAACACCCTTCGCGGTGCTGGGCATCGCGGCAAACGACACGCACGTCACCGGGGTGCGCTACCTCGCGCCCGGCATCGAGGCGATGGCGCCGAAGAAGAACACGGTGGCCTACCTCGCCTGCGTGCAGATCCAGGCCTACCTCGAGGATCCCGCCTTCGTCTTCGACCTTCCACTCAAGCTCTCCGGCACGCACCACCGCGTGCAGGTCTGGGAAGCGATGCAGAAGATCGCCGCCGGCAAGACCCGCACCTACGGCGAGCTTGCGAAGGAGCTCGGCTCGTCGCCTCGCGCGGTGGGCGGAGCCTGCGGCGCGAATCCGCTGCCGCTCATCGTGCCGTGCCACCGCATCGTCGCCGCGAGCGACATCGGCGGGTTCATGGGCCGGCGCGAGGAAGGCTTCGAACGCTCCATCAAGCGCTGGCTGCTGGAGCATGAAGGCGCTCTCTGAACCCGATGCGCGGCTCCTCGACCGCTTCTCCGACGGCCTCTGGCTCTCCGACGGGCTCGCGAAGAACACGCTCGAGAGCTACCGCCGCGACCTCGCGCAATTCTCGCGCTGGCTCGCCGAAGCGGATGGCAAGCACCTGATCGACGCCGCCCCCGCGGACCTGCAGCGCCATCTCGCCTGGCAGGTGGGCACGAAGCTGGCGAAGCCGCGCAGCACCGGGCGCCTCGTCTCTTCGCTGAAGCGCTTCTACCAGTTCGCCATGCGCGAAGGGCTGCGCCGCGACGATCCCAGCGCGGAGCTCGACGCGCCGCGCATCCCGCGATCGCTGCCGAAATCGATCTCCGAAACGGAGGTCGAGTCGCTGCTCGCCGCTCCCGAGGAAGACACGCTGCTGGGCCTGCGCGACCGCGCCATGCTGGAGACGCTCTACGCGAGCGGCCTGCGTGTCTCCGAGCTGGTGACGCTGAAGACGATGCAGGTGAGCCTCGACATGGGCGTGGTGCGCGTGCTCGGCAAGGGCGCCAAGGAGCGCCTCACGCCGCTCGGCGAGGAAGCCGTCTCCTGGATCGTGCGCTACCAGAAGGAGTCGCGGCCGCAGTTGCTCGGCGCGCGCAAGTCCGACTCGCTCTTCCTCACCGCGCGCGGCAAGCCCATGACGCGCCAGTCGTTCTGGAACCTCGTGAAGCGCCACGCGCAGGTGGCCGGCATTCGCCAGGCCATCTCGCCGCACACGCTGCGCCACGCCTTCGCGACACATCTCATCAACCACGGCGCGGACCTTCGCGTGGTGCAGATGCTGCTCGGCCACGCCGACATCACCACCACGCAGATCTACACGCACGTGGCCCGCGAGCGCCTGAAGGCCCTGCACAAGAAGCACCACCCGCGCGGATGATCGACGTCCACACCCTCTCTCCCTGGCTCTGGATCGCCGCCCCGCTCGCGATCGTGTTCGCCTATACGATCTTCGGCATCAGCGGCTTCGGCTCGACCATCATCGCCGTGCCGATCCTCGCGCACTGGCTGCCGGTCACGTTCCTCGTGCCGCTGATGGTGCTGCTCGACATGTCCGCGGCGATGCTCATCGGCTCGAAGAACCGCGAGCACGTGAGCAAGGAAGAGATCAAGCGCCTGGTCCCGGTGATGTTCGTGGGCTTTTTGCTGGGCGTCACGCTGCTCGTGAAGGTGGACCCGGACAAGCTACGCGTGGCGCTCGGCGTCTTCGCGGTTGCCGTCGGCGTGCACGGCATCGTGAACCCGGTGCTGCATTCGACGATCTCCAAGTGGTGGAGCATTCCCGCGGGTCTCTTCGGCGGCTCCATCGCGACGATCTTCGGCGCGGGAGGTCCCATCTACGCGACCTACCTCGGCGGCCGGCTGCACGACAAGAACCAGATCCGCTCGACGGTCTCCACGCTGATCTCCATCTCCGCTTTCTCGCGCGCGGTGCTCTATGCGATCGGCGGACTGCTGCTGCACTGGACCATCTTCGCGGGCATGGCGCTGCTGGCGCCCTTCGTCTGGCTCGGCCTGAAGGCCGGGTCTCGCATCCACACCGGGCTCACCCAGACGCAGATGCGAAGGGTCGTGGGCATCCTGCTCGTGTGTACCGGCGCCTCGCTGCTGGTGCACGTCTTCGGATGAAGAGCACCGGCACGCCCGCGACGGCGTTCCTCGCGAAGGAGGGCGTCGCGTACACGGAGCATTTCTACGAGTACGTCGAGCATGGCGGCACGTCGGTGTCCTCCGGAGCGCTGGGCGTGCCCGAGCACGAGGTGGTGAAGACGCTCGTGATGGAGACGGACCAGGGAGACCCGATCGTGGTGCTCATGCACGGCGACCGGAAGGTCTCCACCAAGGAGCTCGCGCGCGCCATGGGCGTGAAGCGCGTCTTTCCGTGCAAGCCGGAGGTGGCGCAGCGCCACTCGGGCTACCTGGTCGGAGGCACGTCGCCTTTCGGGACGCGCAAGCCCATGCCGATCTTCCTCGAGAAGAGCGTCCTCGAGCTGCCGCACATCTACATCAACGGCGGCCGGCGGGGCTACCTGCTCGGCATGGCGCCCTCGGAGATCGTGCGCACGCTTTCGCCGCAGCTTGTTGAGGTGGCGCTCGAGGAGTAAATTCGCGTCGCGCGTCCACCCCTGAAAGGAACCGCATGAACACGGTTCTCACCACCGCCGCCAACGATCCCGCTCCTCCCCAGCTCGTTCTGCCCGGCAAGGCCCTCCCGGCCTCCGCGGCGTTCTCGTGGATCGCCGAGGGCTGGGCGCTTTTCCGCAAGGCGGCGCTGATGTGGGTGGTGCTGACCGTCCTGATCCTCATCGCCGGGATCGTCGTGAGCATGGTTCCGTTCCTCGGTACCGTGGTCTGGCAACTGATGACGGCGCTCATCGCCGGCGGCCTGGTGCTGGGCTGCTGGACGCTGGAGGAGGACGGCGAGCTGGAGCTCGATCACCTCTTCGCGGGGTTCAAGCGCAACTTCCGCGGGCTCGCCCTGGTGGGCGTGGCCTATCTCGTGGGCGTGGTGATCATCCTGGCGGTGTTCTCGATCTTCGTCGGGCTCACGGTGCTCCCGGCGCTGCTGATGGGCAATTCCGAGGCTGCCGTGGCCGCCTTCGCCACGATGAGCGGCGGCCTGCTGGTCGGCACGCTCGTGCTCACGGTGCTGAGCGTCGCGCTCGGCGCGGCGATGTGGTTCGCGCCGGCGCTGGTGATCATGCACAACGTGGCGCCCCTGGAAGCGCTGAAGGCGAGCTTCTTCGCGGTGCTGCGCAACTTCGTGCCGGCATTGATCTTCGCGATCGTGATGTTCCTGCTCGCGATCGTCGCCTCGATTCCCTTCGGCCTCGGAATGCTCGTCTGGGTGCCGGTCCTGATCACCGCTTCCTATCGCGCCTACCGGCAGATCTTCACGGCGTAGATGAATAAAGGGGTCAGACCACTTTATTCGGTGAGGCATGAATAAAGTGGTCTGACCCCTTTATTCAGATCAGGCGACCCAGGAGGGTGAGGGCGAGCGAGAGAATGAGGGTCGTGGTGATGGGGATGTAGACGAGCTTGCCGCGGAACTTCACGGTGAGGTCGCCGGGGAGGCGGCCCAGGCCGTAGCGGGAGAGGAACGGTCCTGCAAGCGAGAGCACCACGATCGCGACCACCACCACCAACAGCCACTTGATCATGCGCGCTTGCGCTCGAGCGTCACGCCCACGCGGCGCACGTTGCGGATGTGCCCCAGCTTCGCGACCGAAAGCCGGACCCACGGCGCGCGGAAATCGTTGGTGATCACGCCGCACACGTGCTCGGCGAGCGCCTCGAGGAGGTTGAACTTGCGGTCCTTGAGCTCGGAGATCACGCGCTCGACGACCTTGCCGTAGTGGACCGTGTCGCCGATCGCGTCGCTGGTGCCGGGCTTCGCATCGGGAATGCCGATCTCGATGTCCAGCTCCAGCGTCTGCGCGCGCTGGATCTCCCACTCGTAGATCCCCACCCAGGCATCGACCCGGAATTCCCGGATGAAAATCGTGTCCATGGGGGCATATTGTAAAGTAACGGGTTATGCAGGCCCTCCTCTTCGCCGCCGGCGCCTACCTCATCGGATCGATCCCGTTCGCGGTGATCGTGAGCCGCGCGATGGGGCTCGAGGACCCGCGTTCCTACGGCTCGGGCAACCCCGGCGCCACCAACGTCCTGCGCTCCGGGAACAAGATCGCGGCGGTGCTCACCCTGCTCGGCGACGGGGCCAAGGGTTGGTTCGCGGTCTGGCTCGCCGGGAGGCTCGAAGCTCCGGCCGACGTGGTCGCCGTGGCGGCGATCGCCGTCTTCCTCGGGCACGTTTTCCCGGTGTGGTTGCGCTTCAAGGGCGGCAAGGGCGTGGCCACCGCCGCGGGCGTCCTCCTCGCCATCGACTGGCGTGTAGGACTGGCGGTCCTGGCGGTCTGGCTCGCGGTCGTGGTCGCAAGCCGCTATTCTTCGCTGGGCGCGATCGTGGCTGCCGTCTTCGCGCCCGCCGCCGTGTACTACGTTTCCGGTTTCAGCTCTTTCTTCCTCGCGGTGATCGCCATGGGTGCGATTCTCCTATGGCGCCACGAGGCCAATATCCGCAAGCTGGTGAACGGCGAAGAACGCCGGATCGGCGATGCGAAAAAAGAAGGCGAAGGCGCAGAGCAACCCTCATGACGACATCCGACGACAACGACCTCGACTTCACCAACGTCCAGAGCGCCCCGGCTCCCCAGCCTTCCCCGCAGAAGCTCGAGAACGCGCGCCTCGAAGCCATCTCCGGCAACCAGGAGCTCCAGCAGTCGGGGTTCTACGTCGCCATGGGCCGGCGCTCCAGCGTTCGCATCCCGCCCAAGGACGGCAGCGAGAAGCACACGCTCCTGGTGATCGAGGACGACAAGACGCTCTGCAAGCTCCTGGACGAGATCCTCGGCGCGGCGGGCTACACCGTGCGCATCGCCTCCAACCGTGCGCAGATCAACACCGAGGTCAACCGCTCCCCGCTGCCCGACCTCATGCTCCTGGACGTGCAGCTCCCGGACGCGGACGGCCTGAAGATCCTCGCCAAGCTGCGCTCGCACCCGAAGTTCGCCGAGCTCCCCGTGGTCATGATGACGGGCCGCTCCGGCGCCGCCGACGTGATGCAGGGCCTCGCAGCCGGTGCGGATGGCTACGTCACCAAGCCGTTCAAGATGAGCGCGCTGGTGGGCGTTGTGAACGCGGCGCTCGGGAAGGTCTGAGGCGGCGGCCTTGGCCGCTCTCGAACGCAATACCTGGATCGTCGTTATCGTCGCCATGGCCCTCGTGGCGACGGGCTGGTGGGGCCTGTCGAGCCTCCCCGACGCGTCCTCGAGCTCCACGCATCTCAAGACGGTCGTGGCCCCGGCCCCACTCGAAGTCCCTGTATCGGCGATCCCTGCGGGGCGGAATGCGTCTTCCGATCCCGACGCCTGGAGCGCTATGGACTCCGTCTCGACGGCCGGCTCCCGTTTTCGAGACTCGAAGGACTTGCGCGCATTCTTCGATCGGGCAAAGGAGGTCGGCGGCTCGGCTTATCTCTACTACGCCACGAAAGCCCGCGGGCGATGCCTCAACGTCATCCTGCTTGGGAACATGAAGACCGAGCAGATGATGGCCTCGGGCCCCGAAGGGCAAGACACCGTGCGAATGGCCGCCTGGCGCGAATGGAGCGCTCCCTGTGCTCGTTTCGAGGGCTACGCCATCTCGCAGGAAGAAGGGAACCAGCTCTACCAGCGCCTGCGAGATGCCGACGAAGGCCCCGCGGCCCAGTTCTTCAAGGCGTCCGTTACGAGTGATCAGCACAAGGGACTCGTGCGGGGTGCCCTCGAATCGGGCAGTCCGGAACTCGCCGATCTCGTCGCGCCACGTATCGCCTATCTTGCCAAGGACCCTCCTCCGCGAGGCGCGACCGAAGCCGAAACGAAGGCCTACGCGAAATGGGTGCAAGCCGAGCAAACCAGCTGGAAGCTCGCGGTGTGCGAATTGGGCGCGTATTGCGGTCGGGGGTCCGAGACCTGGATTGCCGCCTGCATGGCAACCGGGGAGTGCGGCGAGGGCAACTATCGCAGGCCGTATCGCTACTTCTTCTACGCGACGGTGGCGGACCTGCAGGCGATTGCCGCGCGACGCGACGCGATTGTTGAGGCCGTGCGGGCTCGCGACTGGGCCGCCCTAGGCCTCGCGCCCTGAACGACGCGGCGGGAAGCGCCACCAGGTCCACGCCACCGCTGCGGCGAAGGCAACGTAAACCGAAGTAAACACCCACGGCGGCGCCGACCAGAACAGCCACGAGTGGATCCACCGGGCGACGAACCCCCGTTCGTCCGAGACGCCGCGCAGCGAATCCTCCCAGATCGTGAGCGGGCAGGCCTGTCCTACAAGGGACTCTGCGGCCACGAACGCGATCGCCGCCAAGTGCGAGGCGCGGAAGGCGAAATTCCTTGCCCAGGGCTTGCCGAGGGCCGCGCCCAGCCAGATGGCCGGCAGCCCGCCGACCACGAAGAGCACGAACAACGCGTGCACAACGAGGATGAAATCCGCGGCCGGGCTCATGTACGATTGTCACCGTTTGTCACTCACGAATCCTCCCATGCGCGCACCCATTGTTGCCGCGGTTTTCGCCGCGGCCCTGCCCTTCCTGACCCTTCCGGCGACGGCCCAGAAATCCAAGGCGATCGAGCCGACCTACACGAAGGCGTCCGAAATCCCCGTCGAGGCGTTCTTCAAGCGCCCCGAGCTGTCCAACATGTCGCTCTCTCCAGACGGCAAGACGCTCGCCGCGCTCACGTCCGTCGGAGGTCGCAACAACATCGTCGTGGTGGACCTCGAGAATCGCAAGCCGCGCGTCATCACCTCCTTCACGGAGTACGACGTGGGCGGCGTCGAGTGGATCAACGACAAGCGCCTCTTCTTCCGCGTCGTCGAGTCCCGCGACGTGCTGAACAACACGCGGTTCCGCGGCACCTTCGCGATCGACATCGATGGCGAGAACCTGCGCAATCTGACCGACACGACGCGGGCAACAGTGGGAGCCAAGACGATCGCGAGCATGGGCTTCGAGCGCCGTACCGACGACGGTACCGATGACCTCATCGTCGAAGTCGAGCAACGCTTCGAGGCAGCGGACATCTATCGCGTGGATACGCGCACGGGCCGGATGAAGGAGAACCTCACGCTCGAGGCGCCGGAAGACACGGATGGCTACGTGCTCGACTGGAATCGCATCCCGCGCGTGGCTTTCTCGAGCGATCGGCGCAAGGGAATCACGTCCATCTACTATCGAGATGACCTGAAGAGCCCGTGGACTCCGCTCCTGTCATACGGATTGGCCAACGACTCCGAGCGGATCGTCCCGATTGCCTTCAACGCGGACAACCAGACGCTCTTCGTGACGTCCAACGTGGGCCGCGACAAGGCCGCGCTCTACACATACGACCCGAAGACGAAGAAGCTCGGTGACCTGATCCTCGAGCATCCGATGATCGACATCAACGGTGCGGGACTGCGCTTCGACAACAAGACGCACAGGCTGCTCGGAGTCGGATTCGCAGCCGACAAGCCCACCGTGATCTGGGTGGACCAGGACCTGGCGCGCGTCCAGGCCCAGGTCGACAAGGCGTTGCCGAATACGATCAACCAGTTGATCCGGGCGTCAAACAATCCGGATCGCCTCCTCGTGTTTTCGTGGTCGAGCACGGATCCGGGTCGCTACTACCTCCTCTCCCTCAAGCCCACGGTGAAGATGGAGCCGCTGCTCCCCACGCGTCCCGAGATCAAGCCCGAGCTGATGTCGGAGACGAAGTTCATCACCTACAAGGCGCGAGACGGTCTCGAGATCCCGGCCTGGCTCACGGTGCCCAAGGAGAGCTCGGGCAAGAACCTGCCGCTCGTCGTGAACATCCACGGCGGACCGTGGCTGCGCATCTACGGCGGCTATCCGTGGGGCCGGGACGAAGCCCAGTTCCTCGCGAGCCGAGGTTACGCCGTGCTCGAGCCCGAGCCACGCGCCTCGACGGGCTTCGGCCGCAAGCATCTCAACTCCGGCTTCAAGCAGTGGGGTCAGTCGATGCAGGACGACATCACCGACGGCGCCCTCCACCTGGTGAAGGAGGGCATCGTCGACAGGAAGCGCATCTGCCTTTACGGCGCGAGCTATGGCGGCTATGCGACGCTGCAGGGCCTGGTGCGCGAGCCGGATCTCTTCCGGTGCGGCGTGTCGTTCGTGGCGGTCACCGACCTGGTTGAGTTCGTGACCTCGAACGAGTCGGACACCAACATGAACAAGCTCGATTTCGCACCCGTGATGTACTCGCAAGTGGGAGACCCGTCGAAGGACAAGGCCATGCTGGTGGCCAACTCTCCCGCGATGAACGCTGCGAAGATCAAAGTGCCCGTGCTGCTCGCGATGGGCCAGATCGACGTTCGCGTTCCGCTCGAGCACGGCCGGCGCATGCGCTCGGCGATGGAAGCCTCGGGCGTGAAGCATGAGTACGTCGTGTACTCGGGCGAAGGCCACGGCTGGAACAAGGACGAGAACAACTTCGATTGGTACAAGCGCGTCGAGAAGTTCCTCGCCCAGAACCTCAAGTAGCTACTTCAGCAGCGTCGCCTTCGTGAACTCCACGGTGGCGGCGAGCAGGAAGTCCGTGTTGTCCTTCTTCGCGAAGCCGTGCCCCTCGTCCTTGGCCATCAGGAACCAGACGGGGGTGCCGGCCTGCTTCATCTGCCCGGTGATCTGCTCGGCCTCGGTGTAGGGCACGCGCGGGTCGTTGTAGCCCTGCACGACGAAGAGCGGCTTCTTCATCTCGGCCGTGTGGTTGAGCGGCGAGATTTCCTCGAGGTGCTTGCGCATCTCGGGGTCGCGCTCGTCGCCGTACTCCACGCGGCGAAGGTCGCGGCGATAGCTCTCGGTGCGCTCGAGGAACGTCACGAAGTTCGAGATGCCGACGATGCTGATCGCACCGGCGATGCGGTCCGAGAGCAGGTAGGCCGAGGCGAGCGTCATGTAGCCGCCGTAGCTGCCGCCGCGGATCTGCACGCGATCGGCATCGAGGTCGGGCTGGTCCTTGATCCAGTCGAGCAGCGCTCCCAGGTCCTTCACCGAATCCACGCGCTTGCGGCCGTCGTCCAGCGTGAGGAACGTCTTGCCGAACCCGGACGATCCGCGCACGTTGGGATAGATCAGCGCCACGCCCAGCTCGTTCACGAGGTAGTTCGCGTTGCCGATGAACCCGGCGCGCGCCTGCGCTTCCGGTCCACCGTGCACGTTGATCACCACGGGGCGCTTGCCGGTGAACTTCGCCGGCGGCCGGTAGAGGAAGCCGGAGATCTGCAGGCCGTCGAAGCTCTTCCACTTGACGAGGATCGGCTCGGCGAACTGGCTGGTGTTCAAGGCCGGGTTGTTGCCGTTGGTCCAGCGCGCGAGCTTGTTCGCCTTCACGTCGTACGAGAACACGTCGCCCGCCGAGCGGGCCGAGGTGATGGTGAAGCCGACTTCGTCCGACTTGGGCCGCCATTCGAGGCCCGAGATCACGCCGTCGAAGAGCGGCGGGCGCGGCAGCTCCTTCCGCGTGGCGAGGTCGATGAAGCGCAGCACGTGCGAGCCGCTCTCGTTGGTGATGAAGGCGATGCGGTTCGCGTCGAAGGAGATGTCGAAGTCGTCGACGTCGTACTTGTCCTGCGTGAGCGGGAGCTCCTTGCCGCCGTTCAGCGGCAGGTAGACGAGGCGCTGGAACTCGCTGCCGCGGTCGTTCGTCGCGAAGAGCGCCTTGCCGTCCTTCGCGAAGCGCGGCTTGCTCCACGACACCGTCTCGCCCTTCGCGGCGCGGCTCACCTTGCGCTTCTTGCCCGTGGCCACGTCCATCACCCAGAGGTCGCTGTCCGCGGCCGAGCGGTACTCGACGAACGCGAGCTGCTTCGCATCTTCGGAGAAGGCGAAGTTGAACCAGCCGCCGCCGTCCAGCGTGGCGATGACCTTGTCGGTCTGCGGCTTCAGCGGATCGATGGTGTGGATCTTGGTCCACACCTTCTTGTCGGGGTTGTTCCGATCGACGGGCTGCGTCGAGTACGCGACGAGGTTGCCCTTGCGCGCGACCGTGAGGCCGCCGGCCCGCTCCGTCTCGGACGTGAATGCCGTCACCGCCTTCGTCGCGACGTCGTAGCGGTGGAGGCGAAACGTCTCGTTGCCCCCTTCCGCGCGCGGGAAGATGAAGTATTCGCCGGTCGTCGGTTGGTAGGCAGCACCGGGAACGCCGTCGCGGAAATCGGTGAGCGGCTCGAGCGGCGCGCCCGGCTCGGAGACCCGATGGACCTGCATCGTGTTCTTCAGCCGCTGCCCGAGGATCATCTCGCGGCGGATCGGGTGCCACGAGTAGAGGCGGCTCGGCTTGAAGTCGTTGTACGGAGCGACCTTGCGCATCGTCTCCATCGGGATGGGCGGCACGCCGTCCACGATGAGGTTGGGATTGGGCTTGAGGACGTCTTCCTGGGCAAACGCCGTCGCCGTGGTGGCGAGCGCGGCGGCCATGAGGGCGCGGCGGATCATCGGTGATAACTCCCGGTGGCGACGGCTCGCGTCTTGTCGGAGCACCATTCGCTCCACGAGCCGGGGTAGAGGCGGGAGCCGCCGAGGCCGGCGAGCTCCATCGCGAAGATGTTGTGGCATGCGGTCACGCCCGAGCCGCACATGTGCACGGTCTGCTCGGGCTTCGTGCTGCCGATGATGGCTTCGAACTCCTTGCGCAGCTGCTCCGGCGACTTCCACGTCCCGTCGGGCTCGAGGTTGGTCTGCCAGAAGCGGTTGATGGCGCCGGGAACGCGGCCCGCCACCGGGTCCACGGGCTCGGTCTGGCCGCTGAAGCGGTCGGGCGCGCGCGCGTCGATCAACGCGCCGTCGGGGCGCTTGCGGAAGTAATCGACGAAGGGTGTATCCACCGTGGCGCCGAGCAGCGGCCGCGGCACGAACTTGCCGGAGCGCGGGGGCGGCGGATCCTTCGGCATCGGGCGCAGCTCCTTCTTCCACTTGCGGAAGTCGCCGTCCAGCAGCACGACCTTCTCGTGGCCCAGCCAGCGCAGCAGCCACCACAGGCGCACCGCCCAGTTGCCACCCATGTCGTCGTAGGCCACGACGGTGCGCTCCGAGGTCACGCCGCAGCGCCCCATCTTCCTGGAGAAGGTGTCGATGTCCGGGAGCGGATGGCGGCCGTTGGTGCCCGTGTGGGCGCCGGCGAGATCCTTGTCCACGCTCACGAAGTGCGCGTCGGGGATATGCCCCTCCATGTACGACTTCACGCCGTAGTCCGGCTTCATGAGGTCGTGGCGAACGTCGATCACCACCCAGTTGGGGTTGTCCAGGTTCCGCGTCAGCTCTTGCGTGGAGACCAGCAGTCTTGTGCTCATTTCATCCCTCGAATCCCGCTTCCTCGATCTGTTCCTTCGTCTCGACCCGCATCGCGAGCAGCCCGCTCACGATGATCACGCCCATGCCGCTCCACTCCACGGCGGTGAGCCGGTCGTCCCAGAGCACTAGTGTAGCGAGGGAGGCGAAGACGATGGTCGAGTATGAGAAAGCCCCCACGACCAGTGTGTTGCCGGTGCGGTAAGCCCGCGTCATCGCAAGCTGGCCCAGGGTGCCGCAGGCGCCCAGCCCGGCCAGGATCCACAGGTTGCCCAGGGTCACGGCATGGAACGACGCCGTGGCGAGTTGCCACACGCCACAGATGACGGTGGCGACGGCGGCGAACCAGAAGACGATGCGCACGTCCGGCTCTCCCTGCCGGCCCAGGGAGCGAACGGCGAGGTAGGCCCACGCCGCGGTGACCCCGGAGAAGAGACCGACCATCGCGGCACCTTCCACGCCTGTCTCGAAGGTGGGACCGAGCAGCAGGCCGACGCCCACGAAGCCGAGGATGATCGCGAACACGAGCCACGGCGAGAAGCGCTCGCCCAGCACCACCACGGTGGCGATGGCGAGGAAGAGTGGGGAGGTGTAGTTCAGCGTCTGCGCCATGGCGATCGGAAGCTTCGCGAGGGCGTAGAAGAAACCGACCAGCGAGACCGCACCCACGACGCCGCGGATGATGTGCGTGCCGAGGTGCGCGCTCTTCACCGTGCCGCCGGTGCGCAGGATGATGATGACCACCACGGCGAGCGTGACGACGGAACGATAGAACGCGAGCTCGGCGGTTCCGAAGAACTCGGCACCCAGCTTCACGAATACGCCCATGGCGGCGAAGAAGAAGCCGGCGACGAGCATCCAGGAGGAAGTCATGCGGCGCTTATTATAGGCGGCATGCGTTCCTCCCTCGGCGCCACCCTCGCGGTCCTGCAGCTCGTCTTCGCGCTCACGTGGGTGATCTACGTGATCTACCTGCCCGCGCTCGCCACGCAGGCTGGAATCCCGAAGCAATACGTGCCGTGGATCCTGCTGATGGACCAGGCGATCTTCATCGTCTGCGACTGGGCGGCGGGCGTGTACGCGGACCGCCTGGCCGCGAAGGTGGGGCGGATCGGGCCCAGCCTCGCGAGGATCACGCTGCTCTCGTGCGCGGCCTTCATCGCGTTGCCTTTTCTCGTGCCGCCTGGAGCCTCCTCGCTGTTCATCCTCCTCACGGTCGTATGGAGCGCCACTTCCTCGGCGCTTCGCGCCCCGCCGCTTGTGTTGATGGGTCGCTATGCGACGACCTCGCAGCAGCCTTGGCTCGCCGGGCTCTATCTCTTCGGGTTGGGTGCGGCGGGTGCGGTGGCGCCGTACCTCGGCCTGCAGCTGAAGGGCGTCGATCCGCGCATCCCGTTCGCGCTGTCGTCGATCGTGGTGGCGGCGGTGACCTTCGTGCTGGCGCGTGTCGATCTCGATGAGCCGGATGCCGCGCCGAGCGAACCGGCGCGCAGTGCCGGCCGCATGCCCGGCGGCATCTTCGGATTCGCGGTGGCGATCGTGCTGACGGCCATCGGATTCCAGATCCACTTCGCCGTGAATTCGGCGCCCGCATTCGTGCGCAACGGCGGCGGCCCCTACATCGAGCACCTGATGCCGGTCTTCTGGATCGGGTTCAACCTCCTCATGCTGCCCGCGACGATGCTCGTGAAGCGATACGACGCCGTGGTGATCATGCTGTTCTCCGCGCTGGTCGGTACCGCGGCGCTGTACGTCGCGGGAACGGCCACGGGCATCGAGACGCTCGTCGCCGCGCAGTTCGTGGCCGGAGGCGCGTGGGGCACCGTGTTGATGGGTGCGTTTACTGCGGCGCTCGATTTGGGCCGCACCGGGCGCGAAGGAAAGGTGACGGGGATTCTCTTCTCGGTGCTGGCCATCGCGGCCTTCGCGCGCATTTACTTCGCCACGATGGTCGCACCGGCCCAACCGCAGCTCACGCCGTCCTTGTGGCTGGTCCCGGTGGTGGCGTGGAGCCTCGCGACGCTGGTGCTGGCGGGACTTGCCGCAGGTCCTGGGAGACGCGTCCGCCCTGCAGCACGATGACGCGGCCCGCGGAGGCGATGGTCTCCGGCCGGTGCGCGATGAGGATGCGCGTCAGCGCAAGCTCGCGAATCGCATCGTTCACGGCGCGCTCCTTCTGCACGTCGAGCGCGCTCGTCGCCTCGTCGAGGAACAGGATTCGCGGCTGCTTGTAGAGTGCACGTGCGAGCAGGATGCGTTGGCGCTGCCCTCCGGAGAGCGCCGCGCCCATGTCGCCGATCAGCGTGTTGTAGCCCATCGGCATCGCGGCGATGTCGTCATGCACGGCGGCCAGGCGCGCGCAGCGTTCCACCGCCTCCTGGCTCGGCGTCGGATCGAAGAAGCTCACGTTGTCGGCGATCGATCCCGCGAAGAGCTGGTCGTCCTGCATCACCGTGCCGACGAGCTTGCGGTAGTGGTCGATGCCGAGCTTCTCGATGTCGATGCCGCCGGCCAGGATCTTCCCGTCGGTGGGCGAGAGGAGCCCGAGCATGAGCTTGAGCAACGTCGTCTTCCCGCCGCCCGAAGGCCCGACGATCGCTACCGACTCCCCGGGCTCGATGCGGAAGGAGCAGTTGCGTACGACGAAAGGCTCGGAGTCGGAATAGCGGAACGAGAGATCGCGCACTTCAAGAGACGCATCGATCTCGTCCGGCGCATGCGCGGGGCCGGCCTCCTCCGGCGGCGTGAGCACGATGTCGGCGAGGCGCTCGGCCTGGAGGTTCAGCATCCGCAGCTCGATCATCTTGTCGATGAGCCCGCCCACGCGCGCCGAGAACTGCTCCTTGTACGCGACGAACGCGAACAGCATCCCGACCGAGAACGCGTTGTCGAGGACGAGCAGTGCGCCGATCCAGATCACGGTGACCCGCTCGGCGCCGAAGACGAGCCCGTTGGCGGAGCGAAAGCCGAGCGAGAGCTTCTGCGTCGCGAGGTCGCGGTTGGTCGCGTCCACCACGAGGTTCAGCCACCGCGAGCGCCGTTCCTCCTGGCGCCCGAAGAGCTTGATCGACTGCACGCCGCGCACCGTCTCCAGGAAATGGCTCTGCTGCTTCGCGGTGTGCACGATGTGTTCCTCGGTCGCACGCCGCAACGGGTCATAGAAGACCCACCGGAGGAGCCCGTAAGCCGTGACGCTCGCGACCGCCACCATCGTGAGGAGGCCACTGTAGGCCAGCATCATGCCGAGCGTGACCGCGGCCATGAGGCCGTCGATCATCGCTTCCACGAAGCTCGAGGTCAGCGTGCGCTGGATGTTGCCGACCGCTCCGAAGCGCGAGACCACGTCGCCCAGGTGGCGCTTCTCGAAGTAGCTCACCGGCAGCCGCAGCAGGTGCGAGAAGACGTTCGCGAGCCACTGCAGGTTCAGCATCGTGCCGAGATAGAGCACCACCCACGATCGCAGCGCCGAGACGGCGACCTGGACGCCGGCCAGCAGGAGGAAGCCGAGACCGAGCACCGTGAGCAGGTCGCGATCCGCGGAGACCACCGCGCCATCCACGACCCATTGCATGTAGAACGGCGCGATCATCGCGAAGCCCTGCAGCGCGAGGGCGAGCAGCAGCACCTGGAGGAGCGATCGTTTCAGGCCCACTACGGACCCGGTGAGATCCCGAAGTCGCAGCCTCCGGCGCTCGTCATGCGCCTTGAACTCCGAGGTGGGCGTGGCCTCGAGCGCGATGCCCGTGAAGTGCTTCGAGACTTCGGCCATCGTGAGGCGCCGCACGCCGAAGGCCGGGTCGTGGATGACGGCGTGCCTCGCATCCGCCGAGCGCAGCACCACGAAGTGGTTCAGGTCCCAGTGCAGGATGCACGGCGTGCGCAGGCTCGAGAGCTCGGCCAACTCCAGCCGCAGCGGCCGCGGCGTGAGGTGCAATGCCCCGGCGATCTGCATCAGGTACGAGAGCGTCGCGCCCTTGAGCGACACGGTGAAGCGCCGGCGAAGCCCAGCGAGGTCGATGCGGTGGCCGTGGAAGTTGGCGATCATGCCGAGGCTGGCCAGCCCGCACTCCGCGGCCTCCGTCTGCAGGAAGACGGGCAGCTTCTGGCGCAATCCGAGCTCGAGCCGGCCGAGCGCCTCCATCACAGGCGCCCCGAGAGGCTCAGCAGCGGATCGAAGATCCACTCGATGAGTCGCCGCCGGTCGAGCAGGATGTCCGCTTCGACGAGCATGCCCGCCTGCAGCGGCTCGGGCTTTCCGTAGGCGAGCATCGCCTGCGAGTCGAGTGTCGCGCGGATGCGATAGAGCGATTCGCGGTTGCCGTCGGCCGGCGTGTATCCGAGGTCACCGGGTGCCAATGCGCTTCGCGAGACGGCGGTGACGTGCGCATGGTGCGAGCCGAACTTCTGCGCGGGGAAGGCGGGATAGCGCAGGAGCACGGCCTGCCCGGTGCGCACGAAGCCGATGGAGCGCGAGGGCGCGAACAAATGCGCCTCGAGCTTCACGTCCGCGGGAAGCAATGTGAGCAGCGGCGTTCCCTGCGTAGCGGCCTGCCCCGCCTCCACCAGCATCGACGCGACAATGCCGGCGTGCGGCGCGGTGATCACCGATCGGTAGGCGGCGCTGCGCTCCGCTCGCTCCTGGCCCAGCGACGCCCGCTGTCCGTCGAGAGCCGCGAGTTGCGCGAGGTACCGTGCCTTCGCCGCCGCTGCTTCCGACTGCAAGGCCTCCGCCTCCCGATGGGCCGCGTCGCGGGCGCGCTCGAGCGCCGAGATGCGGATGCGCACGTCCAGCGATTCGTCGCGCTTGCGGTCGGTCATCGCACGCGCTGCGAAGCCACTGCGCTCCAGCTCCTCGGCCCTCTCGATCTCTTCGGCGGCGAGCCTCGAACGCGAGCGCATCGCGTCGATCTCGTCGTCCAGCTTCCGCGCCTCGGCATCGAGCTTCGCGTGGCGCGTCGCGAGGGACTCGAGATCGGCGAGATACGTCGTCCCGGCGAGGTCGCGCTGCCTCGACAACGCGCGTTGCCGCTCGCGCAGGCTCGTCGTCACCTGGGCACCGACGGTTCCGTGCTCATCCGTGGCGCGCGGATCCACGAGCGACAGCAGCGGCGCACCCTTCGCCACCGAGTCGCCCTCGGCCACGAAGCGCGACTCGATCACGCCGGACTGCGTCGCCACCACTCTCGCAACGCCGCTCGTGGGCGTGAGGAAGCCGGTGACGCGCGCCTTGTTGGTCGATTCGCCCCACACCAGGAAGGCAACGATGGCAAGCGAGACCGCCGAGGCCGCCGCGGTCATCACGACCGTCGGCACGGGGCGCATCAGGACGATCGTGCCCAGCCAGGAGGTCGCGCGGGAGTCGTGCGCCTCGGCGCGGAAGAGCGGGCTCGACATCTCAGGTGCGCTCAGGTGCAGCGAGAGCCAGTCGTACGTACAGGACAAACGCAACGATCGCGAGAGGGAGGCAGATCAAGTTCGCAGTCCACGGAATGAGGCTTGTCGATGCGTCGGCCGGTTTGAGTAACAGCACGTGGCCGAGAAGCGGCCAGGCAATGAGCAGGTTGTATGTCGCGTGGCACAGCGTCGTTGCCCAAATCGATCCTGTGCGGTGGAAGAGGCAGGCGTAGAGGATTCCGGAGAAGAAGGTCTGAATCAGGTTATGGGGATGGACCAACGAGAAAACGATTGATGACAGCAGCGCTGCTGCAACCCAACCCCACTGCCGCTCCCACAGGCGGTACAGCACGCCGCGATAGAGCACCTCTTCGATGAGTGGCCCGAGTGATATTGCATACGCGGCCCCCACCAATCCCCAGGCCGCAAAGTAGTGCTCGTCCATGGCCGTTGGTTCGGTCAGGAATCCAAAGGCCGTTACGTCGTTGGCTCGATGCGTTACATGCAGTCCCCACAGGGCGATGGCTCCCCACAGGCCGAAGGTGAGCACCACTTTGCCGCCGGCCAAAGCCAGGGCTTCGAAGCGCTGTGGAGTGGATACGGGGTGATGGAATCCCTCGAGCACCAGTGACCGAAGTGCCGGTATGCCAAGCACCAGTGCAAACTGAAATGGGATGGCGACGAGATGACCCAGGGTGCCGTAGTACGGACTCGGAAGCGCGATTGCGCTCGCGAGCCAAGTCGTTGCAAGCATCGCCCCGAACGCCAGGGCTAGCAGCAGGAACGCGATCTGGAACCCTGTCGGCGATGACTTCATGGAAGGGGCGCGTTGCCGCGCCCTCTCGAGGCTTAGTTGCCCGCAATCCGGTCGAACATGTACGACGTGAAGTCCACCAGCTCGTCGTAGTTGCTTCTCAGGCCGCGGATGATTCCGTCGATGTCTCCCGGCGAGCACAGATCGAGGCCGCCTGAGATCTTCTCGACGAGTTCGGGGTCTAGCCCCTTGGGGATGGGGGGTGTCGTTTCGCTCATGTCATGTCTCCTGGATGTCGAGGGTCAAACCGCCGGCGGATCGCTGAACGGCGCATCCGGGTTGTACGGCGTCATCGGGAACTGCGGAAACGGTTCGATGGGCCAGGGTGAGATGGGGCCGGGAAGCTCCGGCATCTGGATGTCAACGCGAACGCCGCCCGAAACCTCCGGTGCGTCCTTCTTCTCGATTTCCTTCATGGATGTTCCTCGCTGGAATGCGGTTGCTGGATGCGTCCCGGCAGCAACCTCTCCGGGTCAGGGTTGGTGGGCGCGCGGTAGGTGATCTCGTCGAGCGCCGCGGGTACCGGCAATCCACCGGCGATGCGGAGCACTTCCTCGTAGCTGAGCTCTTTCATCCCTGTCTCCCGGGGTTGTCGATGGATGCATCGTAGGAACGACAGCGCGCGCACGCTCGCGAGAATCGACATTCGGTGCCGGGGAATTCCGAGCGCGCGGCGGAAGGGGAAGAGAACAATGGCGAGGTGGACATGACCCCTCCTGAAGCGCCCCGCTATCGCATCGCCGTCCATCGCGTGCGTGGGGACTACGTCGCCGTCGCGATGACGCTGCCCGGCTGCGAATCGCGCGGCGCCACCGCCGTGGAAGCCATCGAGCGCGTGCGTGCCGCGATCCGCGCGCACCTCGCCACCGCACGCCTCCTGGACGGGGAACGCGCGGTCGTGGAGCTCGAAATCAGCGCCTGACATCGGCCTGATTCATGGGTGTACATTAGGTGAGACACCCCCACCGCGTTGCTGCAGGGCAGCAGAAAGGATTTCTGCCATGCCGAGGTATTCGACGGAGAGCATCCACACCGTGGCCCTGGTGGGTCATGGCGGAGCCGGGAAGACGACCCTCGCCGAGGCTCTGCTACTGAAGACGGGGGTCATCGCAGCCGCAGGCAGCGTCGAGCGCGGCACCACGGTCGCGGACCACGACCCCCTCGAGAAGCAGTACGGCCACTCCCTCAACTCGGCCGTCGTCAATTTCCCCTACAAGGGCATCCACATCCACCTGCTGGATACGCCGGGCATGCCGGATTTCGCCGGGCAGTCCATCGCGGCGCTCGCGGCGGTGGAATTGGCAGTGATCGTCATCAACGCGCAGAACGGCATCGAGCTGAACACCACGCGCATGATGCGTGCCGCCGCCAAGCGCAACCTCGACCGCATGATCCTCATCAACAAGATCGACGCGGACAACGTCGATTTGGAAGGATTACTCGCGCGCATCCAGGACGTGTTCGGCAAGGAATGCCTGCCGATCAACCTGCCCGCGCATGGCCGCAAGGACGTCGTCGATTGCTTCTTCAACCCCGACGGCGATTCGGACTTCTCTTCGGTGAAGGCGGCGCACTCCGCGTTGATCGACCAGGTGGTGGAGGTCGACGAAGACCTGATGGCCACCTACCTCGAGCAAGGCGAGGAATTGAAGCCCGAGCAATTGCACGGCCCGCTGGAGAAGGCGCTGCGCGAAGGCCATCTCATTCCCGTGTGCTTCATGTCCGTGAAGACGGGTGCGGGCGTCGAGCAGTTCCTCGACATCCTCGCGAAGATCGCGCCCAACGCCACCGAGGGCAATCCGCCGCCGTTCGTGAAGTCGGATACGACCGAGGGCGAGGAATTCCACGCCGAGGCCGATCCGAAGAAGCACGTCCTCGCGCACGTCTTCAAGGTCATCATGGATCCGTACGTCGGCAAGGTCGCCGTGTTCCGCGTGCACCAGGGCACGATCACCCGGGACAGCCAGCTCTACATCGGCGAGGGCAAGAAGGCATTCAAGACCGGCCACATCTTCCAGCTGCAGGGGAAGGAGTACGTCGAGGTGGATTCCCTCGTGCCCGGCGACATCGGCGCCGTGACGAAGATCGAGGAGATCGAGTTCAACGCCGTGCTGCACGACTCGCACGACGAGGACCACATCCGCCTGCGCTCGCTCGATTTCCCGACGCCGATGCACTCGATCGCCGTGGAGACGAAGAAGAAAGGCGACGAGCAGCGACTCTTCGAAGTGCTGCACAAGCTCGAGGTCGAGGACCCCTGCTTCTGGATCGAGCGCCATCCCACGACGCACGAGACGGTGATGCGCGGCCTGGGCGACCTGCACATGCGCACCAAGCTCGAGAAGATGGGCCAGCAGTACAAGATGGACGTGGCGACCAAGCCGCCGAAGATTCCCTATCGCGAGACGGTGACGAAGAGAGCCGAAGGCCACTGCCGCCACAAGAAGCAGACCGGTGGCGCGGGACAGTTCGGCGAGGTGTTCCTCAAGATCGAACCGCTGCCTCGGGGCTCCGGCTTCCAGTTCGCGAGCGAAGTGAAGGGCGGCGTGATTCCCACTGTGTTCATTCCCGCGGTGGAGAAGGGCGTGAAGCAGGCGCTCGACGGTGGCGTGGTCGCGGGCTATCCGGTGGAGGACATCAAGGTCATCGTGTACGACGGCAAGAGCCACGACGTGGACTCGAAGGAGATCGCATTCGTCACCGCGGGACGCAAGGCGGTGATCGACGCGATCCTCAAGGCGAGCCCGATCATGCTCGAGCCCATCGTCAACATCGAGATCACCGCGCCCGATCGCTTCGTGGGTGACCTCACCGCCGATCTTTCCTCGAAGCGCGGCCACATCACGGGCACGGACTCCACGGGCGGCGATTTGATGGCGGTCGCCGGCCAGGTGCCGCTCTCCGAGGTGACCGAGTACCAGTCGCGCATCCGCTCGATGACCGGTGGGCAGGGCTCGTACCAGATCGAGTTCAGCCACTACGCGCCGGTGCCGCCCCAAACGCAGCAGCAGTTGGCCTCGCAATTCAAGCTCGCGCGCGAGGAAGATTAGGCCGCGCTACTGGAGTTTTCCGAAGAGCGATTGCGTTTCGTGCACTTAGCCGCGAGTCCTCGAAACCGGTTCAAGAACGTTTTGGAACGTCGTGGGGCACCGTCACGAAATGTGGGGATTCTCGATTGACGCGAGGCTTGCGTCGTAGCAAATTCGGGCCAAATCCAGGGAGGACACGTGATCGAAATCCGTGATCCACAGTTGCGGTTGCTGATGCTGGCCCACCTCATCCGGGAGTTGCAGGGCGAGGCCGCGCGCTCGGCGCCGCCGCCCGATGGGCTCACCGAAGTGCAGGCCGCGGAGTTGCGGGGGCTCACTTCCGACGAACTGGTGCGCTTGGCCGAGATGCCCGACCCGAAGGTCGCGATCTCCATCGACGCGGGTTCCTTCGAGCACGGACTGCGACAGGTCGACTACCTCGGAAAGCGCTCGCGGCAGCTCGAGTTCTTCATCCGCCACGGCGCGACCTCGAACATGCTCACGAAGCTCTTCCGGATCTCTTCGGCGGACGTGACGCTGAAGCGCCGGCTCTTCACCGGCACGGCTTCGAGCCTGCGCCGGCCCTCGATGCCCTCACACGTCGTGCGCGAGCAGATCCAGGCGCGCTGGTTCGAGATCCGCAGGGACAAGCGCGAAGAGCCGGAGCGCGCCGAGGATTACGAGCAGCTGCACGCGTCGTTCTCGATGCTCACCTTCGCGACCCTCTACGCCGTCGTGCACGAATTCGACGAATAGAGGGCCGCGCCTGAAGAGTTGCTAGGGCTTGGTGTACGCGATCCAGATCCAGCCGTTCTGGTACTTCCTCTCGCCGGCCTTCATCGTCACGTTCTTGCCGTCGGGCGCGGTGTACGATCCGCCGCCGCCGCCGCCGTGGTTGGTCTTGGAGCAGATGCCGCCCGACTTGCTGTAGCCGCCTCCGCCTCCGCTATAGCCACCGCCACCGCCGCCGCCTCCGGCGAAGCGTCCCTGGCAGTTCCCCGGGAGAGAGTTGTCGGACCACCCGCCGCCGCCGCCACCGCCGCCGAATCCGCCCCAACCGCCGAAGCTGTTGGCGACGGCGTCGATTTCACCCCGGCTTTCCGCTTGCGACTTTTCCGCATACCCGCCCATTCCGCCTTCGCCTCCGGCGGAGATGCTCTTGCCGCCTTTGCCCGCGAGACGATCGGGCTCGCGGCCCTTGATGAGCGCGAAGTAGGCGCCTTGAAAGCCTTCGCCGACGATGCCACCGCCACCGCCGCCGCCGGTGCCGGGCGAGTTGCCGACCTTGTACTGGTCACCGCCTCCACCGCCGCCTCCTTTCGTGCCGGCGACCCCGCTCGTGCGGTCGCCGCCCACGCCGTTCAGCGCGCCACCACCGGCCCCGAACGCGCCGCCGCGAGGCGCGCCCTCGCAACCCGCGCCGCCGCCGCCGCCCGCGGCGATCATCACGTTCTGCAGCGAGGCCGGGCCCGCGCCGCGCCACACGAACGATCCGCCGCCGCCACCGGCGCCGTTGCTGTTGTTCCACCGCGGGAGAGGCGCCGGCTGTCCTGACTGCCCGACGAGCACGGTGAGCACATCGCCCGGCTTGACCGGGAATGCTTCCGCGGCGGCGAAAGCGCCGATGCCACCGCCGTGGCATCCGCCGTCGCCTCCGCGCGCGCCATGCGCGAGGATGGAAACGCTCGTCACGCCGGCTGGGACGATCCACTTCTGGAGGGCCGGCTTGTCGAACTCGAACTTGCAGACCATGTCGTTCCCGCCGGCGGAGCTGCAGGCTTGGCCCCACGCGGAAACGGATGCGCAGAGCGCGAGAACACTGAGGGAAATGCGCCGAAATCGAAGGGGAGCTTGCATGAGACTCCTCGGATGGGTTGAACTACAAAAGTTGCTGCAACAAGGGCGAGCGTGAGGGCCGCTCAAGGCCCGTACGCGATCCAGACGAAACCGTTGGCGTACTTCCTATCCCCCGCTTTCATGGTCACGCCTCTCTGGGCACCGGCCGCCGCGAACGATCCACCGCCGCCTCCGCCGTGGCCGGTCTTCGCGCAGGTACCGCCGGCTTTGGAATAGCCGCCCCCACCTCCGCTGTAGCCACCGCCTCCGCCGCCACCTCCGGCAAAACGTCCTTGGCAGTTCCCCGGCACTTTGTTGTCGTTCCACCCGCCGCCGCCGCCGCCGCCGCCGAATCCGCCGTACCCGCCGACACTGTTCGGCAAGGGACCCTTGTCCCGGCCCGGCGGGTGTTCCTGGAAGCCACCGTCTCCACCCGCGCCTCCGGAGGCGATGCTCTTGCCTCCTTTGCCCGCTTGAGGATCCGGCTCGCGGCCCGCGATGACCGCGAAGTAGGCACCCTGCCTGCCCTCGCCCACGATGCCACCGCCGCCGCCGCCGCCCGTGCCGGGCGAATTCCCGATCCTGAAGGTGTCGCCCCCTCCGCCGCCGCCTCCGCCCGTCCCGGCGATTCCACTTGTGCGGTCGCCGCCGACGCCGTTGAATGCGCCGCCGCTGGCATGGAACGCCGCTCCGCGAGGCTCGCCTTCGCAACCGGCGCCGCCACCCCCGCCCGCGGCGACCAACACGTTCTGCAGCGAAGCCGCGCCGTCGCCGCGCCAGACGAAGGATCCGCCGCCGCCCCCGGCCCCGTTACTGGTGTTCCATCGGGGGAGCGGAGCCGGCTGCCCTTGCTGTCCTACCAGGACCGAGAGAACCTCACCCGGCTTCACCGGAAAATCTTCGGCAACGACGATCGCGCCGATACCCCCGCCATGGCATCCCCCGTCGCCGCCCCGGGCGCCATGCGCGAGGATGGTGACCTTGGTGACGCCGGCGGGAACAGTCCACTTCTGGATGACCGGTTTATCGTAAGCAAACTCGCAGACCGTGTTCGTTCGCTCGGGTCGGCAGGTTTGTGCCCATGCGGGAATCGTCGCGCAGAGCGCGAGGACGGCAAGGGATGTGCGCGGAAAACGAAGGGGAGCTTTCATGAGACTCCTCGGATTGATTGAACTACGAGAGATGACGCAAGAGACTCTACGGAATGGACGGCATCATGGACTCAATATCGAAGCGGTTCCTTGTTGTCGGGGGCCGCTAGGATGCTATCGCGAGCTCGCGCTGGATGAACTCGTGGAAGTGGACCATGCCGTCTTCCATCGGCGACTGGTACGGCCCGTGCTCCTCGCGGCCGTCTTCCAGTAGCGCCTTGCGGCCTTCCGTCATCCGCACGCAGATCTCTTCGTCTTCCTTCGCGGTCTCGTGGTACGCGTGCTGCTGCGCTTCCACGAACTCGCGCTCGAAGAGCGCGATCTCCTCGGGGTAGTAGAACTCCACCACGTTGCGGTGCTTCTCCGGCCCCAGGGGATAGAGCGTGGAGATCACGAGGACGTGCGGGTACCACTCGACCATCACGTTCGGGTAGTACGTGAGCCAGATGGCGCCGTGCGGAGGCGGCACGCCTTCGCGGTATCGCAGCACCTGCTCGTGCCACATCTTGTAGACGTCGCTGCCCGGCGTGCCCAGGCGCTGGTTCACGCCCACGGTCTGCACGTTGTACCAGTCGGAGAATTGCCACTGCAGGTCTTCGCAGGTGACGAACTGGCCCAGGCCCGGATGGAAGGGGCCGACGTGGTAGTCCTCGAGGTAGACCTCGACGAAGGTCTTCCAGTTGAAGTCGTAGTCGACGACTTCCACCTTGTCCAACTTGTAGTCGGTGAAGTCGAGCTCCTTCGCCACGCCCAGGTTCGCGAGGTCCTTTGCGACATTGCGCGCGCCGTTGAAGAGCATGCCGTTCCACTTCTGGAGCTCCTGCCGCGGGAGGTTCAGGCAGGGCTGGTCCTGGAAGTGCGGGGCGCCGAGGAGGGTGCCCTTGGAGTCGTAGGCCCACCGGTGCAGCGGGCAAGTAATGGTGCCGCCCGGAAGCGAGCCCGCGCCCGTGAGCATCTTGGCCTGCCGGTGGCGGCAGACGTTGGACACGAGGTCGTGCTTGCCGTCGTTGTTGATGAGCGACCACGCGCCGTTCGACCGCCAGTCGAGCACGCGGAATTCACCGGGATTGGGCGCCATCTGCTCATGGCCGACGTAACCCGGGCCACGGGCGAAGAGACGCTTCGCTTCGAGTTGTGCGACTGCCGGGTCGAAATACCACGACAACGGCAGATGGGGATTCGCGCGGGTGAGAACCCGCTGGCTCGCCAAGTCCGACATTCCCAACCTCCTGGGCGTACGAAGATTAAGACCACCGGGCTAATCGAGTCGCCAGCTTTTAACTCTGCGGGCTCCGTCCCGACCAACGATACTGCGACCTGACATTTTGGGCCAACTCCTCTTTGCTTTCAAGACCTTCCTGTTGCAATAGAAAGGCAATGGCGGGGCCATTGGCGCACCGCTCCGTCAAGGTGCTTTTGCACTGTCTCCGGGGCAAGCGCGTCCCGTAAAATGGCGTTTTCCCGGCCCTCCGCAATGCCCACTACGCCCCCGCCCGCAGGAACCGACGGCCTCACGTTCGAAAAGGCCCTTGAAGAGCTGGACGCGCTCGTCCATCGCATGGAGGACGGCCGGCTTCCCCTCGAGGAATCGCTGGTGGCCTACCAACGCGGCGCCGAGCTGATCAAGTTCTGCGAGTCCCGCCTGACCGATGCCCAGGCGCGCATTGCCATCCTGGAGGGCGATTCGCTCCAGGACCTCAAGACCGACGCGAAGTGAACCCCACGGATTTCCAGGCCTGGTCGCGCGAGACCGCGACACGCATGGAGGCGGCCCTCGGCGACCTCCTTCCTTCCAAGTCCATCGCCCCCTCGCGCCTGCACGATGCGATGCGCTACTCCGTCCTGGACGGCGGCAAGCGCGTTCGTCCGATGCTCGTGTTCGCGGGTGGCCTGGTGTCGGATGCGGACCCGGCCCGCCTCGCCGTCGCGGCCGGCGCGGTCGAGATGATCCACGCGTACTCGCTCGTCCATGACGACATGCCGTGCATGGACGACGACGTGCTTCGGCGCGGCAAGCCCACCACGCACGTGGAGTTCGACGAGGCCACGGCGCTCCTCGCGGGCGATGCGCTGCAGAGTCTCGCTTTCCAGCTCCTCGCCGACAACAAGCTTTCCGACGACCCCGCGATCCAGCTGAAGATGATCCAGCTCTTCGCCACGGCGTGCGGCTCGCGCGGCATGGCGGGGGGCCAGGCGATCGATCTCGACGCCGTGGGCAAGTCCCTCACGCTGCCGGAGCTGGAGTACATGCACATCCTCAAGACCGGAGCGCTGATCCGCGCCTCGGTGCTGATGGGCGCGCACTGCGGGCGGCCGATGCAGGCCGCCGAGCTGGAGCACCTGGACCGCTACGGCAAGTGCGTGGGCCTCGCCTTCCAGGTGGTCGACGACGTCCTCGACGAGGAAAGCGATTCGACGACGCTCGGAAAGACCGCGGGCAAGGACCGCGAGGCCAACAAGCCGACCTACACGAGCCTGATGGGCCTCGCCCCCGCGAAGAAATTCGCCCTGGAGCTACTGGCCGATGCGCATGAGGCCCTGAAGGGCTTCGACGCACGCGCCGACCGCCTGCGCCAGCTCGCCGATTTCATCGTCCACCGCGACCGATGACCCACGCCGGATTTGGGGCAAAATGAGCGCGTCCATGGGCACTTACGAGCTTCTCGAGGGGATCGGCAGTCCGGCCGACCTCCGTCGCCTGGAACGCAAGCAGCTTCCCGCGCTCGCGGCGGAGCTGCGCCGCTTCATCGTCGAATCGGTCGCTTCGACCGGCGGCCATTTCTCCTCCAACCTGGGCACGGTCGAGCTCACGATCGCGCTGCACTACGTCTTCAATACCCCGGATGACCGGATCGTGTGGGACGTCGGCCACCAGACCTACGGCCACAAGATCCTCACCGGCCGGCGCGAGCAGATGTCGAGGCTGCGCCAGAAGGGCGGGCCCGCGGGCTTCCCCCGCCGCGAGGAGAGCCCGTACGACACCTTCGGCACCGCGCATTCGTCGACCTCGATTTCGGCCGCCATCGGCATGGCTGTTGCTGCGCGCGCTGCCGGTTCCGACCGCCGGGCGATCGCCGTGATCGGCGACGGCGCGCTGACCGCCGGCATGGCCTTCGAGGCGCTGAACAACGCCAAGCAGGCCAACGCGAATGTGATCGTGATCCTGAACGACAACGACATGTCGATCTCGGAGAACGTCGGCGCGCTGAACAACTACCTCGCCAAGCTGATGTCCGGGCGTTTCTACGCCGCCACCAAGAAGACCGCGGAGAAGGTCCTCTCCAACGCGCCGCCGCTGAACAAACTGGCCAAGCGCTTCGAGGAGCACGCCAAGGGCATGATCACGCCCTCCACGATGTTCGAGGAGTTCGGCTTCAACTACACCGGCCCCATCGACGGCCACAACGTCGAAGTGCTGATCGACACGCTGAACAACGTGCGCCGCCTGGACGGCCCGCAGTTCCTGCACGTCGTCACCAAGAAGGGCCAGGGCTACAAGTACGCCGAGGAAGACCCGATCACCTACCACGGCCCCGGCAAGTTCGACCCCGAGGTCGGCCTCGTGAAGGCCAAGCCCGCGCCGGACGCGAAGCCCAAGCCCACGTACACGCAGGTCTTCGGCGAGTGGCTCTGCGACATGGCTCGCGCCGATCCGCGCGTGATGGGCATCACGCCCGCCATGCGCGAGGGCTCCGGCATGGTGAAGTTCTCGCAGGATTTCCCCGACCGCTATTTCGACGTCGGCATCGCGGAGCAGCACGCGGTCACGTTCGCCGCCGGCCTCGCGGTGGACGGCGTGCGCCCGGTGATGGCCATCTACTCGACCTTCCTGCAGCGCGCCTACGACCAGCTGATCCACGACGTGGCGCTGCAGAACCTGCCCGTGCTCTTCGCGCTCGACCGCGGCGGGCTCGTCGGCGCGGACGGTCCGACGCACCACGGGGCGTTCGACCTCGCGTTCCTGCGCTGCATCCCGAACATGACGATCATGGCGCCCGCGGACGAGAACGAGTGCCGCCAGATGCTCTTCACCGGCATCCAGCTTCCCGGTCCCTCGGCGGTCCGCTATCCGCGCGGCACCGGCCCGGGCGTGGAAGTGCAGAAGGAAATGCAGGCGCTGCCCGTGGGCCGCGGCGAATTGCGGCGCGAGGGCAAGCGCGTCGCCATCCTCGCGTTCGGCTCGATGGTGAAGCCCGCGCTCGACGCCGGCGCCGAGCTGAATGCGTCGGTCGCGAACATGCGCTTCGTGAAGCCGCTGGACGAAGCGCTCATCGCGCGCCTCGCCGCCTCGCACGAGCTGCTGGTGACTGTGGAAGAGGGCGCGGTCAACGGTGGAGCGGGGTCCGCCGTTCAGGAGTCGTTGCAGTCGCAGGGAATCGTCATCCCGGTGCTCTCGCTGGGGCTGCCCGATGCGTTCGTCGAGCATGGCGATCCCCAGCAGTTGCTCGCCGATTGCGGTTTGGACCGCGACGGCATCCTGCGCTCGATCCGCGAGCGCCTAGCCCACACCTCGGGGCGCCGCCCCGGAATGGCAGCCTGACCATGAAAAAAATAATCCTTCTCCTGGCAACACTCGTGTTCGCCGCCTCGGCGCACGCGCAGAAGACCTGCTCGAAAGCGGACGAGTCCAACGCCCAGAAAGCGATCGACCGCATCTCCTCCTGGTCCACGCTCAACGCCACCTGGAAGACCTATCGTCACTGCGACACGGGTCCCGTCGGCGAGTCCTTCACGGAAGCAATCCTGCGCCTCGTGATCGACTGGAAGAACATGAACCAGCTTGCCGACGCGATGGGCAAGGACACGGACTACAACGCCTTCATCCTCACGCACTTGAAGAGCGACGAAGCGAAAGGCGACGCGCAGGATGTCTACTCGCGCGCCAAGGGCGCCTGCCCGAAGGGCCTGGACACGTTCTGCAAGGACGTCATCGTCGCCGTGAATCCGCCCAAGGCACCGCCGCCCGCCACGCCGGCCGCGCTGCCGCCGGTGGCCACGCCGCAGCCGGGCGTACCGTCGCCCTCCACTCCGTCGCCCGCAACGCCCGACAAGAAATAGCCATGAAGCTCCAGGGAAAGTCCGCGCTCATCACCGGCGCGGCGCAGGGAATCGGCCTTGCATGCGCGGAGATCTTCGCGCGGGAAGGCGCCGCCGTGATGCTCGCGGACCGTGACGAGGCCCGTGGCCGCGAAGCCGCGGAACGAATCGCGAAGTCCGGCGCGCGCGCCGCGTTCGTCGCCTGCGATGTCTCGAAAAGCGCCCAGGTGCAGGCCGCCGTGGATGCAGCCGTGAAGGCCTTCGGCCGCCTCGACATCCTCGTGGCCAACGCCGGCATCGTCCACGCCGCCGAATTCCTGGATCTCAAGGAGGAAGACTTCACCCGCGTCCTCGACGTGAACCTGAAAGGCGTCTTCCTCGCCGGCCAGGCCGCGGCGCGCCAGATGGTGAAGCAGGGCGGGGGTGGGGCCATCATCAACATGTCGAGCGTCAACGCCGTGATGGCCATCCCGAACCAGGTGCCCTACGTCGTTTCGAAAGGTGCCATCAACCAGCTCACCAAGGTGATGTCGCTGTCACTCGCCGCGCACGGCATCCGCGTGAACGGCATCGGCCCGGGCACCATCCTCACCGAGCTCGCGAAGACCGCCGTGCTGGGCAACCGCGAGGCCGAGCGCAAGATCCTCTCGCGCACGCCGCTGGGCCGCATGGGAGAGCCTTCCGAAATCGCTTCGGTGGCCGCCTTCCTGGCCTCGGACGAAGCTTCGTACCTCACCGGCCAGACCATCTACCCCGATGGAGGGCGCCTGGCGCTCAACTACACCGTGCCGGTCGCCGACTGATAAAATTCCCGGTCTCGAATTCCAAGGATTCCGCCATGAAACGCATCGCTCTTGCCGTCCTGCTCTCGCTGGGCGCCCCCTTTGCCTTCGCCGCTGCCGATCCCATTCCGCCCCACACCTGTGGCGACGTGCCGGAATATCCGGGCCGCCTGGGCACGGACAACCAGAAGAAGAACTTCGACAAGTCCTACAAGGCGTACGACAAGTGCATCCGCGCCTACATCGACGACCGCGTCGCGACCATGAAGGCCAACGAGGCCACCGTGAACAAGATCGTCGAGGACACCAACACCATCGTCCTCAAGATGCGCGCCGATAGCGGCGAGGACGTCGGCAAGGACGCCAAGGCTCCGGCCGCGCCGAAGATGGACACGGGCGGCAAGCAGGGCGCGAAGTACTGAGCTGGGTCCCCACTTACGTGGGGAAGACAGCTCGGTATCCCCGTGTCGACGGGGATCCAGCAAGAAAAAGGGCGGCCTCGGCCGCCCTTTTCCATTCATGCCTCGGTGCTACTCGGGAATCGCCAGGATGCTGTTGGCGAAGAGGATCGCGTCCGCAGGCGCAGGCGTAGCCGCGATCGGCGGAACGTTCGCCGCGGTGATCGCCGGCGCAGCACCCGGAGCGCCGCCGCGCGGGATGGTGCGCACGACCTGCGAAGCCGGAATCGGCGTGTTGTTGCGCAGCTTGTTGTAGACGATGTCCATCGCCTGGATGAAGTAGCGATGCAGCGGCACCAGGCGCGTGTCGTAGCCCGCGAGCCCCAGGAAGCCGTCGAAGTGCTGCGCGTTCGTCACTTCGTAGTACGCGAGCTGGCTGCCGGTGTCGGAGAGCTTGTTCAGCGCGTAGTACGGGCGTGACGTGTGGTTCACCGGGATCAGCGTGTCGGAGCGTCCGTGCACGATGACCGCCGGCTTGCCGCGCAGGTTGCCGGTGCGCTTCACCTGCTCGATGCCGGCGCGCGTGGCGATCGCACCCGGCGTGGCACCCGTGAAGAGCGTGCGCAGGCAGTTGGCGCCATCGTAGTTGTAGTCGGCGAGGTTGCTCGAGGGCGAGATGGAGACCGCGTCGAGCGCCGTGCCGCCCACGGAGTTGTTGTTGAGGATATTGATGCCCGAGGTCGGCGGCACGCCGTTGCCGGTGCCGAAGAGCTGCGCCGAGGCGTTGTTGGCGATCACGGCAGGCACGCCCGCGACAGGAGCGCCGCCGAAGCTGTAGCCGCAGAGGTTGTCGCGCACGCCGGAACGCGAGTAGGCCGTTGCATACGTGTACGTGACCGACAGCGTGGCCAGGGCGTAGTGCGAGGCGTGGAAGAGATCGGAATCCGCCTCCCAGCCCGACGCGTGCAGCAAGGCCAGCGCGCTCGTCGCACGATCCGCCGTCGTGGTGCCGCTGATGATCCCGGCATTCGCGAGATCGGTGCAGCGGTTCGCCGCGTTGGGAGCGAGGATGTTGGTCGCGAGCAGCGGCGAGTTGGCCACCGACGGCGCCAGGGCCGCGCACGGCTGCACCATGTTCGCGATCGTGAAGTAGTCATACAGCGGCTTGCTGTTGGACGCCACGGTGGTCGAGCCGCGCCGGATGGTGACGCCCGTGGGCGCGTTCATCTGGATCTGCGGCTCCGCGACGGCCAGGCCGTCGATGTAGTTGTCGTTGTCCTGCTCCAGGGCGGCCACCGCGGCGCCGGCGCCGTTGGAGACGCTGGAGGCGATCACGATCGTGTTGTCGTTGTTGATGATCACCTGGCGCTCGCCGTTGTTCAGCGGGCCGTACTTCTCGTTGAGGGCGTAGAACGCGAAGCGGATGGCCTGGATCGTGTGCTGGCCCCAGTCCTTCTCGGGGTTCTGCTGCGAGTGCGCGTGCTTGTACGCCCAGCGGTTCGGGAAGGCGGTGTTGAACGCGGCGCGTTCCGCATCCGTGCCCGCGGCGGTGAAGATCGACTGCACGCCGAGCGTGCCGGCGTTGCCGCGCTGGCCCTGCAGGTTATAGACGGTGTTGGCGGCGAGGTCGTGGCCGCCGTTGCCCGAGCCCTTGTCGGTGTAGGCGACGGCGCAGCCTTTCTTCAGGCCCCACTCGCCGGCGGTGGCGATCGCGCCGTAGATGCCGCGCGAGCCGCTCGAGGCGGCCGTCACGATGCACGGGTTCGTCGTGCTGAAGGTGTTGGGGATCTGCACCATCACCGTCACGTTGAGCTTGCCGGTGCCGTCGTCGGCGTAGGCGATGAATTCCTCGCCCCCGATCCTGCCCTCGCCGGGCGTGACGGCGCCGCTGGAGTCCACGTTGGGGCCGTAGAGCACGCCGTAGCCGCCGTTGGTGGTCATGTCCACGAGCGCGCGGTAGTTGTTGTAGATGGCCTGGCGGCGAAGCTCCGCGACGGTGGGATTGGCCGCATCCGCGAACGCGGGCAGAGCGCCCTGCAGCCCGCTCTTGCCGAGGCCGGCCGTGAGGAGGTCGTTGCTCGTGCCGTCGTATGCGTTCCGCACGACGGTGCCCTTCACGAAGTCGGGCAGCGTGTTGACCGGCGGGATGGCGTTGTCGGAATCGCTGTTGTTGCAGGCCGCGAGCGCGGACGCGGCGACGATGAGGAGTGCGCGCGTGAATTGGGACGACATGGTTTCCCCTCCAAGGGTGGTTGTTCCGGGCGCTGCCGGTTCTTCTTCAGGACGGCAACGACTCGCAAGGCACGTGCCATCGGGACGGTTGCGCCAAGTCCCTGAGGCGAAAGACGAACCCCAGGAGCCTGGGAGGCTCTCTGCAAGGGCTTGTCCGGGATTGCGGAACAGTGTCCGAAATCCCGGACGAAACTTCAATGACGCCGGTCACCCCGCGCGGGCGCGAGGGCCGAAAGCTTCTGGTAGAGCGTCGCACGCGAGATGCCCAGCAGCTCCGCGGCGAGGATCTTCTTGCCCTCGGCGGCGGCGAGCGCGGACTTGATCGCGTGGCGCTCGGCATCGGCGACCACGTCGGCCAGGCGCAGCGTCGGGCGATCGCCCGGGCGTGACGCGGGAGCCAGCCGCGGCAGCACGAGGCTGAATTCCTCGGCCGAGAGGCGCGCGTTGTCGGAGTTCATCGTCACTTGCTCGAGGACGTTGCGCAGCTCCCGGATGTTGCCGGGCCAGGAGTAGGCGGAGAGCACGGCGAGCGCGGTGGGCGTGAGCTCCCGCGGCGGGCGGCCGCTCGCTCGCGAGATGTCCTCGAGGATGTGGTCGCACAGCAGCTCGAGGTCGCCGATGCGGTCGCGCAGCGGCGGCAGCTCGATCGGCAGCACCGAAAGACGATAGTAGAGGTCGGAACGGAAGCGGCCCATCGAGACCATCTGGCGCAGGTCCACGCTGGACGCCGCGATCACGCGCACATCCACCTTGGCCACGCGGTTGGATCCGAGCGGCTCGACTTCCTTCTCCTGCAGCACGCGCAGCAGCTTCGCCTGCACGCCCATCGGCATATCGCCCACCTCGTCGAGGAAGAGCGTGCCGCCGTTGGCGAGGACGAACTTGCCGTCGCGCCCGCGCTTGTCCGCGCCTGTGTAGGCCGAGGCCGCGGCCCCGAAGAACTCGGATTCGAGCAGCGTGTCGGGAATGGCGGCGACGTTGATGCCGATGAAGGGGCCGTGCGCGCGCGGGCTCGCCGCGTGGATCGCCTGGGCCAGCACTTCCTTGCCGGTGCCGGTCTCTCCCAGCAGCAGCACCGTGGTTTCCGCCTGCGCGGCACGGCGCGCCTGGCGCTTCGTCTCCATGGCGGCGGGCGAGCTGCCCATGAAGTTCGTGAACGTGTACTTCACGCGCCGCTCCTCGGCGAGGGTCTTCTGGGTGTCGGCGAGCTGCGTCTCCAGCCGCTGGAACTTGGAGACGAGCGGATGCAGGTGCTTGAGGCTGTCGAAGATCATGAAGCCCGCGGCGCCGATGATGCGGCCGCGCTCGTCCTTGATCGGCACGCGCATCACGACGAAGGAGTCGGGGCCGAACTGCATGATGTCGAGCATCATCGGCTCGCCGGTGCGCACCACTTCGCGCATGAGGCTGTTGGGGATCACGTCCTCGACCACTTTGCCGACGGCGCTCGCGGGTGAAGCAAGGCCCAGGCGCGCGGCGTACTTGTCGCTGATCCACACCACCTTGGCGTCGCGGTCGATGATGATCGCGCCCTCGCACATGCCGTCGAGGCCTTCGAACAGCGACTTCTTGGCGATCCGGCGAATGGCATCCGGATCCTTCAGGCGTCCCATGGGTTTTCCTCCTCCTGCGGCCCAAATAAAGGGGTCAGACCCCTTTATCGAGCTCTTTGGTTTTGGGCCTTACTTGACGACGCTGCTGTCCTGGCCGAAGAGGATCTTTCGCTCTTCCTCGGATCGGGTCGAGGTCGGCGAGGGATTGATCTCCTTCGCCCGGGCATACGCGCGCTGCGTGGCGGGGCGCGCGCGGATCGCGGCGAGCCAGCGCTTGAGGCTGGGGAAGTCGTCGATCTTCTGGCCCTGGCGATCCGGGTTGATCCACGGATACGCGGCCATGTCGGCGATCGTGTACTGCTTGCCCATGATGAAGTCGCGGCCCTTGAGGCGCTTGTCGAGCACGCCGTAGAGGCGGTTCGTTTCCTTCACGTAGCGGTCGATCGCGTAGGGGATCTTCTCGGGGGCGTACATGGAGAAGTGGTGGTTCTGGCCGAGCATCGGTCCCAGGCCGCCCATCTGCCACATGAGCCATTCCAGCGTCTCGACCTGGCCGCGCAAGTCCTTGGGGATGAACGTCCCGGTCTTGCCGGCGAGGTAGAGCAGGATCGCGCCCGACTCGAACACGCTGATCGGCTTGCCGCCATCGGCCGGCGCATGGTCGACGATCGCGGGAATCTTGTTGTTGGGCGAAATCGCAAGGAAGTCGGGCTTGAACTGGTCGCCCTTGCCGATGTTGATGCCGTGGAGGCGGTATTCCATCGCCGCTTCTTCCAGGAACATCGTGATCTTGTGGCCGTTTGGCGTGGTCCAGTAGTAGAGATCGATCATGGGTTCCCTCCGGGCCGGCCATTATGTCCGAAATATTGGACGAGCAAACAAGCCTCGGGTAGCGGGAACGGCGTTGGAGCGGACGAGAAGCGACGCCGCTCAACGCCGGCGGGCAGGGCGCCTCATTTTCCCATCGGCCCCGTGTCGCACCGTTTGTATTGGTCGGGCCATGCCATCGTCACGCCCAGGATCTTCGCGGCGTGGCGGGGCCAGTAGGGATCGCGCAGCAGTTCACGGGCGAGGAGCACGGCGTCGGCTTGTCCCGTGTGGAGGATGTGCTCCGACTGCACTGCATCGGTGATCAACCCCACCGCGCCGGTGGGAATGTCCACCTCGCGCTTCACCGCCTGCGAGAACGGCACCTGGTAACCGGGGCCGAGCGTGATCTTCTGGTCGTGCGCGTTGCCGCCGCTGGAGCAGGTGATGAAGTCGATGCCGATCGCCTTCAGCGCCTTGCAGAACACGATCGATTGCTCGAGGTCCCAGCCGCCTTCCTTCCAGTCGCTGGCCGAGATGCGCACGAGCACGGGCTTGTCCTGCGGCCACGCGTCACGGATCGCTTTCGCGGCGGCCAGGCCGAAGCGCATGCGATTTTCGAGCGAGCCGCCGTACGCATCGGTGCGATGGTTCGAAAGCGGCGAGAGGAACTCGTGGATGAGATATCCGTGCGCCGCGTGGACCTCCGCGACATCGAAGCCCGCATCGAGCGCGAAGCGGGCCGCCTTCGCAAAGTCGTCCACCGTCTTCTCGATCTCGGCCACGCTCATGGCGCGCGGCACCGCATAGTCGCCGAACGGAATGGCGCTCGGGCCGAGCGTCGTCCATCCGCCTTCCGAGGGCGCGAGCGGCTTGCCCCCGAGCCACGGCTTGTTGCACGAAGCCTTGCGCCCCGCATGCGCGATCTGCATGCCGGGCACGCTGCCGTGCGCGCGGATGAAATCGGTGACGCGCTTCCATTCCTTCGCATGCCTTTCGGACCAGATGCCCGCGTCCCAGGGCGTGATGCGTCCCTCGGGCGTCACGGCACTGGCTTCGGTGAGCACGAGCGAGGCGCCGCCGATCGCGCGGCTGCCGAGGTGCACGAGGTGCCACTCGTTGGGCAGGCCGTCCTCGGAAGAGTACTGGCACATCGGGGAAACGAAGACACGGTTCGGGAATTCGACCGTGCGCAGCCGCAGGGGCGAGAAGAGTTTCGACATGGGAATGCACGGAGAGGAGGTTCTTGCGAAGATAGCAGACATGAATCCCCTCACTATCCGCGCGGGACGCAAGGCGCTTGATCGCATCCGCACGCATGGCCTCGACGCGGCCGACATCGCGCTCGTTCCCGGTGCCGCCGGCGGACCCAAGGGCCTCGGCATCGCGGGGCTCGACCGCGCGATCTTCGGGGACTGGCTTCCGGCCAAGCCGCGCGTGCGCCACCTCGTGGGCTCGTCCATCGGAGCATGGCGCTTTGCCGCCGCTTGCTGCAGCGATCCGGCGGAGGTCCTCGCACGCTTCGCCAAGGGCTACTCCGAGCAGCGCTATGGCGCGAAGCCCAGCGCACGCAGCGTGTCCGACTCGGCCCGCGCCCTGTTGAAGGATCTCTTCGCGGGGCGCGAGGCGGAGATCCTCGGCCATGCGAACTACCGGCTGCACATCCTGGCCGTGCGCGGCCTCGGCCCCTTGAAGCGGGATTCGCGCTACGGCACGCCCATGGGCTTTGGCCTGGCTGCGCTCGCCAACGCCGTGGGACGCCGCCATCTCGCGCGGTTCATCGAGCGGACCGTGTTCCACGATCGCCGCGAGCGTCCGCCCTTCATGGCGGTCGATCGCTTCGATGCGTTCCATACGCACGCGGTGGCGCTCGACGTGAGAAATCTCAATGAGGCGCTGGTCGCCACCGCTTCGATCCCGATCGTGCTCGAGGGCGTGGCGGACATTCCCGATGCGCCCCTGGGCACGTACTGGGACGGCGGCATCATCGACTATCACTTGCACCTGCCCTACCAGCACGCCGAGGGCCTCGTGCTCTACCCGCACTTCACCGACCGCATCGTGCCCGGCTGGCTCGACAAGCCAATGCCCTGGCGGCGCGCGCGGGGCGAGTGGCTGGACAACGTGGTGCTCGTGGCGCCGTCCCGCGAATACCTCGCGAAGATGCCGCACGGCAAGCTGCCCGACCGCAACGATTTCAAGCGCTACCTGCACGACTACGACGCGCGCCTCAAGTACTGGCGATTCGCGATCAGCGAGAGCGATCGACTGGCGGAGGCGTTCCTCGCCTTCGCGGCGCGGCCCGATCCGGCCCTCGTACTGCCGCTCTGAAGCCGCGCTACGGGCGGGGGTATTGGAGGGCGACCTCTTCGCGGATCAACGCCTCCAGTCCCTTGGGTCCGGGCTGGGCAAGCGAACGGCCGTTCACGAAGAACTCCGGCGTGCCCGACACTTTGACCGTCTTGGCGGCCTCCATGTCCAGTGCCAGGCGCCGCGTGATCTCCGGCGCACCCATGTCGCGCTTCAGGCGATCGACATCCAGTCCGACGCCTTTGAGGATTCCGAGGGCCTGGTCCGCGTTTGCGACGTGACCGCGTGTCCAGCGGTCCTGCGACGCGAGCAGCGCTTCCAGCGCGGGAACGTACTTGTCCTGCGCGCGGGCGGCCTCGAGCATGCGCGCGACCGGCTCCGCGCCGCGGTGGAAGGGAACGTGGCGCACCGAAAGGCGCACACGACCGGGATGCGCGGCCATGAGCTTCTTCAGCCCGGGATAGAAAGCCGCACAGGCTTCGCACGCCGGGTCGAGGAACTCGACGATGTGCACCTTGGCGTCGGCCGGGCCGATCTGCGGAGAGTGCTCGCTCGCGAGCGCGCGCAGGCGGTTCGCGTTCTCTTGCGTGGGCATGCTCGATGCGTTCGTGCCGAGGACGAGGAACAGGGGCAGGGCGAGGGTGGCAAGGATGCGTGGGTTCATGCGCATGGAGTTCCGGTTGGGTGGGGCTAGCTGCGCGCCGCGAACGCGCCGATCACCGCGAGCATCATGCCAGCGATCTGGACCGGCGCCAGTGCCTCGCCGAACAGCGCGAGCGCCATGAACGCCGACACCGCCGGCGCCAGGTAAAGCAACGGCGCGACCTTCGACGCGGCGCCGCGCTTGAGCAACACCAGCAGGATCGAGATCCCGCCGACGGAGAGGCCGAGCACCGCCCAGGCCAGCGCGCCGTAGAGCGCGGGACTGCCGTCGAAGTGGTTGGACTCGAGCGCGTACGCGAAGGGCGCGGTGAGCACGGTCGCGCCGACGAACTGGATCGCGGCGTTCACGCGGAGATCCATGTCCGGCTTCGTGCGCTTCTGCCAGATCGTGCCCAGCGTGAACGACAACGTGGCGAGCACCGCGGCGAGGAGGGCCAGGATCGGGACGCCCGCGCCGGCCGCGAGCCGCGGCTCGAGGATGAGCGCCACGCCAACCACGCCGATCGCGATGCCCACCCACTGGCGCGGCAACAGGCGCTCGTGCAGCAGCGGGATCGCGAGCATCGCGGTGAAGAACGGGTGCAGCGCCGTGACGAGTCCCGTGAGCCCCGGGCCGAGCCCCTGCGACACGGCCCAGAACACGCCGCCCGTGTAGAACCCGTGCAGCAACATCCCCGCGATGATCGCGTCGCGCCATTTCCGGGGATCGCGCGGCCATGCGGCGCGGGCGCCGAAGGAAAGCGCGGCGAACACCGCGATGCTGCAGGCGAAGCGCAGCGCCAGGAACGTGATCGGATCGGCGCGTCCCGCGACGATGCCGGCGACGATGAACCCGGTCGCCCAGATCAGGACGAAGAGGCCCGACAGGAAGGCGATCATCGCCGCGCTAGTCGAGCGTGAGGTTCAGGGCGCTCGCGGCGCGCGCCCAGCGCTCGCGCTCGGTCCGCAAGCGCTCCGCGAGCGCCTCGGGCGTGGAGCCCACCGGATCGATCCATTGGCGATCCCACAGGCTCGCCTTCAGCTCGGGGCTCCGGATGATGCGCACGAGTTCGGCGTTCAGGCGTGCGAGGGCTTCGGGCGGCGTCTTCGCGGGCGCCATCACGGCGATCCACACGTCGGCCTCGAAGCCGGGATAGCCCGACTCCGCGACCGTCGGCACGTTCGCGATCAGCGGCGAGCGCTTCGCCGAAGTTTGCGCGAGGACCCTCACCTTGCCGGCTTCGACCTGCGGAATCAGCGCCGTCGGGTTGAGCGACAGCAGTTGCACGTCGCCGGCCACGAGCGCCATCACCGCAGGCGCGCCACCGTTGTACGGGATGTGGACCGTGCGAATGCCGGCCGCGCCATTCAGCAGCTCCATCGAGAGCTGCGAGATGCTTCCCTTCCCGACGGAGGCGAAGTTGAGCTTGCCCGGCTCGGCCTTCGCGCGCGACACAAGCTCCTTCAACGTCGCGATGCGGAGCGACGCATTCACCGCGATCAGGTTGGGCGAGGTGCCGACCAGCGTGATGGGTGCCAGGTCGCGCAGCGGATCGTAGGGAAGGTCCTTGTAGAGCGCCGGGCTCACGACGAGCGGGCCGTTGGTGCCGACGAGGAGCGTGAGCCCATCGGGCGCGCTCCTTGCGACGACCTCCGCCGCGATGTTGCCGCCGGCCCCGGGACGGTTCTCCACGACGACGGGTTGGCCGAGCGCTTTCGACAGCGGTTCGGCGAGCGTGCGCGCGACGACGTCGGGTTGTCCGCCGGCCGCGAACGGTACGACGAGCTTCACGGGTCGAGTGGGCGTCCAGTCGGCGAACGCGTGTCCCGCGAGTGCCAGGACGAACAGGAACAGGAGGCGACGCACTAGTAGTTCAGGTTCGGCGCGAGCCAGCGTTCCATCGCCGAGAGGTCCATGCCCTTGCGGTGCGCGTAGTCGGCGACCTGGTCGCGCTCGATCTTCCCCACCGCGAAATAGCGCGACTCGGGATGCGAAAGGTAGAAGCCGGCCACCGCGGCCGTGGGCAGCATGGCGTACGCGTCCGTGAGCTCCATGCCGGCGTTCTTCTCCGCCGAGAGCACGCGGAAGAGCTCGCCCTTCTCCGTATGGTCGGGGCAGGCGGGATAGCCGGGCGCGGGGCGGATGCCGGCGTACTTCTCGGCGACGAGGTCCTCGTTCGGGAGGTTCTCGCCTTCGGCATATCCCCAGAACGTGGTGCGCACGAGGTGGTGCAGGTGCTCGGCGAAGGCTTCGGCGAGGCGGTCGGCGATCGCCTTCAGCATGATCGCGCTGTAGTCGTCGTTCTTCTTCTCGAACTCCTTCACCTTCGCGTCGATGCCGATGCCGGCGGTGACCGCGAAGCCGCCCACGTAGTCCGCGACGCCCGAGTCCTTGGGGGCGACGAAGTCCGCGAGGCACTGGTTCGGGTTGCCCGAAGGCTTCTCGTTCTGCTGGCGCAGGTTGTGCCACGTCATCAGCGTGTGCGAGCGCGTCTCGTCGGTATAGACCTCGATGTCGTCACCCACGGCGTTCGCGGGCCACAGGCCGAAGACGCCGCTCGCGGTGAGCCAGCGGCCCTTCACGACGCGGTCCAGCATCGCGAGTCCGTCGCGATGGAGGTTGCTCGCGGCTTCTCCTACGACCTCGTCCTTGAGGATCGCCGGATACTTCCCGGCCAGGTCCCACGCCTGGAAGAACGGCGCCCAGTCGATGAAGGGCACGAGCTTCTCTAGCGGGTAGTTCTTGAGCGCCATCACGCCGAGGCTGCGCGGCTTGGGCGGCATGTGCGCGGCCCAGTCGATCTTGATGGCGTTGGCACGCGCGGCCGCGATCGCGACGGACTTCTGGCCCGTCTTGTTGGCGTGGGCCTCGCGCACTTTGACGTAATCGTCGCGCACCGACTGTACGTAGCCGTCGCGTCCGCCTTCGGTGGAGAGCAGGCTCGAAGCCACGCCAACCGCTCGCGATGCGTCCGGCACCCAGACCGTGGGGCCGGAGTAGTGCGGCTCGATCTTCACCGCCGTGTGCGTGCGCGACGTGGTGGCCCCGCCGATCAGCAGCGGCATCTTGAACCCGAGGCGCTCCATCTCCTTGGCGAAGTGGGCCATCTCCTCGAGCGAGGGCGTGATGAGGCCCGAGAGCCCGATCATGTCCGCGTTGGTCTCGATGGCGGTGTCGAGGATCTTCTGCGCCGGCACCATGACGCCGAGATCGACGACCTCGTAGTTGTTGCACTGGAGCACGACGCCCACGATGTTCTTGCCGATGTCGTGCACGTCGCCCTTGACGGTGGCCATCACGACCTTGCCCTTGGCCTTCGCATCGGCCGTGCCTAGGCGCTTCTTCTCTTCCTCGATGAAAGGCACGAGGTGGGCGACGGCCTGCTTCATCACGCGGGCACTCTTCACGACCTGCGGGAGGAACATCTTCCCGGAGCCGAAGAGGTCGCCCACGACGTTCATGCCGTCCATGAGCGGGCCCTCGATCACCTGGATCGGGCGCTCGAATTGCTGGCGGGCCTCTTCCGTGTCCTCGACGATGTATTGCGTGATGCCCTTCACGAGCGAGTGGACCAGGCGCTCCTTCACCGGAGCGCTGCGCCACTCGAGCTCCTGGGCGGCGTCCTTCTTCTGGCCCTTGAAGGTCTCGGCGAATTCGACCAGGCGCTCCGTCGAATCCTTGCGGCGGTCGAAGAGGACGTCCTCGACGTGCTCGAGCAGGTCCTTCGGGATCTCCGCGTACACGCCGAGCTGGCCCGCGTTGACGATGCCCATCGTCATGCCGGCTTTGGCCGCGTGATAGAGGAACGCCGTGTGCATCGCTTCGCGCACCGGTTCGTTGCCGCGGAAGGAGAAGGAGAGGTTCGAGACGCCGCCCGAGGTGCTCGCGTGCGGCAGGTGACGATGGATCCACGCCAGCGCCTCGAGGTAGTCGATGGCGTAGCGGTTGTGTTCCTCGATGCCGGTGGCGATCGCGAAGATGTTCGCATCGAAGATGATGTCTTCGGGCGGGATGCCGACCTGCTCGGTGAGGAGCTTGTAGCTGCGCTGGCAGATGGAGATCTTGCGCTCGAGCGTATCCGCCTGGCCCTTCTCGTCGAAGGCCATCACGATGACCGCCGCGCCGTAGCGCCGGGCGAGCGTCGCGTGCTTGATGAATTCCGCCTCGCCTTCCTTCATCGAGATCGAGTTCACGATGCACTTGCCCTGCACGCACTTGAGCCCCGCCTCGATCACGCTCCACTTCGAGCTGTCGATCATGACCGGCACGCGGCAGATGTCCGGTTCCGCCTGGACGAGGTTCAGGAACTTCGCCATGGCCGCCTGCGAGTCGAGCATCGCCTCGTCCATGTTCACGTCGATCACCTGCGCGCCGTTCTCCACCTGCTGGCGGGCGACCGTGAGGGCTTCGGCATAGTCGCCGGCGAGGATCAGGCGCGCGAAGGCCTTGGAGCCCGTGACGTTGGTGCGCTCGCCCACGTTCACGAAGAGCGAGTCGTGGCCGACGTTGAGGGGCTCGAGGCCCGCGAGGCGCAGCTTCGGCTCGATCTTCGGGATCACGCGCGGCGGGAAGGCGGAGACCGTCTCCACGATGGCCTTGATGTGATCGGGTGTGGTGCCGCAGCAGCCGCCGGTGATGTTGAGCCAGCCCGCTTGCGCCCATTCCTTGATGTAGCCCGCGGTCTCGGTCGGGAGCTCGTCGTACTCCGCCATCGCATTGGGAAGGCCCGCGTTCGGATGCGCGGAGACGAATACATCCGCGATGCGCGCGAGCTCCTCGATGTGCGGGCGCAGCTGCTTGGCGCCCAGCGCGCAGTTGAAGCCGACGGACAGGGGCTTCGCGTGGCGCACGGAATTCCAGAAGGCCTCCGGCGTCTGGCCCGAGAGCGTGCGGCCGGATGCATCGGTGATCGTGCCGGAGATCATGATCGGTAGCCGCGTGCCCGTCTCGGCGAAGTACTCGTCGACCGCGAAGAGCGCCGCCTTGCAGTTCAGCGTGTCGAAGATCGTCTCGACGAGGATCAGGTCCACGCCGCCTTCGACGAGGGCGATCGTCGCTTCGCGGTAGGCGTCCTTCACCTGGTCGAAGGTCACGGCCCGGTAGCCCGGATCGTTCACGTCGGGCGAGAGGGAGAGCGTGCGGTTCATCGGGCCCAGCACGCCGGCGACGAAGCGCGGTTTCTTCGGCGTCTTCGCCGTGAACCCGTCCGCCACGGAGCGGGCGAGGCGCGCGCCTTCGAGGTTCAGGTCGCGGACGATGGACTCGAGGCCGTAGTCGGCCTGCGAGATCGACGTCGAGTTGAAGGTGTTGGTCTCGAGGATGTCGGCGCCGGCCTCGAGGTATTGCTCGTGGATCTCGCGGATCACCCCGGGCTGCGTGAGCGTGAGGAGGTCGTTGTTGCCGCGCAGGTCCTTCGCGTGCGCCTTGAAGCGCTCGCCGCGGTACTGCTCCTCGGTCAGCGAGTGGCGCTGGATCATGGTGCCCATGGCGCCGTCCAGCACGAGGATGCGCTGGGCGAGCGCGTCCGTCAGCGCCTGGAGGCGGGCAGGGCGGGGGGAAATCGTCTGGTCCATGGCGTTATTATCCCTGACCCTCTCCCGTCTCCGCCATGAATCCGAAAGACCCCACGCTCCATCCGGAAACACTCGCCGCGCAAGGCCTCGGCCGCGTGGCCCAGCCCTATGCGGACATCGTGCCGCCGATCCACGTCTCGACGACCTACGAGCGCAGCGGGGACGGCACCTATCCCGGCGGCCGCGTGTATTCGCGCGCCGACAATCCGGGCTACGACCAGCCGGAGGCGCTGATCGCGGCGCTGGAAGGCGCGCCTTCGGCCATGCTCTTCGCCTCGGGGCAGGCCGCCTCGGCGGCGGTGTTCCAGTCGCTCGCGGCCGGCGACCGGGTGCTGGCCCCGCGCAACATGTACTGGGCCTTCCGCAAGTGGCTGCTGGAGTTCGCGGTGCCCTGGGGCCTCGTCGTGGATTTCTACGACAACGCCGATCCGGGCGACTTGGCGAAGCGCGTCGGCGAGAAGAAGACGCGGCTCGTGTGGGTCGAGACGCCGGCCAATCCCACCTGGGATGTGACCGATATCGCGGACGCGGCCCGTGCCGTGCACGCGGCGGGCGCGGTGCTCGCGGTGGATTCGACCTGCGCCACGCCCGTGCTCACGCGGCCGATCGAGCTGGGCGCCGATCTCGTCATGCACTCCGCCACGAAATACCTGAACGGCCACTCGGACGTGATCGCGGGCGTGCTCGCGACCGCGCGAGACGATGACCTCTGGAAGCGCATCCGCTACGTGCGCGGCGGCGGCGGCGCGATCCTCGGCCCCTTCGAGGCGGCGCTGCTGATGCGCGGCATGCGCACGCTGCACCTGCGCGTGAAGGCCGCGAGCACCAATGCGCTCGCGATCGCGCGCCACTTCGAGAAGGACAAGCGGTTCTCGCACGTGCTCTATCCGGGCCTCGCCTCGCATCCTGCGAGTGCCATCGCGGTGCGGCAGATGAGTGGCGGTTTCGGCGGGATGCTCTCACTGCGCGTTGCTGCGGGTGAGCAGGCGAGCAAGGACTTCACGGCACGTTTGAAAGTCTTCAAGCGCGCCACGTCGCTGGGCTCCGTCGAGAGCCTCGCGGAACATCGTGCGAGCGTGGAAGGCCCGGGCACGTTCTGCCCTGCCGACCTCGTCCGCCTCTCGGTCGGCATCGAGCACGTCGACGACCTCATCAACGACATCGAACAGGCCATCTCATGAAAGCGATCTGGAAGGACACGGTCATCGCGGAATCGAACGACACGGTGGTGGTGGAGGGAAACCACTATTTCCCGATCGGATCGGTGAAGCGCGACCTGCTGGTACCCAGCGACCACACCTCGGTGTGCCCGTGGAAGGGCACGGCCAACTACTACTCCCTCAACGTCGCGGGTGCCGAGAACAAGGATGCCGTCTGGTACTACGCCGAGCCCAAGGACGCGGCGAAGGAGATCAAGGGCCGCGTGGCATTCTGGAAGGGCGTGAAGGTCGTTTCCTGAAGACAGGAACCATCCGGTAAAATGTGCATCTGAAGAACAGACCATGACCCGCCGCCCCTTCCGCCGACTTCTGGCCCTGCTCGCAACTGTCACCCTGCTGTCCTCGCAGGCGGCGATGGCCGGCTTCGCGTGCCCGCTCACGGGGGAAACCCCGCAGGCGATGCACCAGGCCATGGACGAAGGCGCGTGCCACAAGGCGCCGGACGCGGGCTCGAAGACGCTCTGCCAGAAGTCCTGCCAGGACGAGGCGCAGCAGCGAGACAACCCGCAGGTCGATGTCCCCGCGGTGCCGGTGCACGATGCGCCGCCCGTCGCGAAATCGGAGGGTTGGGTTCCCGTCCTCCTGGCACTTCCCCCCGAGCCGGATCGCGCCCGGCCCACCGCACCACCCCCTCGCATCAAGAACGCGCGGTTCCAGAAATAGCCCACTGCTGAAGTGTCCGCACGCCCGGTGATCCGGCGCGTGCCGTTTCCCCTTGGACTCTTTCAGGAGATTGGACATGCGGAAATCCGCATTGCTGCTGGCCCTGGCGCTGCCCGGGTTCGCGTCGGCCAAGCCCATCGCGTTCGCCGACGGATGGACGGTCATGGCCGAGTACGGCACCAACACCATGCGCGAAGCGCAGGTCTTCTACGCCCCCGCGTACTGGTGGTCGGGCGGCCTCGCGGCGACGAAGCTCATCGCCGACGACAAGTCGTTCGAGCGCGAGATGGCCGGCGTGCAGGCGAACTACCTCGTGAAGCGCTGGAACCTGCCGGCGGCACAGGGCAACGTCTTTGCGTGGGCCGGCCTCGCCTCGGCGCGCGGCTACGACGCCGGGGGCACGTTCTCGGGCGTGGCCACGGCGCGCTACGGAGCGCAGGCCGACTACGAAACGCGGCGCATCTACATGTCCGCGAAGACCGACTGGTGGCAGTCGAGCCGCTTCACGCATGGCGTCAGCACGGTGCAACTCGGCATCGCGCCCTTCGAGCACGACTACGAGGACCTCGCGGTTTGGTTCGTCGTGCAGGCGCGGCGCTACACCGGCGGCATCCTCCCGAACGAGACCGAGGTCATCCCGATGTTGCGCCTCTTCAAGGGCAACTTCTGGATCGAGGGCGGCGTGGATCGAGAGCGCCGCCTCCAGCTCATGGTCATGATGAATTTCTAGGAACCGACATGAAGAACACGATGAAGGCATTGGTATTCGCCGCCGCGCTGCTCGCGGCCGGCGTGGCGCAGGCGAAGACGATCAAGATGGAAGTCCACGGCCTGGTGTGCGCGTTCTGCGCGCAGGGCATCGAGAAGAAGCTGAAATCGATGGCTCCCACGCAGGCCGTGTTCGTGAGCCTCGAGCACAAGGTGGTGGCCGTTTCCCTGAAGGACGGGCAGGACATCGACGACGCGACACTCGTCTCGCAGCTGAAGGACGCGGGCTACGACGTGCGCGCCATCGCGCGCGTGGACGACTCGCTGGAGCAGATCCGCGCTGAAGCGAAGGCGAAGCGGTGAGCCCGGCCGTGGACGCGCGCAGCACCGCGAGCTGGTCGTCCTGGATCTCGATCTTCACGAGCTCCGGGACGCTGCTGTGCTGCGCGCTGCCCGCGGCGCTGGTCGCCGTGGGCGCGGGTGCGACGCTCGCTTCCCTCGTGGGAGCCGTGCCGCAGCTGGTGTGGCTCTCCGAGCACAAGCTGCCGCTCTTCGCGCTCGCGGGCGGGATGCTGGCGATGGCCGGCGTCTTCCAATGGAGGGCGCGGTATGCACCTTGCCCCGCCGATCCCGCATTGGCCGCCGCCTGCATGCGGCAGCGGCGCGTCTCGGCGTGGGTCTACGGCGTGTCGGTCGCGATCTTCACGATCGGTTTCTTCTTCGCCTTCGTCGCACCGTATCTGTAAAAAATGAATGGGGTCAGACTCCATTTAGCTTCATCGAGCGAAGCTAAATGGAGTCTGACCCCATTCATTTGGTGGGTCGCGCCGTATACAGGCGGTGGAGGGTGATCTTGCGCACTTCCGCCTTGCTCGCCTCGATGTGGGAGCGCAGCAGGCGGATGGCCTCGTCCGTGCGGCGACGGATCACGGCGCGAAGGATTTGTGCGTGCTCGTCATACGTCTTGTCGATGCGATAAGCCTGCGTGAAGTCGAGCCGGCGCACGACACGGATGCGCTCGGTCACCTCGCGGTGGCAGCGCGCCACTTCCGGATTGCCCGCGGCCTCCACCAGCGCCATGTGGAAGCCTTCGTCGAGGGCGGCCACCTTCATGGGTTCCGTGAGCCGGTCGGCGGCAGGAACGAGCCACGTGGCTTTCAGCGCATCGAGGTCCGCGCGCTCCTCCGCATCGCACAGGCGCGTGACGGACGCGACCTCGAGGATCTGGCGCAGGTCGTAGAAGTCCTCGAACTGGTCGAAGTCGAATGGCCGCACGCTCCAGCCCACGCGCAGATGCACCTGCAGATAGCCCTCGCGCTCGAGGCGATACAGCGCATCGCGCACCGGCGTACGGCTCATCTTCAGGCGCTCGGCGATATCCGTTTCGCTGAAGCGGTCGCCGGGCAGCAGCTCGAAGTCGAAGATGCTCGCCTTCACCTGCTCGTAGGCGCTATCGGCGAGCGAGCGTTCGCGCGGCGCGGGGACCGCGAGCTTCGCGAGCGCACGGCTCACGGCTTCGCCTCCGCGAGCAGGCTCACGTGCGCCGCGACGATCCTCCATCCCTCGGGGAATCGCACCCAGGTCTGGCTCTGCCGGCCCGTCGCCGCCGAGCCCGAGCGCTGGAACTCCAGGTTGGCGGTGGCGAAGTCGGGGCCGAAGGTGGTGATCGCGGTGCGAAGGACGACGCGCTGGAGGTTGCGTGCCGGGCGCGCCGCACGGAACGCGGCGATCGCCTCATGGCCGTACAGGTTCTCGGTGGCGCCATAACGCAACGCATGCGCGCTGCTCCAGAAGAAGCCGTCGAGCGCGGCGACGTCGTTGCCGGTGAGCGCGGTCTCGTAGCGTTCGAGCTCGGTGCGAACTTCGGCCACGATCTCGGGCCGGTTGATGTCGTTCATGGCGATGCTCATGCGTGGAGGGCGGGCATGGGGGAAGCGGCAACACCGCGGGCAGAAAGCGCGGCGGCGACGCGAAAGCAGAGATCCTCGCGCCACGGCGCGGCGATCACCTGCACGCCGAGTGGGAGCGACCCCGGGCGCACGATCGGAGCCGTGACCACGGGGAGTCCGATGCACGAGATGGGTTGCGTGAGGAGCCCCATGCTCGGCCGCAGCGGCACGCGGCCGGACTCGAGGTCGAGCCATTCGGTGCCGATGGGCGTGGCCGCGCACGGCGTGGCGGCGGCGATGAAGACGTCCGTGTTCGCGAAGTGCGCGCGCACGGCCCCGCGGTAGAGAGCGCGGATGCGTTGCGCCTGCACGTACCAGGCCGCGGGCACGAGCGCCCCGGCGAAGAAGCGGTCGCGGGAGAGCGGCTCCATGTCGCCGCGCCGGTTCCGCAGGTCGTCGAGATGGAGGTTGCCGCCTTCGGACGCGCCGATGATGAACGCCGCGGCCCGGCCCAGCGCGGCCTCGGCCCAGGTGACGGTGCGCGTGACGTGCAGCGCCTTGCACGCGATGTCCACGGCGGCCTGCGCGTCGCTCGTGAGATTCGCCTCGAACCAGCCGCCGAGGCGCGCGATGCGTACGTCGCCGAGGTCGCCGTCGAGGGAGTCGCTCACCGGCTCCGGCGCTCGCTGCGCACAGGCCGGATCGCTCGCGTCCTCGCCCTGCATCGCATCGTAGGCGGCCGCGAGGTCGCGAAGGTCGGCGGCGATCGGCCCCAGGTGATCGAGGCTCGCGACGAACGGGAACGTGCCGGAGCGCGAAAGCCTGCCGTACGTCGGTTTCAATCCCCACACGCCGCAGAGCGAGGCGGGGACGCGGATCGATCCGTTGGTGTCGGAGGCGAGCGTGACCGGAACCAGGCGCGCGGCGGCCGCGGCACCGGAACCGCCCGAGGAACCGCCGGCGATGCGTTCGGGATCATGCGGGTTTCGCGTCGGTCCGTAGTGCGTGTTCTCCGTCGTGAAGCCGTAGGCGAACTCGTCCATGTTGAGCGTGCCCACCAGCACGGCGCCCGCGGACTTCATTCGGGTCACCAGCGCGGCATCCGACTTCGCGGGCGGGTGCGAGGCGTTGATCTTCGAGCCCGCGAGCGTGGCGAGCCCCGCGACGTCGAAGAGATTCTTCACCGCATACGGAACGCCGGCGAGCGGGGGAAGGACCTGCCCGGCCGCGCGCGCCTTGTCGACGGCCTTCGCTTCGGAGCGCGCACGATCGGCCGTCACGGCGACAAAGGCATTCAGCTGCGGATTCAGCCGGGCAATGTTCGCGAGCGTGCCCTCGACGACGTCGACCGCTTTCACCGTCCCATCGCGAATCGACTGCGCGATCGAGAGAGCGCTTTCGCTCACGGCTCGAACACCGGTGCGGGCTCGTCGTCGGGCTGGATCGGCACGGCGAGCAGGGGAGCGGCGATCTCCGCCAGGCGCTCGAACTGCAGGATCACGCGGTCGCGCTCCTCGCCCTTCAGCGTGAGGCCGTGGAGGGCGGCGGCGCCGTCGACGTACGCAGGAACCTTCTTGTTCGCCATCTACCGTCGGACCTCGCGCTGGAAGACCTCCAGGCTGTGCTTCTTGGCCGCGATGAAGGACGGCGACGTCAGCGTCTCGACGGTCCGCGGCCGCGGATCCCCGTAGCGCAGGATCTCGGCCACCTTGGTGGGCCGCTTCGTGAGCAGCAGCACCTCGTCGGCGAGGTACACGGCTTCTTCGAGGTCATGCGACACCAGCATCATCGTGGTTCCCGTGGCGATGAAGACTTCCTGCAGCTTCTCACGAATGAAGAGTGTCATCTCGTAATCCAGCGCGGAGAACGGCTCGTCGAGGAACAGCACCTCCGGATTGGGCGCCAGGGCCCGCATGATCGAGGCCGTCTGCTGCTGGCCGCCCGACATCTCGTACGGGTAGCGCTTGAGGTCGAATTTCACGTCGAACGACGCCACCAGCTCCTCCAGCCGGCGATCGACCTCGCGCTTGGACTTGCCCTCGAGCTTCAGCGGATAGGCGATGTTGTCGATGGTGCGCATCCACGGGAACATCGCCTCGCGGTAGTTCTGGAACACGTAGCCGATCTTCGTTTCCTTGAGCGACTTGCCGTCGAAGAGGATCTCTCCCTGGTCGATCGGGATCAGCCCCGAGATCATGTTGATCAGCGTCGACTTGCCGCAGCCGTTGGGCCCGAAGACCGAGACGATCTTGCCCTTGGGGATGTCGAGGTCGAAGTCCTCGTACAGCGGCCAGCCCGCGAAGAACTTCGTGAGCCCGCGGATCGTGATGTGGGTGCCGGTGGGGCCCGGGATGAACGGCGGGGCCGGCGGATCCGGCTCGAAGGGCGGGTTCACGACGCGCGCGTTCATCGTCCGCTCCAGTGCACGATCCGCCGCTCGATATAAAGGAAGAGCACATTGAGGGCATAACCCAGCACGCCCGCGGCGAGGATGGCGGCGTACATGCTCTTCACGTTGAGGACCTGCTGCGCATCGATGATGCGGTGGCCCAGGCCGTTGTCGGACCCGATGAACATCTCGGCCACGATCACGATCACCAGCGCCATCGAGACGGCGCTGCGCAGCCCCACGAAAGTCGGCTGCAGGCTCTCCCACACCAGCACGTCCTTGAAGATCTGCCAGCGATTGGCACCCATCACCTTCGCGGCCATCACGCGCTGCTTCCTCGCATTGATCACACCGTAGGCGCTGTTGAAGACGACCAGCAGGAACGCCCCGAATGCGGCGATCGCGACCTTGTTGATGTCGGACACGCCGAAGATCAGCAGGAAGAGCGGGATCAGCGCCGAGGACGGAGTCGAGCGGAAGAAGTCGATCAGGAACTCCACGCTTCGGTACGCCCGCTCGTTGCTGCCCAGCACGATCCCCAGCGGCACGCCGATCACCGCGGCGATCACGAAAGCTTGCAGCGTGCGCTTCACGGTCACGAGGAAGTCGATCAGCAGCGGTCCGCCGGCGAGACCGCTCACCAGGGCCGTGAGCGCGTCCCAGGGAGCGGGCAGCAGGATCGCCTTGATGAAGCCGGTGCGCACCACGAGGTCCCACGCGATGAAGAGCAACACGGGCCCGACGAAGGGGAGGGCCCGGCCCCAGGTCGCCTTCATGCCTTGTAGAGCAGCGTGTTCACGTCCACCTTCTGCGAGAAGATGCCCTTCTCGGTGAACAGGTCGTAGAACTTCTGGAAGTACGCGATCGAGCTCGCGTTGAATTCGCTGTAGGGCATGTACGAGGCGAGCGGCACCTCGTTGGTGAGCGGGCCCTCGATCGCGGTATAGCCCTTCATGAAGGCGCGCGCTTCGTCCGGCTTCGTGCGCACCAGCTCCACGCCTTTGATGTACGCCGCCATGTATTTCTTCGTGGCTTCGGGATTCTTCTTGATGAACTCCGAGGTGAGCGTCGCCGCGCCGCCATGCCAGGGCGCCATCGGGTCGCCGAGGATGTATTTCGCGACCACGCCCGCCTCGATGATCTTCGTCGTGCCGTTCATGCGGCCGATGGTGCCGGTGGGCTCGAGCGTGTAGCACGCGTCCACCTGGCCCGCGGCGATCGCGGCCACGTGCTGCCCGATCGGAAGCTCGATCACCGTGTTGCCCGTGGCGCCGGCCCGCTCGAGCATCGTCTTGGCCAGCGTCACGTTCTGGATACCTGGGCCCGAGGCGACGCGCTTGCCCTTGATCTCGCCGATCGTCTTGTAGGTGGCGTTCGCGGGCGCGATGAACTCATCCAGCACGAACTTCGCGTTGCTGGGATTGGTGCAGAAGATCTTGAAGAGCCCGGGCTGCGCGATGGCGCCGATGGCGAGGTTGGCCGATCCGGTGCCGTTGGCGCTGCCGTCGGAACGTCCCGAGAGCATCGCCTCCATCACCTGTTGAGCGCCGGCGAACTTGAGCGGCTCGACATCGACGCCCGCTTCCTTGAAGTAGCCCTTCTCGATCGCGGCGTAGAACGGCAGGCCCGACGCGATGGGCCAGAAGCCGACGCGGATCTTCGGCATCGCCTGCGCGCGAACGATCGCGGGTGCGCCGGCGATGAACGTGCCTGCGAGGGCAGCACCGATGAGCCGGCGGCGATTCGTGGGGACCAGGTCTTTCGGGGCGTCGTTCATGGCGTCTCCTTTTGGGGTGTCGCGGAAGTCGTGCGGGGGTTGCGGGATTCGAGATAGGCGCGCCATCCGCCGAAGCGCGAGATGTCCTCGGCACCGGCGATGGCTGCGGCTTCGCAGAGGAAGCCCTGCACGTGCGAGCCGTCCTCGAGCTCGAGCGTGCCGATGCACAGCGGCGCGGGAATGCCGGCGACGAAGCGGCCGAAGGCGGAAGCGGGCAGCTCCCACACTTCGACCGCGATGCGCTGGCCCTCGCCGGCGGTGCGCACGAGGCCCGGCTTGGGCGGCGTGGTCGCCGGGAGCGCGTAGAGGCGGTAGTGCGGTGCGGTGCGAGTGGAGCGCACGAGCTTCGCCCCGCGCTCGGTGAGCTCGCGGTTGAGAGGCAGACCCTGGAGGTGCGCACCAACGACGGCGACCTGGACTGTATCGCCATGACCCGCGAGCGTTTCGGCGGCGGGTGCAGCGACACCGATCGCGCCCAACGGGAGCGTGCCCGTCGCGTGGAAGCGCTGCGCAAGGTGGGCCAGCATCAGGTCGCCGCCGGCCGGAGCGAGCAACGTGATGCCGCTCGGCAATCCATCCGGGCGCATCGAGGCGGGCACGGCAATCGCCGCGAGGTCGAGCAGGTTGGCGAAGTTCGTGTACGTGCCGAGGCGGCGGTTCAGCTCGATGGGATCGGCCTGCACGGCGGCGATGCTGTAGGCCGTCGGCGCGGTCGGGACGACGAGGACATCGAACGTCGACCACAAGGGCGTGAGCTTCGCGCGCAGCTCATCCAGGCGCGCCTCGGCCACGAAGGTGTCGGTGGCGGAGAACGTTGCGCCACGATCGAGGATCCTGCGAACCGTGGGATCGACGGCATCGGCGTGGGCGTCGAAGAACGCGCGGATGCCGGCGTGACGCTCCGCCACGCGCGGGCCGTCGTAGAGAGAGTCGGCGACCTCGCGCCAGGGCGCGAAGTCGATCTCGCGCGGCATGCCCCCCAGGGCCTTCATTCGGGAGACGGCGTCGGCGAAGGCGGCTTGGGCTAACGAGTCGCCGAAGAACTCGAGGTCCGCCGCGCGCGGAACCGCGAAGGTGAACTCATGGCGAAGGAGCGGGCGGTCGAGGGCGAGGGACCGCGCACACGGATCGGCCGCATCGAAGGTTGCCGCGACACGGAAGACGCGTGCAGCGTCGGCGACGGTGAGCGTGAAGATCGAGACGCAGTCGAGCGAGCGGCATGCAGGCACGACGCCGCGCACCGAGAGCAGGCCGCGAGTCGGTTTCCAGCCGACGAGGTTGTTGAGCCCGGCCGGCACGCGACCCGAGCCCGCGGTGTCGGTGCCGAGCGCGAAGTGCACGAGCCCTTTCGCGACGGCGACAGCCGAGCCCGAGCTGGATCCGCCCGAGACGATCTCCGGCTTGAACGCGTTGGGCGGTGCTCCGTACGGCGAGCGCGTGCCGACGAGCCCGGTGGCGAACTGGTCGAGGTTGGTCTTGCCCGCGACCATGGCCCCCGCGGCTTCGAGCGCGGCGACGACGAAGGCGGGCTCGGCCGGGTCGTAGGCGAAGGCGGGGCATGCGGCCGTGGTCGGCAGGCCCGCGCAGTCGATGTTGTCCTTCACCGCGAAGAGCGTTCCGAAGACGGGCGAGGCGAGTGCGCGCTGCGGATCGGTTCGCAGTTGCGCATCGAGCGTGCTCGCTCGGGCGCGCAGTACCTCCGGCGATTGCACCGAGATCCACACCGGTGCCGCCCGTTCGCTCGCGTCGCGCGCGAGCCACGCCTCGACCACATCCGTGGGGCGCAGCTTTCCCGCGCGGTAAGCATCGTGCAGCGCGGCAATCGTGGCGGGAATCGGTGGGGGCACGCTCGTGGGCCTCTGGTATACAAGTTCGGATACCAGCAAGGGTTGTGCCACGCTCCGCGCATTCCCGAAGCCGCGTTCGATCAACGACTTAAGCCATTGCCCCCTGCGTTCACGCCCAGGGACCGCACTGCACCGATGGTGCGTCGCTCGCCGGGCGCACCGAACGCGGGCGCAACCCCGCGGGCTAGCCAGAGGTCGGTGCCGCAGCTACTTCGCGGGCGATTGCAGCTCGATCACGTTGTCTTCCGGGTCGGTCACGTACGTCCAGGTGAGCCGCGCGCCGGCCGCGTTCGTGAGCGTGACGACGTCGCCGACGCTGCGCCCGCCCGCCGAGAGCACCGCCTGCCGCGCCGCCTCGACATCGTCCACGACGAAAGCGATGTGGCCGAAGCCCGGCCGGTTCACGGCCGTGCGCGGCCTTTCCTCGAGGACGTTGTAGTTGAAGATCTCGAGCGTCGGTCCCGAGGGGCCGTGGCCCGGCAGCCGCAGGTGCACGCCGCGCAGCTCCGCGCGGGCGATGCCCGAGCCGCGTTCGAGGTCGCGGCCTCGGAAATCACGTTCGGGTGGAACCGGCGTGCAACCGAAGAGGTCCTGGTAGAAGCGCGCGAGCGCGCGCCAGTCGCGTGCGATGAGGTTCGTGTGTCCGTAGCGTGCGCCGTCGATCATGGTTTCTCCCGTGGATGCCGGCCAGCTTCCCGTGGCGCCGGGCAAGCGACAAGTGCAGAATCAGAAGCGATGAATGCTCATTCCGTGAAGCCCCTCGAGGGCGTGAAGGTCGTGGAGTTCTGCCAGGTCGCCGCGGGTCCGTTCTGCGGCATGCTGCTCGCCGATTACGGCGCGGAGGTCATCAAGGTCGAGCCGCCCGAGGGCGATGCGATGCGCCAGTGGCCGCCGGTCGCGAACGGCTACAGCGAGAACTTCGCGTCGATCAATCGAGGCAAGCAATCCGTGGCGCTCGACCTCAAGGATCCTGCAAGCCGCGATTTCGCCCGCGCGCTCGCGCTCGAGGCCGACGTCCTGATCGAGAACAACCGCCCCGGCGTGATGGCGCGCCTCGGCCTCGGCTGGGACTGGTTCGGCCCGCGCAAGCCTTCCCTCATCTATTGCTCGATCTCCGCGTTCGGCCAGGCGGGGCCACGCTCGGCGGAAGGCGGCTTCGACCTCACCATCCAGGCCGCGAGCGGCGTGATGAGCGTGACGGGCGAGCCCGACGGCGCGCCGGTGAAGTGCGGCGTCCCGCTCTCCGACTTCGCCTCCGGCCTGTACGCGGCCTTCACCATCGCCGCGAAGATCGCGCAGGTTCGCTCCGGCGGCCCGGGCGGCACGATCGACGTTCCGATGTTCGCGACCACGCTCGCCATCGCCGCCCTGCAGACCAGCGAGTATTTCGGTACCGGCAAGAACCCGCGCAAGCTCGGCTCGGCCCATCCGCGCAACGCTCCCTACCAGGCGTACCGCGCGGCCGACGGCTTCTTCGCGATCGCCGCCGGCAACCAGAAGCTGTGGCAGTCGGTCTGCGACGTCGTGGGAATGCCCGAGCTCGTGGCCGACGCGCGATTTGCCTCGACGACGTTGCGCGCGCAGAACCAGGGTGCGTTGAAGGATCTGCTGGAGGCGAAGTTCGCGACGGCAGGAGCCGCTTCGTGGCTCGCGAAGTTCCGCGACGCCGGCGTTCCGGGCGCGCCCATCAACGGCTACGCCGAGGCTCTCGCCGATCCGCAGGCCGTGTTCCTTGGCCTCGAGCAGCCGGTGACGCTGCCCGGTGGCCGCGTGACCCGCACCGTCGGCTGCCCGATCCGCCTCGACGGCGCCGCGGTGGCCGTTTCGAAGCGCTATCCTGCGCTCGGCGAGGACACCGAAGCCTTGCGCGAAAGCCTGGAGGAAAAACCATGAACCGACTGGACCGTTTCGTCGCCGGCACGACGAAGATCGTGGAGGAGGAGAAGGCCGAGGCGAAGATCCTCGCCCGCGTCTCGCCGCTGCTCGCCGATTTGATCGCGCACGACGACTGGCTGGACGAGAAGTACACCGTGCCCGGCCCCGACACCTATCGCCAGTACCTGCTGTATCGCGATCCGCAGGAGCGCTTCTCCGTGATCAGCTTCGTGTGGGGCCCCGGCCAGAAGACGCCCGTGCACGACCATACGGTGTGGGGTCTCGTCGGCGTGATGCGCGGAGCGGAGCTGTGCGAGGAGTTCGAGCACGACGCGCAGGGCCGCGCGAAGGCGACCGGCCACGAGCACGTGCTGAAGAAGGGCCAGATCGAGGCCGTCTCGCCCACCGTCGGCGACGTGCACACCGTGGCCAACGCGCTCGCCGACCAGCCGTCGATCAGCATCCACGTCTACGGCGCCGACATCGGCCGCGTGAAGCGCCACTGGTACGACGCGAAGACCGGCGAGGCGCGAGAGTTCGTCTCCGGCTACTCGAACGCCTGATGGTCCGCGCTTCGACGCGCGAGGGCGTCGCGACCCTCGGACTCGACCGTCCCGAGAAGGGCAACGCGCTGTCGGTGGAGCTGGTGGCCGCGCTGCATGCGGCGATCGACGCTGCTGTTGCCGACACTACGGTCCATACGCTGGTCCTCGCCGGATCGGGATCGCACTTCTGCACCGGCTTCGACCTCTCGTCGCTCGACACGGAGACGGACGCGACGCTCGCCGATCGCTTCATCGCGCTGGAGAAGCTGCTGCAGGCTTTGTGGCACGCGCCACTGCGCACGATCGCGCTCGCTCAGGGCCGAACGTGGGGTGCGGGTGCCGACATCTTTGCGTCGTGCGACATCCGCGTGGCGAACGAAGACGCGACGTTCCGCTTTCCCGGCTCCGCGTTCGGCATCGTGCTCGGCACGCGCCGCCTCGTGGAAGCAATCGGATGGGATATCGCGCGCCCGTTCGTGACGGAAGGCGCCGCATGCGATGCGGGCTACGCGCTCCAATGTGGGCTCGCGACCCGGGTCGGCATCGCGTCGTGGCTGGAGGAGCAGGCGAGCACGCCGGTGGTCGATCGAGAGACTTTCGCCGCGATTCGGCGGGTCGCGCGGGGCGACCATTGCGAGGAGGATTTGGCGTCGCTCACAAGCTCTGCACGGCGGCCGGGTCTCAAGCAGCGAATCGTCGACTATCGCGCGGGGCTGAAGAAGGCCCCGAAAACTCCACTCTGACCCGGGTTTTGCCTTAGCGCTCGCTCGCGGCGAGGCGCAGGCCGAGGGCGACGAGCACCGCGCCACTCGCGCGGTTCATCCACACGAAGGTGGACGGGCGCTTCAGCACGCGCTCCGAGAGGCTGCCGCCCGCGAGGCCCACGCCGGCCTTCACGGGAAGCGCCATCGCCGCATAGAGCACGCCGAGGAACACGAGGTCGCGCGTGGGATGCGGGCTCGCGGGATCGACGAACTGCGGCAGGAACGCGAGGAAGAAGAGGACGATCTTCGGGTTGGTGATGTTGGAGAGCATCCCCTGCCAGAAGAGCGCGAGCGGGGAGAGGGCAGCGCCGCCGGTGGCGAGCTCCGGTGGCAGGGCGCGCGTGAGCAGCAGGCGGATGCCGAGATAGACGAGATAGGCCGCACCCGCGAGTTTCAGGGCGAAGAAGAGCCCCTCGCTGGCCTGCAGGATCGCGCCGACGCCGAACGCGGCCAGTGCCGTGTGCACGAGGATGCCGCAGCAAACGCCGATCGCGGAGAAGAGCCCGGCCATGCGCCCCTGCGCGAGCGAGCGCGTTGCGACGTAGAGCATGTCCTGGCCGGGCGTGAGGATGAGCGCGAGCGAAGCGCCCGCGTATACCCAGAGCGTGTGGCCTTCCATCGCCTCAGGCGTGGGTGGCGAGCCAGTCGAGCGCCAGCGCGGACAATGACTTCACGCCCAGCTTGAGGCATTCCTCGTCGACGAAGAAGCGCGGGCTGTGGTTCGGCGCGGCCGTCGAGGCGTCCTTGTCCTTCGGCGTGCAGCCCACGAAGTAGAAGAAACCGGGCACGGCCTTCTGGTAGAACGAGAAGTCCTCGGCGCCGCAGACCTTGTCGACGACCTTCACGTTCGCGTCGCCCGCCATGCGGCCCAGCGTCGGAATCGACCAGTCGGTGAGCGCGGGATCGTTCACCGTCACGTCGTACCAGCGGTGGATGTGCACCTTCGCCGTGGCGCCGCCCGCCTGCGCGATCATCTCCGCGATGCGCTTCACGTGCGTATGAACTTCGTTCCGCTGCTCCTCGTCGAAGGCGCGGATGGTGCCTTCCATCTTCACTTCGTCCGGGATGATGTTGTGGCGCACCCCGCCGTGGAACACGCCCACGGTCACGATCGACGGCTCCTTCGCGATGTTCATCTGGCGCGACACGATGGTCTGCAGGCCCGTCACGATCTGCGCGCCGACGACGATGGGATCGACGCCGCGCCAGGGCATGGCCGCGTGCGTCTGCGTGCCGCGCACGAAGATGCGGAAGTCGTCGGCCGAGGCCATGAACGGCCCGGAGCGATAGCCGATCATCCCGGTGGGGAAGATCGACGTGACGTGCAGGCCGAAGATCGCGTCGACCTTCGGGTTCGCGAGGCAGCCCTGCTCGATCATCATCTTGGCGCCGCCATCCTCGCCGATGGGCGGCGTCTCCTCCGCGGGCTGGAAGATGAAGGTCACGGTGCCGGGAATCTGCGCGCGCATGCCGGCGAGCACTTCGGCGACACCCATGAGGATCGAGGTGTGCGCGTCGTGGCCGCAAGCGTGCATCACGCCGCACTTCTGCCCGTTCCATTCGGTGCGCACTTCGCTCTTGAAGGGGACATCCACCTCCTCGGCCACCGGAAGCGCATCCATGTCGGCGCGCAACGCCACGACCGGGCCGGGCTTGCCGCCCTTGAGGATGCCGACGACGCCGGTATGCGCGACCTTCTCGCGCACCTCGTCGAATCCGAGGGCGCGCAGGTGATCGGCCACGATTTTCGCGGTGCGTACCTCGCGGTTGCCGAGCTCGGGGTTCTGGTGGAAATCGCGGCGCCAGGCGACGACTTTGCCTTCGACCTTTTCGGCCGCGGCGGCGATCACGGAATCGAACGGGAAGGGGCTGGAAGGTGCGTTCATGAGCGTGGACTTATAATCGCGGCAGGACGCCAATATTGCCATGGATCACCTGACACCCAAGCAGACCTACCAGTACCTGAAGGACAACCCGGACGCCGTCTTCGTCGATTGCCGGAGCGAGATGGAATACATGTTCGTGGGCCATCCCGTGGGCTCGATGATGGTGCCCTGGTACGACGGCGCGGACTGGGAACTGAACACGCATTTCGTCGGCCAGGTGAAGCGCATCGCCGGCGCCAACTTCGAGAAGCGGCCGATCGTGCTCATCTGCCGCAGCGGCAACCGCACGCTCGAGGCGGGCGACGCGCTCGAGAAGGCGGGCTTCAAGCACGTCATCAACGTCCTCCACGGATTCGAGGGCGAGCTGGACCCCAACCACCATCGCAACACCCTGAGCGGCTGGCGCGTCGACGGCCTTCCGTGGGAACAGTATTGACGCGTAGCGTCCCGCCGGCCTCGGCCGCGTGGCTGGTGTGGGGAATGGGCGCGTGCTTCTATTTGATTGCGTTCTACCAGCGCGTGGCGCCCGCCGTGCTGGCGCAGGACCTCTCGCGGGATTTCAATCTTTCGGCCGCCGCGCTCGGCAACCTCTCCGCGTTCTATTTCTATAGCTATGTCGCCGGCCAGATCCCGACCGGGCTCGCGGCCGACCGTTGGGGACCGCGTCGGCTGCTCGCGGCGGGCGCAGCGGTCATGGCGCTGGGCACGCTGGCCTTCGGGCTCGCGCCGAACGCGATCGTCGCCAATGCCGGCCGGCTGCTGATCGGTGCGGCCGGAGGCGTGGCCTTCGTCGCCATGCTGAAGATCGCGACCCACTGGATGGTCCCGCGCCAGTTCGCCTACGCGAGTGCCACCGCGCTCTTCATCGGCGTGTGCGGCGCAACGCTGGCGGGTGCGCCGCTCAGCTTCGCGGTGGCGCACTTCGGATGGCGCTCCGTCATGGTGGCAAGCGCGATTGCGACGGGGCTGGTCGCCGTCGCGATCTGGTTCGTCGTCCGCGACGATCCCACCGAGCGCGGCTACGCGAGCCATTTCCCGGAGGCCGCCAAGCCGCACGAATCCGTGTCGGCCCTGCACGCGCTGCGCGAGGTGCTGCGCCATCGCAACATGTGGATCCTCCTCGTCGGGCCCGCGGCGCTCTCGGCGATCGTCCTGTCGTTCGCGGGGCTCTGGGGCGTGCCGTTCCTGGTGATGCACTACAACTTCACGACGGCGGAGGCCGCGGGCGTCGCCTCGCTGATGATGATCGCGTGGTCGGTGTCCGGCTTGGGCTACGGCGCGCTGTCGGAGAAGCTGGGACGGCGCAAGCCCGTGATGATGGGCGGCATCGTCGCGGCGATGCTGCTGTGGTCCATCGTGGTGTTCGTTCCCGGTCTCGATCGCGCGGTCCTGATCGCACTGCTGGTCGCCGTGGGCGTGAGCTGCGGCGCTTTCATCCTCACGTTCCCGCTCGCGAAGGAATCCGTCCCCTCGCGCTTCGGCGGTACCGCGTCGGGCATCGCGAACATGGGCGTGATGATCGGCGGAATGCTGATGCAGCCGCTCGTGGGCGTGGTGCTCGACCGGCATTGGGCCGGGGTGATGGCCAACGGAGCCCGCTGGTACGACTTCGACGCTTTCCGCGCGGCGTTCTCGGCGATGCTCGTGTGGTGCGCGATCTCGCTCGTGCTGCTCGCGTTCGCACGCGAATCCCATTGCCGGCAGGCGGCGTGATCGCTGTTTGACGGGCTTTTAACGACCGATTCACCCCTGTCGTCCGCGCGCTGCGCTTAACTCCTTCCGCCACGTTTGCCGGCACTTCCAGACCGGCGTGGACAGGGAGTCGCCATGCAACCGCTCGTACGATTCGCAGCGCGTTTCGCGCTCGTGTTCCTCTTCGGTGCCGCCTCGATCGCGTGCGCCGCCCTGCCCGCCGACATCGATGCCGTCGCCACTGCGCAGGACTCGCAGAAGCGGATCGTCGTCGCGGCGAAACGCTACACGTCGGGCTACGAGAACATCGTCCTCGTGCGGCGCTACACGCCCGACGGGCTCCCGGACAATGCGTTCGGAAGCGCCGGCAGCGTCTCGGTCACCTTCAGCTCGGCCGTGACCCCCACTGCGATTACGGCCGGCGCCGGCGACAAGGTCGTCGTGATGGCCTACGCGGGCGGGGTGCCGTGGTTCGTGCGGCTCAACGCCGACGGCAACGTGGAGATCCAGCTCGCGCATTCGTTCACCGAGGGATACCAGTACAACGCGATCACGCAGCTTGCGAACGGCAACTACCTCGCGGGGGGCGGGCATCGCGCCTCGCCGCAAGCCGACAGCTACACGGCGTTTGCCACCCTCCTGCCGAACGGCATGCTGTCGAGCGCCATCGGCTCCGCCGAGGCCGTCGGCCAATACCGCGCGCTCACGGTGGACGCATCGTCGGGCCGCGTGGTGGCCGCGGGCGTGGTGCGCGAGAGCAATGGCGGGTGGTCGATGTTCGCCGAGCGCTACCAGGCCAACGGCAACAACGAGTACTCGTTCGGCGGCAACGGCAACGGGCAGGTCCGGATTCCGCTCGGCGCGGCCGCTGCGGATGTCGGCGCCGTCGTGGTCCTCGGCAACGGAAAGATCTTGATCGGCGGCAGGTCGCAGGCGAGCGGCGGGAACCCGCGCGCGACGCTGGTGCGCTTGAATCCGAACGGCACGGTCGATGCCACGTTCGGCACCGGCGGTGTCCTCACGCCCACCGTCGCGGTACCCGGCGCGTCGTCCACGCTCTCGGCGATCACCGCGCTCGTGCGGATGACGACCGGGCCGAACGATCTCATCGCCGCGGGCTACGCGCGCGACACGGCCGCGGCCAGTGGAACCCACACGTGGCTGTTCGATCTCGTGGATTCGACGCGCAACGGCGACGTTCCCCCGCCGGCCTACGTCGAGCTCAATCCGCCGGCGCAATTCGGTGCGGAGACCGTCGGCGCCCACATGAGCCCGAGGCATCGCGTGATCGTCGTGGGCAACCCGACGCCCTATTCGCAATCGTATTCCGTGACGAGCTACGTCTCGACCACGGGTGAGCCCGAGGCGGACCTCCTTCCGCAGGATCTCGCGCCCGACCTGCCGGCCACCGCATTCGATTCCCGCCTCGACGTGGCGCGCGGCTCCACGCAGGACTGGAACATCGTCGTGCAGGGATTCGCCGCGCCGCTTCCCGTCACGGTCGTGAACGGGCAGTGGTCGCTCAACTGCATTCCGGGTGCGTATACGAGCTCACCGGGCTGGGTGCTCACCGAGGGCTCGCACCTCTGCGTGCGGCACACGGCGTCGAGCCAGTTCAGCACGGCCGTCGCCACGCAGGTGACGATCGGCAACTGGTCGGGCAACGCGACGTCGACCACCGTCGCCGATCCGCCGCCGCAGACCAGCATCGCGAGCACGCCCCCGGCGATGACGACCAGCACGGCCGCCACGTTCAGCTTCACGTCGAGCCAGCCCGGCGGCACGTTCCAGTGTTCATTGGACCAGGCGGAATGGATCGCATGCGCGACTCCGGGCTGGACCGTCTCGCCGGTCTCCGTCGGTCCGCATTCGCTCTCGGTGCGTGCCGTCAACGCGAACGGCACGGTCGATCCCGCGCCGCCCGTCTACGCGTGGTTCGTGCAGGCCACCGAGCCGCCCGAGACGACCCTCGGAGGCCCGACCGGCGCTTACTACTACGGCAGCGCGACCTTTACCTTCACATCGGCACCGGCCGATCATGCGACGTTCGAATGCGCCGTCGACGCGGGAGCGTTCGCGGCTTGCGCGTCTCCCTTCACGGTGAATCTTGCGGACGGCCCGCACACGATGGCGGTTCGCGCGGTTCGCGGCGGCCTCACCGATCCCACGCCGGCGACTCAAAGCGTGACCGTCGACACGCGCGTGCCCGACACGTCGATCCAGTCCGGACCGGAAGCGTCGACCTATTCGCGCTCGGCCCGCTTCACGTTCGCGAGCGACAAGCCGTCCTCGACCTTCGAGTGCAGCCTCGACGGCGCGCCGTTCGTACCCTGCGCGAGCGGCATCGCGTTCGCGGATCTCTCGTTCGCGTCGCACGCGTTCCTGGTTCGCGCGCGGGATCCGGTCGACCGCATCGACCCGACGCCGGCCTCCTTCACGTGGACGGTGCTCCCGGACGTCGACCCGGACCTTGCGCCCAATGCATTGGGGCTGCCGGTCGTCGCCTATCCGGTGTCGGACATCCTGTGGAGGGTGCGTCTCGGCACCTTCAACTCGCCGATTCCGGTGACGCTCGAAGCGCTGAACAACGGCGGCCCGATCCAGTGGTCGCCCAACTGCGATCCGATGGCGTACACGAGCCTGGCGGGCACGATCCCCGTCGGCACGACGTATCTCTGCCTTCGCACCATCGCCGGCGGCGTGAACTATCCGTTCCAGTATCGCGTCACGCTCGGGTCCTGGCAGCAGGTGATCGAGTACACCGCGAGCTACATCGGCAACCTCCAGCACCTCGACATCGTCACCGGGCCCAATCCCGTGACGCCGAGCACCACGGCGACCTTCACGCTGTTCGCGCACGACGACCCGGTGTTCGAGTGCAGCCTCGATGGCTCGGACTTCCTGCCGTGCACGTCGCCCGTCACGTACGAGAACATGACGCCCGGCTCCCATGCCTTCACGGTGCGCGCGACCGGCGATCCGCTCGGCATTCCCACGACGAGCGAGCCGGTGACGCGCACGTGGATCGTGGATCCCGCGATCCCGGTTCCGGCGGAGGACACGTCGGTGCCCGACACGTCGATCACGAACGCCTGGTACACGGACGTGCAGACATACTTCGCGAGCTATTTCTTCGCCGACGACCTCGGGCTCGGCCGCACGTTCGAGTGCAGCATGGACGGAGCTGCGTTCGTGCCGTGCCCGCGCATGTCCACGTGGGGCGGGTTGCCCGACGGGCCGCACGAGCTCGCGGTGCGCGCGGTGAACCCGAGCGGCGTGGTGGATCCGACGCCCGCCACGCTGGCGTTCACGGTGAACACGCAGGCGCCGCACATCACGCTCGACACGTATCCGCCCGCGGTGTCGGCCTCGCCCTCCGCGCAGTTCACGTTCCACTTCAGCAAGCCGCCGTTCCGCGTGCAGTGCAGCCTGAACGGATCGGCCGTCGCGGACTGTGCGAGCGGCGTGACCTACGACAACCTCGCCTCGGGCAGCTACACGTTCAGCGTGCGCGCCTGGGATGCGGCGGGACACATGGATCCGCCGACTGCGTACTCCTGGTCGGTATCTGTGGACCAGCCGCCGGAGACGACGATCGTGTCCGGGCCGGCGACGCAGGTGCCCGAAGGCGCGATGGCGACCTTCACCTTCACCTCCAATGCTCCGGGCGCGACGTTCGAGTGCCGCCTGAACACGGTGGCGTTCGGACCGTGCGCGAACCCGTGGACGACGTCGGCGCTTCCCGCGGGCGGCTACACGGCGGAGGTGCGGGCCCTCGATACGCAGGGCCGCGTCGATCCGACACCGGCTTCGTGGACGTTCACGGTGATCGTCGAGCCTCCGCGCGTCATCCTCGACGCCTTTCCTCCTGGCGTGACCACCTCCACCGTCGCCCAGTTCGCCTTTCACTTCACCAAGCCTCCGGCGGGCGTGCAGTGCAGCCTGAACGGAGCGGCGTTCGTCGATTGCGTGAGTCCCGTGTCCTACACGAACCTGGTGCCCGGGCCCTACAACTTCCGCGTGAAGGCGTGGGATGCGGCAGGAAACATGGCGCCGCCGACGTTCCATGGCTGGACGGTGCAAGCCGGCCCGCCGCCGGATACGACGATCACCTCCGGGCCTCCGTCGCTTCCGGAGGGGACGCCCGCGATCTTCACGTTCACCTCCAACGTGCCGGGGGCGGCGTTCGAATGCCGAGTCGTGGGCGTCTCGCCGTTCGCGCCGTGCACAAGTGCGTGGACGGCGCCGCTGCTGCCGCCGGGCAACTACACGGCGGAGGTCCGCGCCATCGACGCCACCGGCCGGCCGGATCCGTCACCGGCGAACCGGGCTTTCATCGTCTTGCCCGTGATCAACACGACGATCACCAGCTCCCCGCAGAACAACACCACGAACACGACGGCCACGTTCATGTTCATCTCGACGCCGGCGGGGCTGATGTTCGATTGCAGGATGGATAGCGGCGCATGGATGGCGTGTGCGAGCCCGCGGACCTATGCAGGACTCACCCGGACGACCCACACCTTCCAGGTTCGCGCGCGCAATCCCCAGGGCCAGGCGGACGCGACGCCCGCGGTGTACACCTGGACGATCCGCTAGCCGGGCCAGCGCCCGTCCGGCGCCTGCCGGTGCACCTTCCAGCCGGGGAACCAGGGTGAATCGCCCTCGGTTCCCCAGCGCCACTCGTAGGGGAAGGGCACGTAGAGCTCGCACTCCTTCCCGGTGAGCGCGCGCAAGTGGATGTTGGTGTTGCTCACGCCCACGTAGCGGTCGAGCACCGACAGCAATGCGAGGGCTTCCTCGAGATCCACGTTCGCCGATGCGAGGTCGTGGAGTCGGGCGCCGAGGAAGCGGGCGCCATTCTCGAGGTCGTGTTCGCCGGGCGCGCGTTGCAGCGAGACCAGGGTGCCGGTTCCGCGCAGCGGGGTGAGCAGCGTCTCGAGCGGCACCGACTTTGCGAGGCTCTCGCCTCGCTTGGGCTTGTCGGTGCCCGCGCGCCAGGTGACGCCGATCCAGGGCCGGGGGCCGAGCACTTCGAGGCGGCGCGTCCATTCGGCGACGCGATGCGGCTCGGGCGTGATCGCGAGCGAGGGCGGACACGCGCCCGTGGCGGCCGCGAGCAGCGGAAGGTCTCCGGCGAGGAGCTCGACCTCGCCCTCCCCGGGAGGTGCGATGCGGTCGGGCTCGAGCCGCCGGAACAGGCCCGAGCGCGCGAGCAGCGAATGCAGGCGCGCATCGCCGACGAAATCGAGGTGCGTGGCGCCTTCGATCGTCGCGGCGAAGCGCAGCAGGAACAGGATGTCGCCCAGGCCCTGCTCGGCGAGGATGCGTACGCCGCGACCGCGAAGCGCCTCGGCCGGCGGCACGCGATACGGATGGCCTTCGCGGGCGAGCTGCGCCTCGAACGCAAGGCGCGTGGGCCTCGCGCGATACGCGGACCATCCGGAGACCCAGCGCCCGAGCAGGAGATCGGTTTGCGCGGCGTACATCGCCAGCTCCGCGTTCGCCGGATCGAGGGTTCGCGCGGCGTGGTACAGGCGCGAGGCCTCGGTGAACTCGCCTTGCCCGACCGCGACGCGGCCCGCCTGCGTGAGGGCGGCGACGAGGGCGCGTCGCGCGTCGGCGTTGCGCGGATCGATCGCGAGGACCGCCTCGAAGGCGGCGGCCGCTTCGGCCCATTGCTTCAGCCGAAGCCGTGTCGCGCCCGCGGCATATTTCGCGGGTGCGAAGGCGGGGCGCAATTCCGAGGTCCTTTCGAACTGCGCGAGTGCCGCCGCGTCGTCGCCCCGCAGCTCATGGAGCAGCCCCAGCTCGTAGGCGGCGGCGTAATCGCCCGGCTCGAGGCGCGCGGCTTCGTCGAACGCGCTTCGCGATTCGTCGAGGCGTCCCAGGCCGCGCAGCGCGAGGCCCGCCGCCAGATGCGCGCGCGCGTTGCGCGGTTGCGTGGCGAGCATGGCGCGCGCGGCCTCGAGGGCGCCCGCGGCGTCCCCGGCCTGCAGGCACTTGAAGGCGGCGACGACGCTGGCTTCAGTCAGGGTTTGTCTCCCGGGGTTCCGGCAGGATCGTCGGGGGATCCTCGACGATGCGCCGCGCGATGCGAAGGTAGGAAAGCCAGAACAGGAGGCCCGTGGCACCGAGAGCGAGCATGCCGAGCGCGAGCCAGCGCGGGTGGTGATAGATCGCGGGCGCGATCACGCCGGCCGTGAGCACGTTGACCATTCCCGACACGAAGCCCTGCAGCGACGCCGCCATGCCGCGCCGCGTGGGGAAGAGCTCCAGGGTGAGGAGCGTGATCGAGGGCATCACCATCGCGAAGCCGATGCCGTAGACGAACATCTGGAGCACGGCCCACGGCAGCGACGGATCGGTGGAGAGCGCGTACGCGAGGTTCACCGTGGCGCCTACCGCCATGAAGGCATAGCCGCGCTTCACCGTTTCGTACGGCGTGAGGCGACCCGCCGCGCGGCCCGAGAGCTGCGAGCCCATCATGATGCCGACGATGCCGGGGATGAAAAGCCACGCGTATTCCTGTGGGCCCAGCTTCAAGTGCTCGCCGAGGTACACCGGCGCCGAGACGATGTAGACGAAGAAGCCGTTGAAGTTGAAGCCCGCCGCGAGCGAGAGCAGCAGGAAGCGGGCGTTGATGGCGACTTCGCGATAGCCCGCGAAGAGTGCCGCCGGGTGGAAGGCCTGCCGGCCTTCCTTCGGCAGCGTCTCCGGGAGCGCGCGAAAGCTGAGCGCCACCAGCAGCACGCCGACGACCGTGAGGAAGCCGAAGATCGAGCGCCAGCCGAGCCACGCATAGAGGACGCCGCCCACGATCGGCGCGATGGCGGGGGCGAGGCCGAAGAAGAGCGTCACCAGCGACATGAGGCGTTGCGCGTCCGCGGAATCGAAGAGGTCGCGGATCATCGCGCGGCCCACGACGATGCCGGCGCCCACGGAAAGGCCCTGGAACACGCGGCACACCAGCAGCTCGTGCAGCGTGCTCGCGAACGTGGCGAAGGCCGATGCGATCGTGAACACCACGAGCGATACGAGGATCACCGGGCGCCGGCCGAAGCTGTCGGAGATCGCGCCGTGGAAGAGGAACATCACGCCGAAGGCGAAGAGATAGACCGACAGGGTCTGCTGCACGCCGAGCGGCGTGGTGTCGAGCGATTGCTGGATGCCCGCGAACGCCGGCAGGTACGTGTCGACGGAGAACGGCCCCAGTGTCGCCAGCGCGGCGAGCAGCGCGGCGAAGCCTCGCTTGAACGACTTCGAGTGCTGCGTTCCGTGCGGCATCAGGAGCGCAGGCCGCGATAGGCGAGGGCCTCGGCGACGTGCCGGCCGGCGAGCGCATCGGAGCCTTCGAGGTCGGCGACGGTGCGCGCCACGCGAAGCACGCGGTGGTGGGCGCGCGCCGAAAGCCCGAGTTGCGACGCGGCATTGCGCAGCATCTGGAGACCCCGCGCATCGGGGCGCATGCGGGAATCCACTTGCGACGAAGGCACGCGCGCGTTCGCCACGCCCTGGCGCGCGACCTGGCGAGCCCTTGCCCCCGCGGCGCGACGGCGCACGAGGCTCGAAGCCTCGCCCGCCTTCGACGAGAGCTCGGCCGCGGCGACGGCGTGGAGGTTCACATGCAGATCGATGCGGTCCAGCAGCGGGCCCGAGATGCGCGAGCGGTAACGCTGCACTTGCGTGGGCGTGCACTTGCAGGGATTGCGCGAATCGCCGAGGTAGCCGCAGGGGCAGGGGTTCATCGCGGCGACCAACTGGAAGCGCGCGGGGAAATCCGCCTGCTGGGCCGCGCGAGAGATCGTGATGGCGCCCGATTCGAGAGGCTCGCGCAGCACCTCGAGGACGCGCCGGTCGAATTCCGGCAGCTCGTCCAGGAACAGCACGCCGTGGTGCGCGAGCGAGATCTCGCCGGGACGCGGCGGCGAGCCGCCGCCCACGAGCGCGATGGCCGAGGCGGTGTGGTGCGGGCTGCGGAAAGCGCGGGTCCCGAAGCGCTCCGGATGGAAGCCCGCGCTGGCAAGGCTTTGCACGGCCGCGGCTTCGAGCGCTTCATCTTCCGACATGGCCGGCAGTATGCCGGGGAAGCGCAGGGCGAGCATCGTCTTGCCCGTGCCCGGAGGGCCGCACAGCAACAGCGAGTGGCCACCGGCGGCCGCGATCTCCAGCGCGCGCCGCGCCGTGGCCTGGCCAGCGACATCCGCCATGTCGGGATACGTGGGCTCGCCGCGAACGGCCTTCGCTTCGTGGATGGGAAGCGAAGCCTGGCCGGAGAGATGCGCGCACACCTCGAGCAGCGTGCGCGCCGGGCGAACCGTGGCGCCGCGCGCGAGGCCGGCTTCCTCCGCGACCGAAGCGGGCAATACGAAGGAACGCCCGTCGCGGTGGGCACAGTACGTCATGGCGAGCGCGCCGCGGATCGGGCGGAGCTCTCCGGACAACGCGAGCTCCCCGGCGAATTCATGCTCGGCCAGGTGATCGGTCTTCACTTGTTCGGTGGCCGCGAGGATGCCGATGGCGATCGGGAGGTCGAAGCGGCCGCTTTCCTTGGGGAGATCGGCCGGCGCGAGGTTCACGATGACGCGACCCGCGGGAAACTTGAAGTGCGAAGTGGCCAGCGCCGCGCGGACGCGGTCTCTCGCCTCCTTCACCTCCGTGTCGGGCAAGCCGACGATGTGGAACTGCGGCAGCCCGCCGCCGACGTGCGCCTCGACGCGCACGAGCGGCGCATCGAGGCCGGCGAGGCCCCGGCTGAAGACGACGGCAACGGACACGGTGCTCCTTGCAGGGCGGGTTTCATTTCACGCGGCCGGCGGCGGTGGCCTCCAGCTCCGCGACCCGCGCCTCGAGCGCGGCCAACTTCTCGCGCGCACGGGCGAGCACTTGCGACTGGACGTCGAATTCCTCTCGCGTGACGAGATCGAGGCGCGCGAATGCGCTCGAAAGCAGGCCGCGTGCGTTCTTCTCGAAGTCCCTGGCCGGGTTGGCGGCGGCGAGCGATGCCAACCGGGCGCTGACTTCATTCATCCAGCTCTCGTTCATTCCAACTCCTGTGTAGGCGATCCCGTTGACGGCGTGGATCCGGGCGCACCGGCTTGGTGCATCGTGGCGCGCGCCTGCTCGGCGGCGGTGCAATGGGTCGGGGCGATGATCGAAATCCCTTATGTGACAGTACCTTGACGAGCCCCAGTTCTTGGCACGCTTGCTGCTCTTTACGTTGCCGTCCACCCACCATCAACAAAAGGATAGCAACATGCGCCAGCTCCCCGCATTGCTCTTGGCCGCGGCAGTCAGCGTTCCGGTCGTTTCATATGCACAGACGGCCCCCGCTCCCGCCGCACCCGCTGCGCCCGAGTCCCCGCATTCGTTCACCGGGAAGCTCGGCCTGTTCACCGAATACGAATACCGCGGCATCTCGCAGACCTCCGAAGATCCGGCCCTCCAGCTGAACCTAGACTACGGGCACTCGAGCGGCTTCTACGCGGGCTTCTTCTTCTCGAACATCAAGTGGCTGAAGGACACGGCGTACGCGGGCGGCTTCAACACCGACGCCAACCTCGAGTGGGATATCTACGCCGGCTACAAGTTCGAGCCGATCAAGGACTGGACCGTCGACGTGGGCTACCTGCGCTATGAGTACCCGCGCTCGGGCGCCTTCAACCCGAAGCCGAACACCGACGAGGTGTACATCGGCCTCACGTACAGCTTCGCCACGCTCAAGTACTCCTACTCGTTCAACGACACGTTCGGCGTGCCGAGCTCCGAAGGCTCCGACTACATCGAGCTGGCCGTCACGTACCCGGTCGCCGACACGAAGTTCTCGTTCACCGGTCTCCTCGGCTACCAGCGCTACGCAGGCACGCAGTCGAGCGGCTTCGACAACGACGATCTTTCCTACGGGGTGTGGAAGGTCGGCGGCGTGTACGACTTCGGCAGCGGATGGAACGGTGGCCTGTACTACAAGGGCACCAACGCCAAGGACGAGCTCTACACGATCCGCGACAAGAACTGGTCGAAGAAGCGAATCGTTGCCTTCGTGACGTACGCGTTCTAAGCCAGCCGCTCGCAGCACAAAAGGAGAGGACACATGAAACTGGTCACGGCCATCATCAAGCCGTTCAAGCTCGACGAGGTGCGCGAAGCACTGTCGGGCATCGGGGTTCAGGGCATCACCGTCACCGAGGTCAAGGGCTTCGGCCGGCAGAAGGGCCACACGGAGCTCTACCGAGGCGCCGAGTACGTCGTGGATTTCCTCCCGAAGGTGAAGGTGGAGGCCGCGATCAAGGACGACATGCTCGACCGCGTCATCGAGGCGATCGAGAAGTCCGCCAACACCGGCAAGATCGGTGACGGGAAGATCTTCGTGCTCAATCTCGAGCAGGTGATCCGCATCCGCACCGGCGAGACCGGCGCCGACGCACTCTAAAGGGGACACCGAATATGAAACGCGTACTCAGTCTGTTTGCGCTCGTCGCCGCATTGGGGTTCGGCGCCGTCGCGATCGCCCAGGACAAGAAGGCCGATGCACCGGCCGCCGCGCCCGCGGCGGCTGCGCCCGCGGACGCCAAGGCGGCCGCACCCGCCGATGCGGCGAAGCCCGCCGAAGCCGCCGCAGCTCCCGCGGCCGCGGCGCCTCCCGCACCCGTGCCCAACAAGGGCGACGTGGCGTGGATGCTCACCTGCACCGCGCTCGTGCTGCTGATGAGCCTGCCTGGCCTGGCACTGTTCTACGGCGGCATGGTGCGCTCGAAGAACATGCTGTCGATGCTGATGCAGGTCTTCATCGTGTTCTCGCTGATCACGGTGCTGTGGTGCGTCTACGGCTACAGCCTCGCGTTCACCGAGGGCAACGCCTACATCGGCGGGTTCGACCGCCTGTTCCTGAAGGGCACGGTGGATGCCAACGCGGGCAACTTCGCGATGGCCGCCACGTTCTCCAAGGGCGTCGTGATTCCCGAGCTGCTGTTCGTGGCCTTCCAGGCGACGTTCGCGGCGATCACCTGCTGCCTGATCCTCGGCGCGTTCGCCGAGCGCGCGAAGTTCGCCGCGGTGCTGCTGTTCATGGTGCTGTGGTTCACGTTCTCGTACGCGCCGATCGCGCACATGGTGTGGTTCTGGATGGGCCCGGATGCGTACACCGATCCGAAGCTCGTCGACGGGCTGAACGCCAAGGCAGGCCTGCTGTGGCAGTGGGGCGCCCTCGACTTCGCGGGCGGCACGGTGGTGCACATCAACGCCGGTATCGCCGGCCTGGTGGGCGCCTACGTGGTGGGCAAGCGGATCGGCTTCGGCAAGGAAGCGATGACGCCGCACAACCTGCCCATGACCATGATCGGCGCCTCGCTGCTGTGGTTCGGCTGGTTCGGCTTCAACGCCGGCTCGGCGCTCGAATCCGGCAACTCGGCGGTGCTCGCGTTCATGAACACGTTCCTCGCGACGGCCTGCGCGGTGCTCTCGTGGATCATCTTCGAGTGGCTCTTCAAGGGTAAGCCTTCGATGCTGGGCGCGGCTTCGGGCGCGGTGGCGGGCCTCGTGGCCATCACCCCGGCGGCGGGTAACGTCGGCATCCCCGGTGCGTTCGTGATCGGCACCGCCGCGGGCGTCGTCTGCCTGTGGGGCGTGTCGGGCCTGAAGAAGATGCTGAAGGCCGATGACTCGCTCGACGTGTACGGCGTGCACGCGGTTGGCGGCATCCTCGGCGCCATCCTGACGGGCGTGTTCGCTTCGCCCGACCTGGGCGGCCCCGGCTACGTGTCCGACTGGGTCACGGCGGCGATGGTGAAGCCGGCGGACTACTCGATCCTGTCGCAGGTGATCGTGCAGGCGAAGGCGGTCGGCGTCACACTGGTTTGGTCCGGCGTGGTGGCGTTCATCGCCTACAAGATCGCGGATCTCGTCATCGGCATGCGCGTGCCGGAAGAAGACGAGCGTGAAGGGCTCGACATCACCGCACACGGCGAGTCGGCCTACAACTGAGTTTCTCCCAAGAGGCCATTGGGCGGTCCGGGAAACCGGGCCGCCCTTTTTCTTTAGGGCTCTTCGGCAACTTTTGCCACGCGACCCGTTCCAACCTCCGTTCCGCAACCGGCTGAAACAGGTCCGGCTGCTATACTTTTCAGCTATTTACGGACGGAAATTCCCCTTTGCCCCAACGTATCGGTGAGATCCTCGTCGCCCGGGGAAAGCTCGACCCCGCGAACCTCGAGCGAGCCCTGAAGCTGCAGGAGGGCAACGCCGGCGAAAAGATCGGCGTGATCCTCGCGAGACTCGGCATGGTGTCCGGCCGCGACCTCGCCGATGCGCTGGCGACCCAGCTCGACATCCCCGTCGCATTGAGCACCGACTTCCCCGAGCTCCCGCTCATGGAAGAGCGCATCAGCGCGAAATTCCTGAGGGACGCGCAAGCGGTCCCGCTGCGTGAGGACGACGAAGAGCTCGCCCTCGCGATCGCCGACCCGAGCGATTCGTACGTCCTCACCGCGGTTCAGATGGCGAGCGGCAAGCGCGTGCGCCCGTACATTGCCGCGCCCAGCGAGATCGAGGCCGCGCTCGAGCGCCTCTATGGCGGTGGCAAGTCGTCGATGGGCCAGATCGTCGACAACATCGAGGTGCGCTCCGACGAGGACGCCGACTGGGGCGACATCGAGCACCTGAAGGACATGGCCTCCGAGGCCCCGGTCATCCGCCTCGTGAACCTGCTGCTCGCCAAGGCTTCCGAGCAGCGCGCCTCCGACATCCACATCGAGCCGTTCGAGAACCGCCTGATCGTGCGCTACCGCATCGACGGCGTGCTGCACGAGGTCGAGTCCCCGCCGCGCCGCCTGTCCGCCGCGGTGATCAGCCGCGTGAAGATCATGGCGAGCCTGGACATCGCCGAGCGCCGCCTGCCGCAGGACGGCCGCATCAAAGTGCGCATCCAGGGCAAGGAGATCGACCTTCGCGTCTCCACGGTGCCCACGATGCATGGCGAGAGCGTCGTGATGCGCCTGCTCGACAAGGGTGGCGTGCCGCTCGACTTCGAGTCGCTGGGCTTCGAGGGCAAGACGCTCGAGAACTTCCTCAAGGTCCTGGACCAGCCGCACGGCATCCTGCTCGTCACCGGCCCCACGGGCTCGGGCAAGACGACCACGCTCTACACCGCGCTCGACCGCCTGAACAATCCCGACGTGAAGATCGTCACGGTCGAGGATCCGGTCGAATACCAGATGCCGGGCATCAACCAGATCCAGGTGAAGTCGCAGATCAACCTCACCTTCGCGACGGCGCTGCGCTCCATCGTTCGCCAGGACCCGGACATCATCATGGTGGGCGAGATCCGCGACCTGGAGACGGTGCGCATCGCCATGCAGTCGGCGTTGACGGGCCACATGGTGATCTCGACGGTCCACACGAACGACGCGCCCTCGACGATCAACCGCCTGGTCGACATGGGGTCGGAAGACTATCTCCTCACCTCCACGATCAGCGGCATCCTCGCGCAGCGCCTGGTGCGCACGCTCTGCAAGCATTGCCGCGAGCCGCACGAGGCTCTTCCCGAAGTGACGGAGCAGATGGGCCTGCGCCGCTTCGTGCCGCAGGGCAAGGTCACGCTCTACAAGCCGGTCGGTTGCCCGCAGTGCGCCAACACGGGCTACTGGGGGCGGCTGTGCATCATCGAGATGATGGTCATGACCGATGCCATCCGCGCGCTCATCATGCGCCATGCGACCGCGGGCGAGCTTCGCACCGCGGCGATCGAAGGGGGAATGGAGACGATGTTCGAGAACGGGCTGCGAAAAGCGCTCGCCGGGCAGACGACGATCGAGGAAGTGCTTCGCGTCACGCGCGAAGACTAGCGTTCCATGCCGTTTTTCCAATACAAGGCGGTCGCGCCCACGGGCGAGGTCCAGGAAGGTGTCCTGGAGGCCGCGAGCCATCCGGGAGCGATCGCGCGCCTGCAGGAGATGGGCTTCATCCCGATCCGCGCCGAGGAAGCGGGGGTGGCCCGCAGCGCTCCCGCATCGGCCGTCTCGCGCCCGCTCTTCCAGCGCCGCGGCATCTCCCAGGACGACATCGGCATCATCACGCGCGAGCTCGCCACGCTGCTGAAGGCCGGCCTGCCGCTCGACCGCTCCGTCGAGATCCTCATCAACCTCGCCTCGACCCCGCGTGTGGCCGAGCTGATGACGAAGGTCCGCAACGACGTGCGCGGCGGCTCGTCGCTTTCGAAGGCGCTCGACAACCAGGGCGTCTTCTCGCGCTTCTACGTGAACATGATCCGCGCGGGCGAAGCCGGCGGAAGCCTCCCGGGCGTGCTCGCGCGCCTCGCGGAGTTCATGGAGCGCGCCAAGGCCCTCAAGGCGCAGGTCACTTCCGCGCTGGTCTACCCCGCGATCCTCTTCACGGTGTCGATCCTCTCGGTGGTGATCCTGCTCATCTTCGTGGTGCCGAAGTTCCAGCCGATCTTCGCGCAATCCGGCAAGGCGCTGCCCTTCGTGACGACCGTCGTGATCTTCCTGGCGGACGTGCTGCGCAACTACTGGTGGGCCATTACGCTAGGAATTGCCGGAATTCTGCTTTACATGCGGAACAAATTGCAGGATCCGGAGACCAAGTTCGCGATGGACCGCCGCATGCTGGGCTGGCCGCTGGTGGGCAGCCTCATCTCGCGGGTCGAGATGACGCGCTTCGCGCGCACGCTCGGAACCCTGCTCGGCAACGGCGTGGCGCTCGTGAGCGCGCTGTCGATCGTGCGCGACACGATGGGCAACACCTGGCTCGCGGAGGCCGTGGGCAACGTGGCGCGCGAGCTGAAGGAAGGCCGCGGCCTCGGCCGCCCGATGATGGAAAGCGGCCGCTTCCCGCCGCTCGCGGTGCACATGATCATGGTCGGTGAAGAGACCGGCCGGCTGGACGAGATGTTGCTGCAAGTGGCGGACACCTACGACGTCGAGGTGGAACAGGCGATCAAGAAGATCCTCGCCTTCCTCGAGCCGGCGATGATCCTGACCATGGCGATCGTCGTTGCGGGGATCATCCTCTCGATGCTCTCGGCGATGCTGGCGATCTACGACCTGCCTTTCTAGAAAACGGAGCACCCCACGCATGAAAAGAATCCAACCTTCCCGCGGCGCCCGCGGCTTCACGCTGCTGGAGCTCGTGATCGTGCTGATCATCCTCGGCACCATCATGGCGTTCCTCGCGCCGCGCATCTTCGGCAACGTCGGCAAGGCCAACCAGGCGCTCGCCAAGGCCAAGATGGAGCAGCTCTCCGGGCAGCTGGAGATCCTGCGCCTCGAGGTCGGCCGCTATCCCAATGCGTCGGAAGGGCTGAAGGCCCTGGTCGACAAGCCCGCGGGCATGGACAAGTGGAACGGTCCCTATGTGAAGGACCAGACCACGCTCAAGGATCCCTGGGGCAACGACTTCCGCTACAACCAGCCGGGGCGCGACAACCGACCGTTCGAGATCGTCACGCTCGGTGCCGACGGCAAGGAAGGCGGCGAGGGCGAAGACAAGGACCTCGTCAACTGACGGTTCCGATGCGCAGCCGCGGCTTCACGTTGCTCGAAATCATCGTCGTGTTGGTCATCGGTGCGATGACCATGGCGATGCTCGTTTCGTTCACGGGCAAGGGCGCGTCGGCCGCGGACCTCAAGGCGTCGGCCCGTTCGCTCGCCGGGGGCTTGCGAGCCGCGCAGTCCACCGCGATGGCGCAGCGCCGCGATGCCGTGCTCACGATCGACGTCGACGCGCGCGAGTTCACCTTCAGCGGCGAGACCCGCCCCCACAAGCTGCCCGAGGGCGTGGAGCTCAAGCTCTACACCGCGCAGACCGAGGTGGAGAGCCAGCGCAAGGGCTCGATCCGCTTCTATCCCGACGGCAGCTCGACCGGTGGGCGCATCACGGTCTCCTCCGGCGAGCGGAAGTTCCTCGTGGACGTCGATTGGCTCACCGGGCGCGTCGCGATCAACGAATGATGCGAGCGCGCCGCCCACATGGATTCACGTTGCTCGAGGTGGTGGTTGCCTTCGTGCTGCTGGCGCTGATTCTCGTCACCGTTTTCCAGGTCTTCTCCTCGGGGCTGTCGCGCGGGACCACGCTCGACGAGCGCTCGCAGGCGCTCGCCATCGCGCAGTCGCGCCTCGCCTCGGCGGGCCTGGAAGATGGCCTCAAGGAAGGCGAGACGCGCGGCGAGAGCCCGGACCGCAAGTACGCGTGGTCGCTGCGCGTCACGGCCTACGGCGAGGACCCGGGGCCGGGATCGTCGGCGCCGCAGGCCAACATCGCGATCTACCGCGTCGATTCGCTGGTGTCCTGGCACGGCAGCGACGGGCGCGACCAGGTCTACTCGCTCTCGACCCTCCTCGTCGGGGCGAAGCCGTCGTGAAGCGCGCGCACCAGGCGGGATTCACGCTGATCGAGATCGTGCTCGCCATGGCGCTGCTCGCGGCCATGCTCGGCATGGCGTGGTCGGGTGTCAGCTTCGCGCTGCGCAGCTGGGACGCCGGGGCGAACCAGGGGCATCGCACCGCGGACCTGCGCCTGTCGCAGAACTTCCTGCGCCGCGAGCTCTCCGAGATCTTCCCGATGCGCTTCAAGGACGCGATGACCCTCAAGCTCGCGCTCGAAGGCTCGGCCACGCGGCTGCGCTTCGTGTCGACGCGCCCCGCCGGGCTCTCGACGGCGGGCCTCTCGCTCGTGAGCCTCGAGGTCGAAGGCGAAGGCCGCAAGCGCAACCTCGTGATGCGCCGCGCCGCGCCCGACGACGCGGCCAAGGACTTCGGGCCGCTCGAGCGCTCCGAGTCCACGATCCTCTATTCCGACGTGGACACGGTGCATTTCTCGTACTTCGGTTCCGACAACGACATCGAGCAGCCGAAGTGGCGCGACGAATGGACGCACGCCAAGATGCCCACGCTGATCCGCCTGCGCGTCGTGGCGGCCGATGGTGCGGAGCAGCCGGAAACGATGGTCCGCGTGATGCTGAGCGAGGAGGCCGGGTGCCTGGAGAACACGTTCCAGCGCGCTTGCCGGCCGAGGCGGCCATGATCAAGGTCCGCGCAAGCCAGCGTGGCGTGGCCCTCGTGCTGGTGATCTGGCTCGGGGCGCTGCTGATGGTGATCGCGTCCAGCTTCATCTTCGCGGCGCGCACCGATTCCTTCGTGATCCGCAACTCCATGTCGATGGCGCGCGCCGAGGCGCTGGCCGATGCCGCGGTGCAGCGCGCGGTCTTCGAGACCTACCGCACGGACAACTCGCCCGACATCTGGCGGCGAGACGGCACGCCGCGTTCCTGGGTGTTCGACGGCACGCCCATCACCATCGAATTGCGCGATGAGTCTGCTAAAATCGACTTGAATACCGCATCGGACACCCTCTTGCGGGGGCTGCTGGTCTCGGTGGGGCTCAAGGACGAGGAGGCGGACAAACTCCTCGACGCGATCCTCGACTGGCGCGATCCGGACACACTCCGCCGTCCCAACGGCGCGGAGGAACCGGATTACCGGGCCGCCGGCCTCACGTACGCTCCCGCGAACTCCCCCTTCCAGGCCATCGAGGAAATCCAACTCGTGCTCGGCATGCGCCCCGACATCTATCGCCGTATCGCGCCCCTGGTGACGGTCTACTCGCGCCAGGCCGGCGTGTATCCGCTCACGGCGACGCGCGAGGTGCTGATGGCCATCCCGGGGCTCACCGGCGAGATCGTCGATGCGTACATCGCCCGCCGCGAAGCCGCGCGTGCCGCGGGCGAGCCCGTGCCGTCGTTTCCGGAAGCGGGCGCCTACGCCGCGCCTCCCACCAGCCTCATCGCGTCGATCAAGGCCACCGCGCGCCTCGACGACGGAACGGTTTTCGTGCGCGATGCCGTGGCATTGTTGCGTCCCGTGCCGCAGCGCGCCGTGACGTTCCTCGCGTGGCGCGCCGCGACGGCTCCGGAACCGAAGCCCGCCGAAGGAGAAGAAGGGGTGCGTAACTGATGGCTGCAATACCGGATCGCTTGCGCGCGGGGAAGCCCGCCTGGCGCCAACAGGCCGAGGCCTTCTGGAGCTGGTGGACGGCGCAGCTCGCGCGCGAGGTGCCCGAGAGCCTGGGCGGCGCGGGCATGAAGCGCGCGCCCGTCGTCGCATTGCGCGGCGAGACGCTCGTGCTCCTCGAGGCGCGCGGCACCACGTTCGCCGAGATCGGCGAGGCGCCGCTCTCGTCGCTCGATCCCGAGGGCCGCAAGATCGCGCTGCGCAGCCTGCTCGCCCGCGCCGGCGAAACGGATCCGCGCGTGCGCCTCTGCCTCGATCGAGATGAATCCCTGCTCCGCCGGGTGGCGCTGCCGCTCGCCACGGAGGAGAACCTCGCGCAGGTGCTCGCCTTCGAGATGGACCGCCTGACGCCGTTCCGCGGCGAGGACGTGTACTTCGACCATCGCGTGGCTTCCCGCGACCCGGTGGCCGCCCGCATCCAGGTCGATCTCGGCGTCGCGCGCCGGCCGCTGGTGGACGCCAAGGTCGCGACGCTGCGCGAGTACGGCGGCGAAGTCCAGGCGGTGGTGCTCGCCGACGACGTGGCGCGCTGGAGCGCGCCGCTCGACCTCTTGCCCGAAGGCCTGCCCGGCGAGCTCGACCGCCGCCGCGAACGCAGCCTGCAGATGACGGCCGGCGGCATCGTGCTCGCCCTCCTGGCGCTCGCGCTGGCGCTCCCGCTGTGGCAGAAGCGCGAGGCGGTGATCGCGCTGCAGCCCGTGCTCATGAAGGCCCGCGCGGAGGCCGAGGCCACCGACATCCTCTCCAAGGAGCTGGAGAAGATCGTGGCGGACTACAACTTCCTGCTCACCAAGAAGCACACGGTGCAGCCCACGCTCGTCCTCGTGGAGGAGCTCTCGCGCCTCCTGCCGGACACGACCTGGGTGCAGCAGCTCGACATCCGGCCGACGGGCAAGATCCGCGAGGTCCAGATCTCGGGCGAGACGCCGTCGTCGTCGAAGCTGATCGAGATCTTCGAGCAGTCGAAGGTCCTGCAGAACGCCGCGCCGCGCGGCTCGATCACCAAGGGCTCGCAGCCCGGGAACGAGCGGTTCCTCATCGCCGCCGAGGTGCGCCCGCGCACGATGCCCGAGGCCGTGCCGCTTTCCATGGCCGCGTCGTTCCCCACGGCAACCGTGGTGCCCCCGCCTCCGCCTCCGCCCGTCGATGCGGCGAAGCCCGCCGCGGCCGATGCGGCCAAGCCCGCGACCGCGGATGCCACGAAGTCCACTGCTTCCGATGCGACGAAGCCCGCGCCGGCGGACGCGCAGCCTCCGGCCACCGCGACCGTGACACCGACTCCCGCGGTGCCGCCGAAGGCCGCGGCACCGAACGCCGCGGCACCGAGCGCCCCCGCACCGAATGCCCCCGCGGATTTCGGTCCTGCCCGCAGGTCGTCCAAGGCGCCGGCCAAGGGCGAGCCGAAACCGGAGCCCGGAAAGTGACGCCGCGATGATCAACTTCCGCACGCTCTCCGCCGAGCAGAGCCGCAAGCTGGCCCTGGCCCTTCTCGCCGGCGTGATCGTCCTCGCCGTGGCGGCCGTGGCCGTGCCGACGTGGTTCGCCCATCGCCACTACGACCGCGCGCTCACCGAGGGCACCGATCTCCTGCAGCGCTATCGCCGCATCGCGGCCACGCGGCCCGACGTCACGCGAAGCCTCGAGACGATGCGCGCGCGAGAGGCCCGCAAGTTCTTCCTGCGTCCCGGAGCGCCGGCACTCTCCGCGGCCGAAGGCCAGGAGGTGCTGCGCCAGCTGATCGAAGGCAACGGGGCCAAACTCATCACGATGCAGGTGCCGCCGTCCAAGGAAGAGGGCCGCTATCGCCAGGTCACCGTGAACGTCCAGCTCACGGCCAACGTCCAGGCATTGCGGCGCATCCTGCACACCATCGAGAGCGCGACGCCGTACCTGTTCGTCGACAACCTGATGATCCGAAGCTCGGTGCCGTACAACTTCCGGCCCGGCCCGGGCGCGGAGCCGGAGATGTTCGTGCAGTTCGACGTATACGGTTACTCCCAGACGGCGGGGTCGTGATGCGAGAGTTCCTCCAGCGCCATCCCATTACCGCCGCGCTCGCCGTGGTGGGCGCCTTGCTGGTGCTCGTGATCGCCGCGGAAATCGCGTGGGGCCTGCGCGCCGCGCCGCCGATCGCGACCGCGTCGAACGCCAACCCCGCGTTCGCCGAGTCCAAGCTCCTGCCGCCGATCACGTCCGCGCCGGCGGAGCAGGCATACCCCGAGACCGGCTCGCGGCCGCTCTTCTCGCCCACGCGGCGGCCGGCACCGCAGGCCGTGGCCACCACCACGCTCTCCAAGGGCCAATACCTCCTGCAGGGCGTGATCATCGTCGGCGACCAGCGGGTGGCGATGCTGCGCGAGAAGGCCGCCGGCGGACGCCTCTATCGCGTCGAGAAGGGCCGCGAGGTGAACGGCGTCACGGTCTCGGAGATCGAGCCCGAGCGCGTGACGCTGCGCGCCGGGGACGATACCGAGGTGATCCCGCTCACCGTGCAACGAGGGGCAGGCGCGGGCTCCGGCGGCTCGAGCTCGGCTGCGCAATCGGCACCGGCCGCGCCCGCGAGCGGGCCGTTCGCCTCGCCCGCGGCACCCGCGGCAACGCCGTCGCCCGCGGCGCCCACGCCCGCGGCACCTCCGCAGCAACGCATGATCGGCCAGCCGCCCCCCGGCACGGCGGCCGCCCCGAAGGACGGCTCGAACGATTTCGGACCGCGTCCCCGCGCCGCGCCGCCGGCCGCGCAGCAGCAGGGCGCCGCTGGAGCGTCGCAGGAGACGCAACAGATGACGCCCGAAGAACTCCTCGCTCGCCGGCGTGCCCGGCGCCAAGGCCAAAGCCAATGATGATGAAAGAAGACACGATGCCCCAATCGCCGATCTCGCGAGTGCCGCGCGCCCTGTACGCCGCCTTCGCGCTCGCGGCCGTCCTCGCCTTGCCGGGCTGCAAGATGCTGCCCCCCCACGGCTTCGACGCCCCCACGGCAACGCCCGCCGCTTCCGGCGCCCCGGCGGAGTTCGGCCCCGCTCGGCCCGCCGCGCAGCCGCCGGCGCAAGCCACCGCCCCGCAGGTCTCGTCGAGCGAATCCAAGGTCTTCCCCGGCACGGGTGTCTTCGTGAGCCCCCGTCCGCTCAAGCCCGCGGGACCTTCGGGCCCCGAGGAGGCGAGCCTCAACTTCGAGGGCCTCGACATCCGCGAGGTCGCCAAGGTGATCCTCGGCGACTACCTGCGCGAGTCGTATACGGTCCATCCGGCCGTCGCCGGCACGGTCACCTTCCGCACCATCAAGCCGATCTCGCGCAAGGAGCTGCTGCCTACCCTCGAGATGCTGCTGCGCCAGAACAACGCGGCGCTGGTCCAGGAAGAGGGCGTGTACAAGATCCTGCCGATCACCGCGGTGCGCGGCTCGGTGTCCCCGCAGCTCGGCAACGCGCAGTCGGCGCTGCCCGCGGGCTTCAGCGTGATCGTCGTGCCGTTGCGCTACGTCGGCGCGAAGGAGATGGAGCGCCTGCTCCAGCCCTTCGCCGCGGACAACACGGTGCGCGTGGACGAGGTGCGCAACCTGATCATCATCGCCGGCCACCAGCGCGAGATGAAGCACCTCATGGACACGATCGAGCTCTTCGACGTGGATTGGCTCACGGGCTATTCCGTGGGGCTCTTCCCGATCAAGAGCGCGGACGTGAAGACGCTGGTGACGGAGCTGGACAAGGTCTTCGGCCCCGCGGGCCAGGGGCCGCTCGCCGGCATCGTGCGCGTGATCCCGATCGAGCGCCTGAACGCGCTGCTCGTGGTCACCACGCAGGCGCGCTACCTGGAGCTCGCCAAGACCTGGGTCGATCGCCTGGACCAGCTGGGCGGCACCTCGGGAGGCACGCGCTTCTTCGTCTACTACGTGAAGAACGGCAAGGCGGAGAACCTCGCGCAGCTGATCGGCGACCTCTTCTCGGGGCGGCGCTCCGCGTCGAACAATCCTTCGCTCGCGCCCGGTGCGCGGCCCGCGGAAATCCGCTCGCAGACTCCGTACTCGCAGCCCGGCGCACCGAACGCGCCCGCGGCCGCCGCGGCGCCCGCAAGCGCGGTCTCGTTCAACATGCAGGGCGGCGTGGGCTCCACGGCGAGCGAGGTGCGCGTCATCGCGGACAAGGACACGAACTCGCTGCTGATTCTCGCCGCGCCCAGCGACTACGACGTGATCGAGGGCGCGCTGCGCAAGCTCGACGTCGTGCCGCGCCAGGTGCTCGTGGAGGTGCTGCTCGCCGAGGTGAGGCTGTCCGATGAGCTCACGTTCGGCATCAACTGGTTCCTGAACGGCCGCAACGGGTCCAACACGACGGGCGCCATCCGCACCGGAGGCCTTCCCGTCACCGCGGACCTCGCGGTCCCCCTGCTCGATCCCGGCTTCCAGCTCGTGAGCCGCAGCGGCGACCTCGTGCGCGCGGTGCTGAACTCGCTCGGCAAGGATGGCAAGGCGCAGGTGCTCGCCTCGCCGCAGCTGATGGTCCTGGACAACCAGAAGGCCCAGTTCAAGGTTGGCGACCGCATCTCCGTGCAGACGCAGACGCAGACGGGCGTCAACACCGGCGCCGGCGTGCTGAACTCGTACCAGTACCTCGAGACGGGCGTGCTGCTCACCATCACGCCGCGCATCAACTCGGGCAACCAGGTGACGCTCGAGGTGAACCAGGAAGTGAGCGATCCCGTCGCGGGTACCGGCGGGACGGCCGTGAATCCGAACCCCGACGTCACGTCGCGCTCGGTGCAGACCACGGTGGTCATCGCCTCGGGCGAATCGGTGGTGCTCGCGGGCATGATCCGCGAAGCCTCGGGCCACACCGGCACGGGCGTGCCGATCCTCTCGAAGATCCCGGTTCTCGGCGCCGCATTCGGCTCCCAGACGTGGAAGCGCGACCGCACCGAGCTCGTCCTCGTGATCACGCCGCGCATCGTGAGCGATTCGCGCCAGGCCCAGGATGCGTCCGACGAGCTTCGCAGGAAGCTCCCGATGCTGGAGAACATCATCAAGGACTACCAGAAGGGCATGCCGCTCTATCAAGGTGCCCCGCCGGCCGAGTCCGCGCCCCCAAAATGAGCGTCTCTGGACATTCGCGGGGACCCCTAGTAAATTCGCATACCGAATAAGCACTTCGCGGGCTTTGTTGAGAAAAAGCCTTAAAAGCAGGCCTGCGGAAAGGCTCGAAGTGCGACATTTCCGTCGCCTCGCCGGGATCGAATAAGTTCTTTATATTCAATGGTTTGAATCGAACTGTCGCGCAATGTTGTTGTTTTGACGCAACACTGTGGTAAAAATAGCGCGATTTTGTTTGACGGTGCGATTCAACATGCCCTAGGCTCTCGGCTCATGAAGGATGTGGAATGGATAGGCGAGTGAAGGTGCATCAGCTGTTTCTCGGCGTTTGCGTGGTGGCCCTCGGTGCCTGTGCGACGTTGGATCAAAGGCCCAAGGAGCAGCAGGTTCAGGAAAGGGCGCAAGCCCGGTGGGACCTGCTGCTGAAAGGTGACGTCATGGGCGCGTACGAGTACTCGAGCCCCGGCACCAAAGCCGTCATGTCGCAGGAGCAATTCGCCGGATCCATCCGCCTGGGATTCTGGAAGGCTGTGAAGGTCGAGAAGGTGGTTTGCGAGTCCGAGACTGCTTGTGATGCGCAACTGCTGGTCGACTACGAATTTCGGGGGAGCCCCATCCGGACTCCCGCGAAGGAAACGTGGGTCAAGGAAGGTTCAACCTGGTGGTATCTGCGGAAGTAGGGGGCGACGGCGGGAAGCAGTACGGGCGAATCGACAAGCAGTGCGCTCGTAGGCTAGAATCCACCTGTTGTAACCTCTAAAAAAGTGATCACTTTTTTCACAAAGGAGTAACCGAAAACATGAATACGTTCAAAAAGAAAGCGCTGCTGTCCGCAGTTGCCGCCGGTCTCGGCGTCGCGGGCAACGCTGAGGCCGTGTTCCTGAACCCCAATGGTCTGGGTCAGACGCTGATCTACCCGTACTACACGGTTCAGAACAACGGCACCAACTCGTTCAACACCTACCTGTCGATCGTCAACACGACGGCCGATGCCAAGGTGCTGAAAGTCCGTATCCGCGAAGGCCGGAACAGCCAGGAAGTCCTTGACTTCAACCTGTACCTGTCCCCGAACGACATGTGGACCGCCGCGATCGTGCCGATCGACGCGACCGACGCTTCGGCCGGCCGCATCATCACCGCCGACCGTTCCTGCACGAACCCGGGCATCCCGGCGACCGGCCAGGACTTCCGTAACTTCGCCTTCTCCGGCGCTTCCGACGATGGCGCGGGCACCACGCTCGCCCGTACCCGCGAGGGCTACGTCGAAGTGTTCGAAATGGCGATCCTGACGGGCACCTCCGCCACGAACGTCACCCACAACGCCAACGGCACGCCGGCCAACTGCGCCGCCGTCCAGGGCCAAGCGGTTATCCTCTCGATGGGCCTGCCCACGGGTGGCCTGACGGGTACGGGCACGCTGATCAACGTGAACAGCGGTGCGGACGCCGGCTACAACGTCGACGCCCTCGCCCAGTTCCTCTCGTCGATCAACTACTCGGACGTCCCGACGGAAAACCCGAACCTGGGCGATGCTGACCCGGCTTCGTTCTCCATCGCGAACGGCACGGCGCACTTCGACGTGTGGACCCCGATCAGCGGCACGACCGCCGGCGCTCGCGCCGTCTCGGCCGTGTACATGCACACCGCCGTCCTGAACGAGTACATCCTGGATACGGCTACCCTCTCGAACACCGACTGGGTGCTGACGTTCCCGACGAAGTCCCTGTTCGTCGACGCGACCACCGCAGCCCTGCCGTTCTCGAACGCCTTCACGGCGACGGGCGCGTGCGAGCTGGTGGCGGTTTCGTTCCTGAACCGTGAAGAGCGTGGCGCCTCCGTGGTGCCGGGCGACTTCTCGCCGCCGCAACCTGCTGGCCCGGCCAACGCCGTGTGCTGGGAGTCGACGGTGGTCTCCTTCCGTAACGGCAACGCCCATACCCCGGGCGCGTCGGCTACGGCTAGCGGAGTTCTGGGCTCGCGCAACTTCACGGGCGTCACGCTGGACTCCTCGTTCCAAAACGGCTGGGCCGCCCTCACCTTCACGGGTGCTGGTGCCGGCACGGGCCTGATCAGCGCTGCTGGCGGCACGTCGATGCTGACGCGCACCGGCGCCGCCGGTTCGGCTGGCGCGCACACCTACTACGGCCTGCCGGTTACGGGCTTCATGGTGCGCACGTTCAACAACAATACGGTTGCCTGCGGCACGGCCACCTGCCAAGCGAACTACGGCAGCCTGTTCCGCCACAACTACCGTACGGCGATCCTGCCGTAATGCAGATTGGGATGCCGGGGAGCAGCACCTTGCTCTCCCGGCATTTCCTGGAAAAGGCGCGCGAAAGCGCGCCTTTTTTTCCTTCAGTATTTTAGGTTTGTGGTAAAGTGTTGCGTAGTTAGGTAAGAAAAGCGTCCTAAGCCGATGTTTCAAAAGAAATATGGCGCGAACGAGGGGGTGTCCCACCAATTCTCGACCAATCCAGGTGAACACAAAATGATCTCTTCCCACACGCCTCAGTCCCGTCGCGGCTCCTGGCTCCAACGGCTGGCCATGCTCGCCTCCGGGCTTGCAGTCGCCACGCTCGCCACTGCCGGCAGCGTTTCCATCACCGGTACCGTCAACGCTTCCTGCGCGTCCTGGAGCTCAGTCTCCGGCGACGGCTCGAACATCAGCTATGTATGCGGCACGTCGCAGTCGACGACGGGCGGCAGCTTCACGCTCAACGTTCCAGGCTCGCTCGACGTGAGCTCGACGTATCAGTCGAGCGCGAGCAACGTTTCCGTTTCGCGTTCCAACGGCACCGCGGCCATCGATGTCACGATCGCTGGCAACGCGGGCTGCACGCCGGACGTCACCACCCTCAGCTGGATCGCCAACGAGAACAGCACCAAGGGTGTCGGCATCACCACCACGACCGGCACCTGCACGCTGCAGATCACGGTCCCCACGGGCGGTTCGGGCTCCACCTCGAAGAACATCACGCTCGCGGATCCGAATGCGGCGGTGGCCTTCGCGTTCGAGCTTCCCTCGCTCCCCAGCACGTCGTTCGGCGCGCCTTCCACCGTCATCAAGGTGAAGCGCAGCGGCGGCTCGCAGGGTGACTGGTCGGTTCCGTACCTGCTGAACGGCTTCCTGAGCAGCGCCACGGCGGGCAGCGTCACGCCGTCCTCCGGTTCTTCCGGCGCCGCGCTCAACTTCCCGGCCGGCAGCTCCGAGGCGAGCATCACCTTCACGCCGGTTGGCTCGCAGCCCGCGGGCTTCTCCCTTCCGGCGGCAGGCAGCATCCAGCTCCAGGCCCCGATCAAGACGGGTGGCGGTGGATCGTCGACGGTTCCGGCGCTCACGGACAACACGCGCACGATCAACATCAATGCCGTCGCGGGTTGCCCGAACGTCGAGAACCTCAAGACCTTCGTGTTCCAGGGCTCCGGCCAGCAGACGTTCCCGTCGCTCGCTCCGGGCCAGATCGGGACGTACGCGATGCCGATCCCGCTGTCTGCCCGCGGCAAGGCGAACATCATCAAGGTCGCGGGTGGCCCGACCACGGCGGATCTCGAAATCTGGTTCTCGACCTGCCCGGGCAACACCGCCGATCCTCTGCGCGAGCAGGTGCAGGAATACGGCCTGAAGCCCTGCAAGGTGAACTACAACTACAACGGCGGCAACCTGTACTGGAACAAGTCGGCGGGCGACATGCAGACCTGCTACCTGCCCGATTCCGGCGGCCCGTACTACTTCAACTACCGCCACGTGAAGGTCGGCAACACGCTGATCAACTCGTGCATCATCAACAGCTGCCCGAACGTCGGCTCGTTCAGTAACCAGTAACAGCGACACCGACAGTCCGCGGCCTGGAGGGCGATGCCCTTCAGGCCGCTTCCACATGAAAGACACCATGTACAAGCATTCGATTAGCGTCCTCGCCTTCGCTGCCGCGGCGTGGACGGCCTCTGCCGGAGAGCTTCCTCCGGACACGCCGCTGGTCACCGGCAAGCACGGCTCGGTCAAGGCCATCGATTTCGAGGCTGCCATGCAGAAGATCCCCGAGACGTACCGGGCGCCCATCCGCATGAGCCAGGACAAGATCAGCACCATGGTCGACGGCCTCTTCGTCGCCAAGTCGTTCTCCGGCCGGGCGCGAGAGGCGGGCATGGACAAGGACCCGCTGGTCCAGGAACGGCTGCGCCAGGCGCAGGACCAGATCCTCGCCGACCTCTACCTTCGCAAGCTCGAGACGGACGCCAAGATCCCGCCGCTCGAGCAGCGCGCCCGGGAGATCTACAACGCGGACGCGAAGAAATTCACGCTGCCCGAGCAGGTGCGCGCGCAGCAGATCCTCGTGACCTACGCGCAGCGCACTCCGGAAATGGCGCTCGCCCGCGCGAAGGAGCTCGAGGCCCAGGTGCGCAAGCCCGGACAGGACTTCCTCGCCCTCGCGAAGGAGTTCAGCGAGGATCCGGCGCGCCGTCGCAACGGCGGCGAGCTCGGCTACAACGATCCCACCAGCTTCGAGCCCGAGATCGTCGAGTGGCTGAAGACGGCGAAGGACGCCAACACGGTGAGCCCGCCGATCCAGACGCGCCACGGCTATCACATCGTCAAGTTCATCGACCGCCAGCCGCCGCGCCGCGCGCCGTTCGAGCAGGTGAAGGCCAAGATCATCGAGGGCGAGCGCGCCGAGATCATCAAGAAGATCCGCGACGACGCGATCAACGCCGAACGCAACGATCCCGCGGTCGTCATCCACGCGGCGAACGTGGAAGCGCTGCGCATCGAGGTCGATGCCGATCTCCTCACGCGCACGCAGCAGGGCGCCCCCCTGAAAACGCCCGGCACGCTCCAGCCGCCGGTCGCTCTCCCGAAATGATCCGTCTCTTCATCGGCTACGACCGCCGCGAGGCCGCCGCCAACGCGGTCCTCGCGCATTCGCTCAACCGCCGTTCGAGCGAGGCCCTGGCGATCACGCCGATCACGCTGTCGTCCCTGAGGGCGATGGGGTTGTACCGCCGCGAGGAGAACCCCCTCGCGTCGACCGAATTCTCGTTCTCGCGCTTCCTCGCTCCCTACCTCTGCGGCTACGAGGGCTGGGCGATCTTCATGGACAACGACATCCTCGCGCGGGACGACATCGCCAAGCTGTGGGCGCTTCGCGACGACCGCTATGCGGTGCAAGTGGTCAAGCACAACCACGTGCCGAAGGAAGGCGTGAAGTTCCTCGACAAGGTCCAGACCAAGTACGAGAAGAAGAACTGGTCCTCGGTGATGCTGCTCAACTGCGCCAAGTGCACGAAGCTCACGCCCGACTACGTGAACGACGCGAGCGGCCTCGAGCTGCACCAGTTCAAGTGGCTCCAAGGCGACGACCAGATCGGCGGGCTGCCCCAGCGCTGGAACCACCTGGTGAACTACGACGCGCCGAATGCGGACGCGGCCCTGGTGCACTTCACGCTCGGCGGCCCGTACTTCAACGAGTACCGCGACTGCGAGTTCGCGGACGAATGGCGCGCCGAGCTCGCGGACATGCTCAACGTCCAGCAGCGCGTCGCCACCGCGAAGACCGGCTGAGCCGGCACGCATCCATGGCGCTGAGCGACCCCGCGGCCGCCCTCGAGAATCCGGCGCGCTACCGGTGGCTCCTCGCCTCGTTCGTCCGGCGTGAGATCGCGAATCGCTATGCCGGCAGCGTGAGCGGCCTCGCCTGGACGTTCCTCCATCCGCTCGCCCAGCTCGCCGTGTTCGCCTTCGTCTTCAGCCACGTGTTCCGTGCCGGCGTCCCGCCCCAGTACGCGGGCGCGAGCTATACCGCCTTCGTGGCCGTGGCCCTGTGGCCGTGGATCATGTTCTCCGAGGCGCTGATGCGCGGCATGGCCGCCGTCCAGGCCAACGCCGGCCTGATCCGCAAGGTGGCCTTCCCGCACCGCCTGGTGGTCTACGCGGCCGTGGTCGCCTGCTATGCCGTGCACGGGATCGGCTTCGCCGTCGTCCTCCTGGTGCTGCGGATCTCGGGCGAACCCATCCATCTCGAAACGGTACCGCTGGCGGCCGTGCTGCTGATACCCTACTTGCTCCTGTCGACGGGACTCGCCGCGGCCCTGGCCGCTCTGCAAACGCTGCTGCGGGACGTCGAGCACGCCATAGGGATCGTCCTCACCATCGTGTTCTACGCCACGCCCATCCTGTACCCGGCCACGTTCCTCCCCGAGGCCGCCCGGCCGTATGTCGAGGGCCAGCCCTTCGGCTATCTCTCCGGGCGCATCCGCGATGTCCTGCTGCAAGGCACGGGACTGGTGGCCACGGATCTCCTGGCGGCCGTGGCGTGCGGCCTCGTCTTCATGGCGGGCGTCTGGTTCTTCGATCGCCTGTCCCCGCATTTCGAGGATTTCCTGTGAGCTCCCTTCGCCGGGGCCTGCGCTACCTCTGCACGCCGCTGCTGGCGGTCTTCGCCCTCTCGGCCCTGCCGGCTACCGCGGAGGGGATGGAAGAGATCGTCCTGCGCTCCGTGCAGAAGTGCGTTCGCTCGCCGACCCGCGTGCGCCGCACGGACGAGGACGCGCTCGCCAATGCCTGCCTCGCCTATCGCCAGGGCCGCTACGCCGAAGCCGAGGCGCAGGCCATGCTCCACCTCGCGCAGGAACCGGCACAGGCCAAGGCGCACATGATCCTCGGCCTCGCCCGCTGGAAGGCCGGCCGCGTCGAGGAGGCCGTGCGCGCGCTCGAGATGGCCGTGAGCCTCGCGCCGGACGACGCGCAGGCCCATCTCGCGCTCGGCAACGTGCTGCGCGACGCCCGCCGCCACGACGATGCGGTGGCCGCGTACTCGCGGGCCTCCGGCCAGAACCCCGCGCTCGCCGCCGCGCACTTCAACCGCGGCGTGGCGTTGCGCGAAGCGGGACGCCCGCGCGACGCGATCCTCGCCTTTCGCGCCGCCGCGCGCCTCGACGCCGGCGATTTCGAGGCGACGCACGGCGTCGTTCGCACGCTCGGCGAAGCCATCCGCGGAAGCGAGCAACCGCTGTTCGACATGCCCCGGACCGCGGACCGCGCGGATCCCGGTCCGCTCTCCATCGTGGTCTGCAGCATCGACCCCGAGCGCCTCGCGCGCTTTCGCTCCGCGCTCGCGCCCCACCTGGCCGGGCTCGAGCACGAGGTGGTCGTCATCGGCGATGCCAAGTCCTTGTGCGAAGGCTACGCGCGCGGTGTCGCCGCGAGCCGCCACCCGCTCGTGGTGCTGATGCACGACGACGTGCAGCTCCTTTCGCCGGAGCCCTTCCACGCGCTGGCCTCGGCGCTCGAGTCGCACGATGTGGTCGGCCTCGCGGGCAGCCGCCTCGCCTCCGGCCCCGCCGTGCTCTGGGCCGGGCATCCGCACATCCACGGCTGGGTGAGCTACCCCTCGCGCATCGGCCAGGGCTACGAAGCGTGGCCGCTCAGCCTCGAAGCCGGCGTGCTCGACGGCATGGAAACGCTCGACGGGCTGCTCCTCGCGATGCGCCGGGAAACAGCCGTGCGCGTGGGCTTCGACTGCGAGACCTTCGACGGCTTCCATTTCTACGACCTGGATTTCTGCGTGCGCGCGCACGCGGCCGGCCTTTCGCTCGCCGTCACGACCGAGGTGATCGCGCTCCACGAAAGCGCCGGCGATTTCGGCGACGACTGGCGCCGCTACGCCACGCGCTTCGCCATGAAGCACCCCGCGCTCGCGAGCGCGCCCCAGGGCAAGTGCCACGCCTATTGCGCGCAGCTCGACCGCCTCGAGGACGTCGCGCGCTTCCACCGCGAGCTGGCCAGCCTCGCGCGGGTGACGTGAGCGCCGAAAAAACGCTCGTCAGGCTCTCGGGGATCACCAAGGATTATCCGAAAGTCGCGACGGGCGGCGACCGCCTGCGCACGCTCGCGTCGCTCTTCCTGCGGCGCGGCGACACGCCCCACTTCCGGGCGCTCGACGGCATCGACCTCGAGGTGCATCGCGGCGAATCGCTCGGCCTGGTCGGCGAGAACGGCGCGGGCAAGTCCACGCTGCTGAAGATCATCGCGGGCGTCGTGAAGCCCACGCGCGGCACGGTCGGCGTGGCCGGGCGGGTCGGTGCGCTCCTCGAGCTGGGGAGCGGCTTCCATCCCGAGTACACCGGGCGCGAGAACATCGACCTCGCCGCCGCGCTGATGGGCCTGTCGCGCCGCGAGACGCGAGCGCGCGTCGACGAGATCGTCGCCTTCGCCGACATCGGAGCCCACATCGACGAGCCGATCAAGCACTACTCGTCCGGCATGGTGGTGCGCCTGGGCTTCGCGGTGGCCACGACGCTCAAGCCCGACATCCTCATCACCGACGAGGTGCTGGCGGTGGGTGACGAGTCCTTCCAGAAGAAGTGCATCGCGTGGCTCGAGCGCTTCCTCGCCGACGGCGGCACGCTACTCCTCTGCTCGCACAGCATGTTCCACATCCAGACGCTCTGCCGCCGCGCGGTGTGGCTGCACCACGGCCAGCAACGCCTCTACGGCGACGCCTTCGATGTCACCCGCGAGTACCTCGCGTACCACGAGGAGAAGTCGCGCACGGAGAAGCTGGCCCATCGCGCGGCGCCGAACATGCAGGTGCCGCGAATCATCGAAGCGTGGATCGAGGACGGCGAGGGCGAGCGCTGCACGCATTTCGCGAAGGGCGGCACGCTCGTCGTCCAGGGCATCGCGCACGAGCCGGAGGACCAGCCCCCCGTGGTGCTGGTCGGCCTCGTCCGCATCGACGGCACGCCGGTCTTCGGCGCGATCACCAACGAGGACGGCTTCGTGCCGCCGCGCCTCGAGCCCACGCGCTTCGGGTTCGCCGTGCGGTTCGAGAACCTCTCGCTGCTGCCGGGCAAGTATCGCGCGCGCACGCACGTGATGGACGTGCAGGGCCTGCGCCTCTTCGACACCGTCGAGATGGAATTCACGGTCGCCGGCGAAACGCGCGAGTTCGGCCTGGTGGCACTTCCGCATGAGTGGACCGCGGGCCGCGGGGGAAATGCGTGAACGCCCCGCAACGCCAATCCGCGCCCGACTTGCTGGCCCGTGCCCGCGCCCTGGAAGCGAGCGCGCCGCTCGAGGCCGCGTCGTACTACCACCAGGCGCGCCTCGCGGACCCGGCCTGCCTCGAGGCGCACAACGCCCTCGAGCGCCTCGGCTCCGATCACGCGTACGGCAAGTGGATGCGCGTCGACAGCGTGATCGACGCGCGCGACGACATCTACCGCTTCTTCGAGGGCCACGAGGGCGTGACCAACCCGATCCGCGATTACCTCGCGGACGGCTGGCGCACGCTCTCCGAGCTGATGCTGCTGCTCGAGCGCGAAGGCAAGCCGCTCACCGGCGTGCGTTCGATGCTCGAGTTCGCCTCGGGCTTCGGGCGCTTCACGCGCCACCTCGTGCGCGTCCTTCCGGGGCGCGTGACGTGCTGCGACGTCCTGCCGGGCTCCACCGATTTCGTGCGCGAGCGCTTCGGCGTGCAGGCGTTCGACTCGCAGTTCGATCCCGCGCGCATCGCGTGGCCCGGGCGCTACGACCTGATCTTCATCCTCTCGTTCTTCACGCACGTCCCGCTTCACGCGTGGCCGCAGTGGCTCGCGCGCTTCGACGCCGCGCTCGACGAGGGCGGGCTCCTCGTGTTCTCGATCCACAATCCCGGGTACGCGATCGAGCACAGCGTGAAGCTCGACGACCAGGGCGGAGCCTTCCTGCGCAGCAGCGAGCAATCGGCGCTGAGCACCGAGGAGTACGGAACCACGTTTGCGACGTGGGAGCGCGTGCGCCGCGAGATCGAAGCCGGCATCCCCGGCGCCCGCGTCGAGATCCACCCGCGGACGTTCTGGGTTGCCCAGGATGCCGTCGTCGTCCGCCGAGGCTAGGGAAACGATGAGCGAGACCCCCACGCAAGTCCCGGGTGAAGCGAGCGCCGCGATCGCGCTCGCCACCGAGAAGTACCGCGCCGGACATGTCGACGAAGCCCGCGCGCTGCTGAGCAGCGTGGTCGAACGCGATCCCGCGAACCGCCGCGCGCTCTTCCAGCTCGGCATCATCGCGCTCGAGCGGCGCGAGCCCGCGCAGGCCGAAGCGTTCCTGCGCCGGGCGATCGAGGGCATGCGCTCGGCGGTCGGCTCGATGGCGCTCGGCGATGCGCTCGAGGCGCAGGGCCGCAACGCCGAGGCCGAGGACGCGCTGCGCGATGCCGTGGCGATCGACGCCGGGCTCGCCGAAGCGTGGGGACGGCTCGCATCGCTCTATGCCACCCGCAAGGCGCGCGACGAAGCGCAGTTCGCGCTGGCCGCGGCGCTGCGCATCCGGCCGCGCGACGCGCGCTACTGGAGCAACCTCGCCTCGCTGCAGCTCGACGCGAAGCGCTACCCGGAAGCGGTCGAGGCCGCGCGGCGAGCCGTCGAGTTCGATCCCGCGCACGTGCTCGCGTGGACGCACCTGGGCCGCGCTCTGGGCTCGATGGGCGATCTCGCCGGGGCGAACCGGGCGCTCACCGAAGCGATCACGCGCGACTCGACCTCCGGCCCGGCCCAATACTGGCTCGCCGTGTCGCACGCGCACCTCGGCCACTGGAGCGAGGCTGCATCGCTCTATCGCCGCGCGATCGCATGCTTCCCCGAATGGGTGGAGCCCCGCGTGGGCCTGGCCAACGCGCTGTCCAAGCTCGGCCGGCGGAAGGAAGCCGTGGCCGCGTTCGAGGAAGCCGCGCCGCTCGATGCGTCGTGGGAACCCGCGATCTGGAGCCAGCGCCTCTTCACGATGCAGCTCGGCGACGACTTCGCGCCCGCGGACGTTTCGGCCGCCCACCGTGAATGGGCGCGGCGCTTCGCCGCGAGCGTGCCGCGCCGCACCTGGCCCCGCCGCGATCCCGCGGCGAAGGTCCGCATCGGCTATGTCTCGCCGCGCTTCCAGGGCTCCTCGATGGCGTTCGCGCTGCTGCCCGTGCTCGAGGCGCACGACCGCTCGCGCTTCGAGATCGCGTGCTATGCGGAGCTCGAGAAGCGCGATGCCACGGGCGAACGGTTCCGGGCCCTCGCCGACCACTGGGTCGAGACGCAGGCGCTCGAGGATGACGCGCTCGCCCGCCGCATCGAGGACGACGGCATCGACATCCTGGTGGACTTGGCCGGCCATACGCCGGGCAATCGCCTGGCCGTGTTCGCGCGCCGGCCCGCGCGGGCGGCGGTGAGCTGGCTCGACTACTTCAACACCACCGGCGTGGAGGCGATCGATGCGCTGGTGGCCGACGACGGCGCGATGGAGGCGGGGCTCGCGAAGGCCTTCGTCGAGCGCCTGGAAGGCCTGGGGCCGGTTCGCTACGTCTACCGCGCTCCGGACTACGCGCCCGAGGTCACGGCGCCGCGCGCCGCAGCGATCGTGTTCGGATCCTTTGCGCGATACGGCAAAGTCACATCGAGCACGCTGGACGCGTGGAGCGCCATCCTCGCCGCGACGCCGGGCAGCCGCCTCCTGCTGAAGAACGACACGCTGGGCGAAGCAGCCGCATGCGCCGCGGTCCGCGAGGAATTCCTTCGCCGCGGGATCGATTCCGTGCGCCTCGAGCTGCGCGGACCGGGGAGCCACGAAGAGATGCTGCTGGAGCTCGCGGAAGTCGACGTGGTCCTCGACACGTTCCCGTACAACGGCGGCATCACGACCCTCGAGGCCCTGTGGATGGGACGCCCGGTCGTGAGCCTCGCCGGCGACACGCTCGTGGGCCGGCAGGGCGCCTCCATCCTCGGCGCCGTGGGCCTCGCCGACCTGGTCGCGCGGGATCCCGCGCATTACATCGAGGTCGCCTGCGCCCTCGCGGCCGACGCGCCGCGACGAGCGCGGCTCTCGGCTTCGCTTCGCAACGCGCTTTCCGTCTCGCCCCTGGGCGACGCGAAGGCTTTCACGCATCGGCTCGAGTCGCTCTACCTGCGCCTGCTCGCCGAGGCGCAACCGAACTAGGAATTGGCAATGACGGTCACCCGGGAAGAAATTTCCGCCGTGCGCGGGCATCTCGCGCGCGGCGAGCTCGAAGCGGCGGTCGCCGCGGGCAACGCGCTGCTGGAGCGCGATGCTGCCCTCGCGGAAGCGTGGCACCTGAAGAGCCTCGCCGAGCACCGGCTGAACCGCCTCGACGAGGCGATCGCGAGCTCCGCGCGCGCGGTGCAGGCCGACGGCCAGGAACCGCGCTACCTCATGCTCGAGGGCCAGCTGCTCCACGATGCCGGGGATCTGGCCGCCGCCGAGCAGCGCTACGAGCGCGTCGTGGCGCTGCGTCCCGCTTGGGCCGCGGGCCACATCGCGCTGGGCGAAGCCCGCATGGATTCAGGGCGCGGGGTCGAAGCGCTCGAGGCCTTCCGCGCCGCCGCCGCCGCCGATCCCGCCAACGTGCGCGCGTGGAACAACGTCGGCGTGGCGCAGCAATCGCTCGACCGCTTCGATGACGCGATCCGCACGTTCGGCCACGCGATCTCGATCGACCCGCGCTTCGCGCTCGCGCACTTCAACCTCGCTCGCCTGCAGGCGCGGCGCAACGACATTGCGACGGCGCTCCGCCATGCGAACGAGTCCGCGCGCCTCGACGCGCGCCACGTGGACTCGTGGCTCCTGATTGGCGACCTGCAGCGGCGCAGCCGCAACATGCCCGCCTGCATCGCGGCCTACGAATCGGCGGCGCGCGCGCAACCGGATCATTTGCGCGCGTTGAACGCCCTCGCGGAGGTGATCGCGGAAGTCGGCCGCACCGAGGAGGCGCGAGCCGGCTACGGCGTGCTCGCGCAACGTTTCCCGGGCAACCTCAAGGCCGCGCTCGGCGCGAACCTGCTGCTGCCGATCCTCTATCGCGACGGCGAGCACCTGGAGCAGAGCCGGGCGCAGTACACCGAAGGGCTCGCGCGCCTGCGCGAGGCGGCACCGCGGCTCGCGCTGCGCCCCGGCGCACGCAACCTGCAGGACGTGCTCTGGACCAACTTCTACCTCGCCTACCAGGGACGCGACGACCTCGCGCTGCAGTCCGGGTTCGGCGACTTCATGCGGACGGTGGTGGCCCCGGCGGCGGGACGCTACCTGGAGCCGATCGCGCGCCGCCCTCGCCGCGAGCGCTTGCGCGTGGGCTTCGCCAGCCACTACTTCTACGACTGCACGGCGGGCCGCTACTTCATGTCGTGGATCACGCACCTCGACCCGAAGCGCTTCGAGACGATCGTCTACTCGACCAACGAGGCGATGACGAACGACACGCGCACCATCGCCGCGGCGGCGGGCCAGTTCAAGGCACGCCCGGGACGCCCGCTGCTGGCGCTCGCCGAGGAGATCCTCGCCGACGAGCTCGACGTCCTCATCTACCCCGAGCTCGGCATGCATCCGTCGACCTTCGCGCTCGCCCACCTTCGCCTGGCACCCGTGCAATGCGCCGGCTGGGGCCATCCGGATACGACGGGGCTGCCGGAGATCGACTATTTCCTCTCGAGCGAGGCGATGGAGCCGGCCAACGGGCAAAGCCACTATCGCGAGAAGCTGGCGCTGCTTCCAGGCCTGGGGACGCGCTATGCGGAACCGAAGGCGCGCGAGGGCGTGACGCGCGCCTCGCTCGGGCTGCCCGAGGACAAGACGCTGTACCTCGTGCCGCAGTCGCTATTCAAGATCCACCCGGACAACGACGATGCGTTGTCCGACGTGATCGCGCGCGACCCCAATGGCCACCTCCTCCTCTTCGCGTCGCATCACGAGCAGCTCACCTCGGAATTCGCCGGGCGACTCGCGGCCGCGTTCGGCCGTCGCGGCCTGGTGATGCACGAGCGCTCGCTCTTCCTCCAGCCCTTCATGCCGCACGGCGATTACCTTGCCCTGAACCGCGTGTGCGACGTGATGCTCGACACGTGGCACTGGTCGGGCGGCAATACCTCGCTCGATGCCTTCGCGAGCGGCCTGCCGGTCGTGACGCTCCCGGGCGAGTTCATGCGCGGCCGGCAGAGCCTCGGCATGGCGGAGATCCTCGGGGTGACGGAGCTGGTGGCGCGCGATGCCGCGGAATACGTGGACATCGCGGTGCGCCTCGGCCAGAGCCCCGACGAGCGGAAGGCGATCGCCGAACGACTCGCGGCCAGCCGCGGAGCCCTCTTCGGGCGCGACGAGCCGGTGCGAGCCCTCGAGCGCTTCCTCGAAAGCCTCTAGGACCGCGCGCGCCAGCCGTGGCGCGAGAAGAAGCGCAGGGCCGAGGCCGCGAACCAGCCGATGTGGCGCAGGCCCTTGCGCGCCGCTTCGCCGCCGTGGTGCACGATGCGCACCGCCGGCTCGTAGGCCACGGTCGCGCGGCTCGCGACGCGAAGGCTCAAGTCGTAGTCCTCGAAGTACATGAAGTAGCGCGGGTCGAATCCGCCCAGTGCCCTGAGGAGCGGCGTGCGCACGAGCAGGAAGCAGCCGCTCGCGAGCGGGACGCCCGCCACGAATCGATCGCCGATCGCATCGCGCATCTCGTAGCGCGCCAGCGCGACCGCGAAGCGCTTGCGAAGGAAAGCAGGCGCGAACCCGCGCAGCAACAGCACGCCTGGCGAGGGATAGCGCTTGCACAGGTACTCGCGCTGTCCGTCGGGCGCGAACGCGGCGGGCGCCAGCAGGCCCACCTCCGGGTGCACGGCGAAGGAGCGCAGGGCCGCGTCGATCGCTTCGGGATCGATCTCCACGTCGGGGTTGAGCACGAGGTGGAAATCCGATTCGAGCCGCGGCAGCACGAGATTGTTGGCGCGGCCATAGCCCAGGTTGCCGTGGCCCGTCACGATCTCGGCCGCGCCCAGGCTTGCGTCCCAATGCGAGGCGGCGGCGCTCACCACGGGCAGCGATTCGGCGGGGCCGTTGTCGATAAGGAAGAGCGTCGCGCCCGAGAGGGTGCCGGAGGAGCGCGCCCGCGCCGCCGCTCGCGCGAGCGAGGCGACGGTTTTTTCGAGGAGCGCGGGGTCCGGCCGCCAGGTGACGATGGCGGCCGTGAGCGTGGCAGGCATGCGCGAGCGTAGCCGGGCGGCCGCGCCCGCTCAAGCCTTCGCTAGAACGGGGTGCGGGTGATGGCCTTGGTGCCCGTCTGGCCGTTCACCGAGTAGCTCCACGTGCCCGCGTCGGCGGAGGTGAACTCGAGCGTGCCGACGCCGACTTCGGTGGCGTGGGCGTTGACGGCGTTGTAGTTCGGATTGTTGTAGGCCGGACCCGAGGTGACGTAGAGCTTGCCGGTGAAGCGTGCGGAGGAGGTCCACGCGCCATCCGTGATCACGTACCAGATGCGCTTGCCTTGGGCGTCGTAGGTGTACCAGACGACGAAGACGCCGTTGGACGGGTGCTGCAGGATGTTGAGGCCCCAGCCCGATTCGGAAGGACCGCCCCACCAGATGTCGCTGAAGTTCGCGAACGGCACGGCGGCCGCGGCGAGCCAGCGCGCAATCTCGGGGAACACGAGGTCGAAGCGCGAGAAGTGGTCCGTGCCCTCGGGGACGCTGCACAGCGCCGTGCCGCCCCAGAGGCCGCCGCGGAAGAGGTACTGGCTGCCGTCGAACGCCCACAGGCCCGAGCCGCTGCTGCCGCCCTCGGTGGTGCCGGTGAACCACTTCACCTCCGTATAGCCATTCGGCACGGCGCCGGTGAACGGCGTGGAGAAGCGCTGGACCGTGCCTTGCGACCATTTCTTCAGGTCGCCGGAGGGATGGTGGAAGTCGGTGCCCGTTTGCCCCGCGGCAAAGGCCTCGGTGCTATAGCCAGTGAGGAAGGCCCCGTTGGGTGGCTGCTCGTTCAGGCGAAGGAACAGCACGTCCCGCGCCTGGTTGCTGTAGACCCACGTGGCGCCACCGGTGCGCGTGACGAAGGGGCCGGCGACGTCGCTGCCGCACGCAGTGGCCTCGAAGAACCAGTACGTGACGAGCGAAGCGGCGATGGGGCGCATCTGCTCGGGCGTGCGATAGGGCGGGTCTTCGTTGTCGAAGCAATGGTTGGCCGAATAGAACCAGGGGACTTGCTGGCCGGGATCGACGTCGTTCAGCAGCGTGCCGGTGCACAGGAACGAGCCCTCGGGGCGCGTGAAGATCATGCGAGCAACGGAATTGCGGGTGTTCAGGAAAGAGGCCGAGGGGTTCTGGGCGCACGCGATGTCCACGTTGCAATCGCCCGAATCGCCGATGGCCTTGGAGAAGGACTTGAAGCCGCTCGCGGCGGAGGTGAACAGGTGCGAGACCTTCGCGAAGCGAAGCGTCGGCGCGCTGGCCTTCGCGCCCTGCGGTACGAAGACTTCCACGACCTGCGTGTCGCCTTCCGTGGGCGGGGACCACCAGGGGCCGGTGCGGTCCGCGATGTCGCCGACGCGGGTCGGCCCCAAGGGGGAATCGGGCGCCGCCGAGCCGATGAAGATCATTTCCGCTTCCAGCGGTAGTCCGGAAAGATCGATCCCCGCACGCAGGGCGACCGCATCCGGCGAGGTAATGGCGAACCGCGCCGCATAACCGCCTTCCACGGGCTTCCAGGCGGCCTCCAGGGCCTTGGCGGCCTTGCCGGTGGGGGCAGGCACATCCCGGTTGGTGCCGACGCGTACGCGCTTCGAATAGCCTTTGGCGGCGCCGTCGCGGTTGGACTTGCGCACGGATTCCACTTCCGCATCCGTGATGGCCGGCAGCACCAGCGGGGTGGGCGTGCCGCCCAGGCGCACCTTGGCGACGGGCAGGGCCTTCGCGTTGGCGACGACCTCCCCGGGTACGATGCGCGGGATCTCGGGAGTCGCGAAGGCGGCACCGGCAAGCGCAGCGAACAGCAGGGGGAGCAAGCGTCGGATCATGGGAGGGCGGGCCTTTGGATGGATACGCGCCGGTCGACCGGGCGGATTTTCACGCTATTCTAACGACAGACCTCCGCAAGGCCACCCGAGTTCCTCCAAGAACGCGCCCGGCGCGTTCCCGTTGACCCCCCGATGAAGATCCTCGTCGTCAAGCGCGACAAGATCGGCGACCTGTTGCTCGCGACCCCGATGCTGCGGGTGATCCGCACGGCGCTGCCCGAAGCGCGCATCGAGCTGCTCGCGAGCGACTACAACGCGTGGCTGCTCGCGGGCAACCGCGACATCGACCGCGTCTGGACCTATCGCCGGGCGCGATCGGGCACGCATGTCTCGGTGCGTGCGGCCTTGCAGCAAGCCGTGCAGATGCTGCGCCTGCGGTCGCGCCGCTACGACGTGGCGATCGCGGCCGGCGGCGAAGTCTCGCCGCGCGCGGCGCGCCGCGCGATGCTCGCGGGAGCGAAGCGCACCATCGCCTACGCCGGCGAGGAAGGTCCCTTCGTCACCGATCCGTTGCCCGCTCCGCGGGCCGGCCACGAATGCGAGCGCATGGCGAGGCTGCTGGCGCCGCTCGGCATCCCGGTGCCCGAAGTGCTCCCGCTCCCGGAGTACGAGCCCACGCGGCCCGCGCTCGAGGAAGCGCGCGCCTGGCTCGCGGCGCGTTCGCTCGGCGAACGCGGCTTCGTCGCGATCGGGCTCGGAGCGCGCCGTCCGCACCGGCGTCCCGATGCCGCACAGGTGTTGCGCTGGGCCCGCAGGCTGCACGCCGAGCACGGCCTGCATACGTTGCTCGTATGGACACCGGGCCGCGCCGACAATCCCGACTATCCCGGCGACGACGATGTGGCCGAGCCGATCATCGCGCGCGGCCTGCCGTTCATCCATCCGTATCGCGGCGGGCTCGCTCCGACCATCGCCCGCGTCTGGCATGCACGCACCTCGGTGTTTCCGGACAGCGGCCTCATGCATCTCGCGGCCGCGAGCCCCGGCGGCGTGCTGGGCCTCTTCGCGCAGACGGCCGTTTCGCCGCACCCGTCCCAGTGGGGACCGCGCGGGGCCAACGTGGACGTCCTGGAGGCGGAGACGAGCGTGGCGGAGCTGGAGGATACGATCGTCGCGGAGCGGCTCGATCGATTGATGCGCCGTCATTCCCGCGCAGGCGGGAACCCAGCTAACTCCGAAGATGCGGGTTCATCGCCGGATCGTTGTACATCTTGAACTGCCGATAGATCTTGTAGCGCGCGATGCCGGCAGCGCAGCCATCCAGCAGCTCGTCGAGGCAGCGCGCGAGGTCGGCACGCTGCTCCCGCAGCCGCACCAGCTTTGCCGCGCAGGCGGCGCGGTGCGAATCGTTGGCGTCCGTGCGGGCCGCTTGCAATGCCATCGCGCGGATCTTGAGCGCGAGGATGGACAGGCGGTCGATCATCATCCCCGCGGTTTCCGAGTTGAGGCGCGCGTCCTCGCGCAGCCGCCCTTCGAGCGCGCGCAGGATCGCATCGTCGATCCGCTCGACCGCATCGTTCCTCGCCTGGTTCAACGCATCGATGGCGCGCTTGTTGGCGACGATCTCGGCGTCGGGCGCGTTGCGGCGGCGCGCGAGGTCCTCCTCGTCCCAGAGCTTCGAGTTCGAGCGGTGGTTCTCGGCGATGTCGGCCCAGGGTGTGTCGGCGGCCGCCAGCGCGCCGTCGTGGAAGGCAACGATCGCGGCGCTCGCGAGGTGCGTGAGGATGTCACGGCTCATCGACGGCGGATCTCTTCGACGGCCGAGAGCACGGCGGGCACGCCGATCGCATGCATGCAGCGCGGCTCGGCACATTCGCGCGTCGAGCGGCCGCAGCGGCGCACCCATTCGATTTCGCGGCGGAAGAGGATCTTCTGGTCGCGGCACTCGAAGGGATCCACGGTGACCGAGCGCACCGGAGCCTCGCGCCAGAAGCGTCCGGGCCCGCAGATCACGGCCGAGCCGGGACCGTAGAGCGTCACCGTCGGCGTGAAAGCCGTGCGGCCGAGGTGCGCGACGCCGGTGTCGGGCGCCACGAGCACCGCCGCACCCTTCAGCAGGTGCCAGAGCTGAGCGAGATCCAGCCGTCCTGCGTACGACGCGTAGCGTCCTTCGGGATCGCATTCGGCGACGAGCGCGGTCTCGTTCTTGCCCGCGCTCCACGCGATCGCGAGGCCGGAGCGCTCGAGTGTTGCGGCGAGCTCGCGCCAGCGCTCGGGCTTCCAGAGCTTGAGCGGCGTGCTCGCTCCGACGTGCAGCACCGCATACGGCGCGTTCGGCTTGGCGAAGTCGTCGGCCATGGGCGCGGGCCAGTCGCCTTCGCGAAACGGCGGCGGATCGGGACCATCCACCAGCTCCGAAACCATGTCGCCCCACGCGGCAGGTTGCGAGGGATAGGGGCGCGCGTCATCGACGAACCAGTTCTTGGTCCACGGCACGTCGCCCGCATGCGCGACCACATGGCGCGCGCCCGAAGCGGCCGCGAGCCACGAGTAGCGGTTGTCGCCCGGGACGATCGCGAGATCGAAATCCGGTTCCTCGAGGAGGTCGTGCGTCGTCTGCGATTGGTGCGGCGTGTAGGGCAGGGCGCGCACGCCGTACGGGTGCGCCGAGTAGAGCGGCAGGAACGACGGGTTCGCGAGCAGCGCGATGTCCGCGCCGGGATGCAGCGCACGCAGCTTGGCGAGCAGCGGCGTCAGCATGAGCGTGTCGCCCAGCAGCAGGTTGTGCGCGATGAGGATGCGCTTCGGGTCCGCCGGCGGCTGCTTCTCGCCCGGCGCGCCGCCCCGCCGCGAGAAGGCGCGGGTGACGGCCACCATTCGCGACTCGAAGCGTTCGCCCATCGCTAGGCAGCCCCGCTTCGCGCCGCTTCGAAGGCGGCGACCATGCGTTCGACCATTCGTGCCTCGCCGAATCGTTCGCGGGCTCGCTCCGCGGCGGCCTCGCCGAGCGAGCGCCGTTTCGCGCCATCCTGCAGCAGGGCTTCGACGGCACCGCGAATCGCGGAGGCATCCTGTGGCTTCACCAGCACGCCGGTGACGCCGTCAGTGACGATCTCGCCGATGCTGCCGACATCGGTCGTCACCACGGGCAGCCCGCACGCCATGGCCTGCATCAACGCCTGCGGCACGCCTTCGTTGGCGTACGAGGGCAGGCAGAAGAGGTCGAAGGACTGCAGCCAGGGCGCGACGTCGTCCTGGTTGCCGGCGAAGCGCGCGCCGATGCCCGCCCCGCGGGCCTGCGCCTCGAGCGCCTCGCGCTGCGGGCCGTCGCCGACGATCGCGAGCTCGACGTCGGGACCCGCCATCGCCGCGATCGCCTCGATGAGGTAGCGGTGGCCCTTCCAGCTACGCAGCGTGGCCACGATGCCGACGACGAGCTTGTCCGGAGGCAGCCCGGTCACGGCGCGTGCCGCAACGCGCTCGCCGGGCGCGAAGCGCTCGAGGTCGATGCCGGTGGGAACGGAGACGACGAGGCCCGGGGCGACCCCGGTCTCCTCGATCACCTGCACGCGCAGCTTCTCGCCGGTGGTCACGATGCGTTCGGCCTGGCGATAGAGCCAGCGCGTCGCGAAGTTGCGCGGCACTGGCGCCGAGATATGCCGGGTGCGCACGATCGCGGGCTTGCCGGCACCCGAGGCACGCGCCACGGCCGCCAGCCACGAATCGGTGGAGCTGTGCGTGTTCACGACATCGAAGGCGCGATCGGCGAGCAGGCGGCGCATCGCCGCGATGCCGGCCAGGCCCTTCCGCCCGATCGGCAGCGCCTGCGAGGCGACGCCGAAGCGCGGGGCCTCGCGATGGATGCGGGATTCCGCGGGGGCCGCCAGCAGGACCTCGTGGCCCAGGCGTGCTACGCCGCGCGCTTCGGTGAGCACGCGGATTTCCTGGCCGCCCCAACCGAGCGACGACTCGGTGTGGAGGATCCTCATGCGCCGGCGAACTGCAGCCGGTGCAGCCCCGCGTACACGCCGCCGCGGCCGATCAGCTCGCGGTGGCTGCCCACCTCGACGATGCGCCCGTGCGCGAGCACGACGATGCGGTCGGCATTCTCGATGGTCGACAGGCGATGGGCCACCACGATCGTGGTGCGGCCCTTCATCAGCTCCTCCAGGGCCGCTTGAACCGCCCGCTCGCTCTCGGTGTCGAGGGCGGAGGTGGCTTCATCCAGCAGCAGGATGGGGGCGTCCTTCAGCAACGCGCGGGCGATCGCGATGCGCTGGCGCTGGCCGCCGGAGAGCTTGGCGCCGTTCTCGCCGATCGGCGTGGCGAGGCCCTCGGGGAGCTGGCGGATGAAATCCATCGCGTGCGCGGCCTCGGCGGCCCGGATGATGTCGGCCTCGCTCGTCTGCTCGAGGCGCCCGTAGGCGATGTTGGCGGCCACCGTGTCGTTGAAGAGCACCACGTTCTGGGAGACGAGGGAGATCTGACGCCGCAGGCTCTCCAGCGTGAGCGCTTCCAGGTCGTGGCCGTCGATCGTGATGCGGCCCGAGCCGGGATGGTAGAAGCGCGGCAGCAAATGAATCAGGCTCGTCTTGCCGCTGCCCGAGGCGCCGACGAGCGCGATCGTCTCGCCGGGACGGATGTCGAGCGAGACGCCTTCCAGCGCGGGACGCGGGCTGGACTTGTACGCGAGCGTCACGTTGTCGTAGCGGATCTCGCCGCGCGCGCGGTCGAGCGCCACGGTGCCGAGGTCGTCTTCCGCCTTCTCGTCGATCACGCCGAAGACGCTCTCCGCGGCGGCGAGCCCCTTCTGCAGGTGCTCGTTGATGCCGGTCAGGCGCTTCAGCGGCTGCAGCAGCATGCCGGTGGCGGCGATGAACTCGACGAACTTGCCGACGTCGCTGTTGCCGGAGAGCGCTTCCTGCGCGGCGAAGTAGATGATCGCCGCGACCGCGCAGGCCACCAGCAGCTGCGTGATCGGCACGCTCGCCGAGGCGGCCACCGACTGCTTCATGTTGTAGCGGCGGATGCGCTCGTTGGCTTCCCGGAAGCGCGACGATTCGTACGACTGGCCGCCGAAGATCTTGACGACGCGCAGGTTCGCGATGGTCTCGTCCAGCACCGTGGCGATGCCGCCGATCGCCTGCTGGCTCGCGCGGCTGGTCGCGCGGAGCCGCTTGCTGAAGTAGCGCACCACGAGCGCGGTGGGCGGGATCACCGCCAGCGTGATCAGCGTGAGCTTCCAGTTGGAGTAGAGCAGGATCGTGAGGAGTGCCACGATCGTGACGGTGTCGCGCACGAACACGGTGAGCACGGAGGTCGACGCCGCCGCGATGTTGGTCACGTCGTTGGTGAACTTGGCCACGAGCCGTGCCGTGGTCGCCTCGTCGAACCACGCGGGCGGCAGGCGCAGGAGCTGCGTGAACATGAGGCCGCGCAGGTCGAGGATCACCTTGTTCGAGACCCACTGCGTCATGTAGCCGGAGGTGAAGGAGGCGAGCCCCGAGACCAGGAACACGGCGATCACGCCCAGCGGCAGCAGGATCGCGAGCTCGCGGTTCTTGTTCACGAAGAGCTCGTTCACGAGCGGGCCGGTCAGCTTCACCAGCGCCGCGTCGGCGAGGCCGCCCACGATCATCGCGACGATGCCCAGCGCCAGGGCGCCCCGGTAGGGCCAGACGTGCCGCAGCAGGCGTTTGTAGAGGTCCATCGCCGCTATCTTCGCAGGAGCCGCGTGTAGAGGTCGACGTATTCGCGCGCCATCGCCGCCGGCGTGAGGGGCGCCACGACATCGCGCGCGGCCTCGCCCAGGCGCACGGCCGCGCCGGGATCGAGCCGCTCCAGGGCTCCGGCGAGGCCGGCGACATCGAGCGCGTCGCGCACGAAACCCGATTCGCCGTCGCGCACCAGCTCCGCCAGCCCGCACTTCGTGGAGGTGACCACGGGCAGCCCGCAGGCCATGGCCTCGAGCCCGGCGTTGGGGAACGGATCGTAGAGCGTGGGCAGCGCGAAGCTGTCGGCCGCCGCGTAGTAGGGCCGCACGTCCGAGACGGCGCCGACGAAGCGCACGCGCTCCTCGATGCCGAGCTGGCGCGAGAGCGCGGCGTAGCGCGCCGAGCGCTTGTCCTTGCCCACCACGATGACCCACGGCGCGGGCTTCACGCGGGCTGCCGCCTCGAGCAGCACGCCCACGCCCTTGCGCTCGAAACCGGAGCCCACATACGCCACGACGTTGGCGTTGCCGGGAATCTTCAGCTGCTGGCGCACGGCGTCGCGGAACTCCGCGCGCAGCCCTGGGTGGAAGCGCGAGCTGTCGACGGCGTTGCGGATCAGGGTGAGCTTGGAGCGCTCGACCCCGAAGCGTTCGGCGATCTCGTCGCGCACCATCGCGGAGTTGCAGATCACCGAGCGCAGCCGCGGCGAGGTGAAGAGGCGCCGCTCCGCGTCGAGCAGGAAGCGGTGGTGCGGGCTCGCTCGCGTCACCGCGCGCCCCACGGCCGATTGCACGCGCGCGCGCTGTTCGAGCCACTCCGCATGCACGCCGTCGCCGGCACGGTAGACGTCGCAGCATGCGATGCGCTCGTGGGACTGGACGAGGTCGAAGTGGCGGCGCGAGAGCTCGGCGCACACGGCGCGCTCGAAGCCCCAGTCGCGCCACAGGCTGCCGAGGTAGAACGGATCGACTTGCAGAGCGCTGCCGTCATGGTCGGGCCAGCTTCGGGTGATGAGGGTGAGCGCCGCGCCCTGGGTGCGCAGCGCCTCGACGGCGTTCTGCACGAAGCGCTCGGCGCCGCCGAAGGGGTCATAGCGGCCGCGGACCAGCGCGATGCGCGGGCCGAGGCCGCGCGGGGCGGCGGCGCGCGGTTCGCTCAAGGCCGTGCGAGCAGCTCGTTGATCGCGGAGCGCACGCGCTCGACGGGCAACGTGGTGAGGCATTCGCTCACCTTGCCGCCGCCGCAGCCGTCGTTGCCGCACGGGCGGCACGGATGCGTGCTGGTCACGATGCGGTGCGCCACCTTCCACGGACCCCATTCGTGCTCGCCGCTCGGGCCGAAGAGTGCCACCACCGGCGTGCCCATGGCGGAGGCGATGTGCATCGGCGCCGAATCCACGCCGAAGAAGAGCCTTGCCCTCGCGGAGAGCGCCCCCATCTCGCGCAGCGTGAGCTGGCCGGAGAGATCGACCACGCCTTCGCCCGCCGCGTGGAGGATGCGCCCGAGGATCGCTTTCTCGCGTGCGTCCGGCGCTCCGGTGACGACGACGCGCTGGCCGTCGCGCACCAGGGCGCGCAGGAGCTCGGCGTTCTTCGCCTCGGTCCACGCCTTGAAGAGCCAGCGCGACGTGGGATGGGCCTGGATGAACTGCTTGGGAGCGAGGCCATGCTGCGCCAGGAGCTGGTCCACGCGCTGCGTGGCTTCATCGCCGGGAACGAGCACCAGCTTCTTCTCGTCTTCCTCCGGATAGACGCCGATCCTGCGAAGCGCGTCGAGATTCGCCTCGACCGTGTGGCGGGGCGTGGCCTTCGGCAACGGATAGCGGTGCGTGAACGACCATTTCCAGAAGCGGCTCGCGCGCGCGGGCGCCACGGACCAGCGAGGGCGCAGCGCCTGCGCGAGCCAGGCTCCGCGCCAATGATCGGTGAGGTGCACGATCAGCTGGTACTTGCGGCCGGCCAGGCGCTTGAACAAGCCCAGCTCGGAGGGCCATTGCGTGGCGACGGGCTGGCGCTTCCAGCTGCGGTCCACCGTGTGCAGCATCGACAGCGCCGGGTGGCCGGCGAGCATGTCGCGCGTGTCCGCATAGACGAGCGCATCGATCTCCACGCCGGGCGCGCGGTTCTTCAGCACCTGCAGCACGGGAGAGGACAGGAGCACGTCGCCGTGGTGGCGCAGCTTGATGACGAGAACCCGCCGCAGCGAGTCGAGGTTGACGGCGTCGGGGACCATGGCTCAGCGCGGGCGGATCAGCCGGCAGGGGTTGCCGCCCCACACCGCCTTGCCGGTGATGCGGCCCGAGACCACGCTGCCCGCGGCGATCACCGCGCCCGATTCGATGTGCGTGCCGTCGAGCACCACGCAATGCGCCCCGAGCCAGACGTCGTCCTCGATGACGACGCCGCCGCGCGAGGGCATGAAGCCCTGCTTGCGGATGACTTCATCCGTGCGGGCGATCCCGTGGTTGGCGGGGACGATGGAGCAATGCGGGCCGATGAGCACGTAGTCGCCGAAGCGGATGCCGGAGCCGGAATAGAGCACGCAATGCGGGTTGATGTAGCAGTGCTCGCCGATCACGATGTCGCCGGTGCCGCCGACCGCGCGGATCACGACGTAGTCGTAGACCTGCGTGTGGGCGCCGATCACGATCCGGGTGCCGCGCTGCGAGGGGTGGATGCGTGCGTCGGGGCTCACCCAGGCGGTCGGATCCACGCTGAGGACGTCGCTATCGGTCATTCGGGGAACGGGACGCGGGATTTGGTAGAATTCGCGGGCTCTCGTGCGGCCTTTTCAGGGCCGCGATTCCCCACGATTCTACCCTTGCCGTGAAGTTCAACCTCGCCTATTTCGGTCCCGAGCCGCTGTTCCACCTGCGCCGCGATTTCCTCCTCGCCACCAAGTACGGCCTGGAGAGCCTCGGCCACGACGTCGTGCTCTCGGGGCTGCAGCTGGACACCTCGCGCTTCAACCTCGTCGTGGGCGCGTATTTCCTCGCGCCCCCGGCCATGGCGAAGATCGCGGAGTCGGGAATCGACTTCGCCCACGTGAACACCGAGGTGATCGCGGGCGACCTCCTCAACTTCAACCCCAGCAAGGTCGATTTCATGGGGTCGTACCTGCCCAGCATGAAGGCAGGCCGCTTCGTCTGGGACGTGATCCAGGACAACATCGCCGAGCACCGCCGCTACGGCACCCACGCGCACTTCATGCGCTGGGGCTGGCACCCGAAGCTGGAAGACATCGAGCACCGCCCGGAGAAGGACCTCGACTTCTACTTCTTCGGCATGATGAGCGCGCGCCGCAAGGAGATCATGGATACGCTCACCAAGCGCAAGTTCAACGGCATGTGGGACGCGAGCTGCCCGTACTACCTGCGCAACGACCGCATCGCGCGCGCCCGGGTGAACCTGAACGTGGTGCAGGACGACAAGTACACGCACGTGAATTCCTTCCGCATCTGCTATCTCGCGAACAACCGCGTGGCCATCCTCTCCGAGGCCGAGAGCGACCCGGCGAACTACCTCGAGGTCGCGAAGGTGGTGCACGGCAAGGAGAAGCTCGGCGACGCGCTGGCCGAGCTGCTCGCCGGCAACGCCTGGCAGGCGCAGGGCGACAAGGCCTATGAACTGTTCCGGAAAGTCCCCATGACGCAATGCCTCGAAGAGTTGCTGGAGCAGAGCTTCGGCACCCAGCCCGCGCTGTCCGTGGCGGGAGCCGCGCGATGAGCCCCGCCGGCATGGAGGCCGTCATCCTCTGCGGCGGCCAGGGCACGCGCCTTCGCGAGGAGACCGAGTTCAAGCCCAAGCCGATGGTGGAGATCGGCGGCAAGCCGATCCTCTGGCACATCCTGCGGCGCTACCATCGCTTCGGCGTGCGGCGCTTCGTCCTCTGCCTGGGCTACAAGGGCGAGGTGATCCGCGACTATTTCCTGAACTACCGCGTGCGCCAGTCCGACGTCACGGTGAACCTGCGCTCGCACGCGATCACGGTGCACGACGCGGCCGCCGAGGAGGACTGGGAAATCGTGCTCACCGACACCGGTGACGACACCATGACCGGGGGCCGCATCAAGCGCGCGCTGAAGCACGTCCAGGGCAGCCGCTTCTTCGCGACCTACGGCGACGGCGTGGCCGACATCGACATCGCCGCGCTTCTCGCCTCGCACGAGAAGGGCGGACGCCTCGCCACGGTGACGGCGGTGCATCCCTCGTCGCGCTACGGCGAGATCGACGTCGCCCACGGCGCGGTGAAGACTTTCTCCGAGAAGCCGCAGGTGAACGACGGGTGGATCAACGGCGGCTTCTTCGTCTTCGACAAGAAGGCGTTCGACGGCGTCTCCGACGATCCGGGCTTGGTCCTCGAGACCGACGTGCTGCCGCCGCTCGCCGCGCGCGGGCAGCTCTCGGCCTTCCAGCATGGCGGCTTCTGGCAGTGCATGGACACCTACCGCGAGATGCTCGCGCTGAACCAGATCTGGGCGCGGGGTAACGCCCCCTGGCTCTGAGCATGGCCGCGGTCCCGCAGGCCGGCGCTTGGCGCGGCCGTCGCGTGCTGGTGACCGGCCATACCGGGTTCGTCGGCGGCTGGCTGTGCACGTGGCTCGCGGAATGCGGCGCTCGCGTGAGCGGCTTCTCGCTCCCGCCACCCACGCAGCCCAGCTTCTTCGAGGCCACGAACCTCGCCGCGCGCCTCGAGCGCCACACGCTGGGCGACGTGAACGATGCCGCGGCCGTCGCGGCCGCCGTCGAAGCGTCGAAGCCCGAGGTGGTCTTCCATCTTGCCGCGCAGCCGATCGTGCGCGAGGCGTATCGCGCCCCGGTGCTCACCTTCGCGACCAACGTGATGGGCACGGTCCACGTGCTCGAGGCGTGCCGGCAATCGGGCGTGCCGCGCATCGTCTGCTACACGACGGACAAGGTTTATCGCAACGACCAGTCGGGCCGTGCCTTCGCGGAGGACGACCGCCTCGGCGGCAACGAGCCGTACAGCGCGAGCAAGGCGAGCGCGGATTGGGCCGCGGGCGCGTGGTGGGAAAGCTATTTCCGTCGCGCATCGCCGCAAACGGCGCTCGCGGTCATCCGCGCGGGCAACATCATCGGCGGCGGCGACTGGGCCTCCGAGCGGCTGCTGCCCGACGCGATGCGCGCCTTCGAGCGCGCCGCTCCCCTGGTGCTCCGCAATCCCGCTGCCACCCGGCCGTGGCAGCACGTGCTCGACGCCGTGCGCGGCACGCTGGTGCTGGCGGAGCGCGCGGCCCCGGGCGACGTGCCGGCCGAGGCGATCGCCTGGAATTTCGGTCCCGATCCCGCCTTCGTGCGGCCGGTCGCGGAAGTCGCGGACGCAGCCGTCCGCGAATGGGGCGCGGGGGCCGCGTGGCGCCACGAGCCCGACGGCACCATCCCCGAAGCGAAGGCGCTCGTGCTCTCGAGCGAACGGGCGCTGCGCGAGCTGGGCTGGCGGTGCGCGTGGGATTTCGAGACGGCCGTGGCGAAGAGCGTCGCCTGGTATCGCGACGCCGCGAACGGTGCCGGGAAGCTTCGCGAGACGACGGCCGCGCAGATCGAAGCCAACGCGAAGGCCGCGGCATGAAGCTCGAGCCGCGTCGCCTCGCCGGCACCTACGAGATCCGCTTCGAGCCGCGCGGCGACGAGCGCGGCTACTTCATGCGCTGGTACGACCGCGACATCTTCGCTCGCGCGGGCCTGCCGACGGAGTGGATCCAGGCCAACGAATCCTCGTCGCTGCGCAACGTCGTGCGCGGCCTGCACTTCCAGCGTCCGCCGCATGCCGAGACCAAGCTCGTGCGCGCGGTGGCCGGGCGCGTCTTCGATGTCTTCGTCGACCTGCGCCGCGGCTCGCCGACGTATGGCCAGTCGGATTCGGTGGAGCTCTCCGCCGAGCGCAAGAACGCGGTGCTGATCCCTCGCGGCTTCGCGCACGGCTTCTGCGCGCTCACCGACGACGCGGTCGTGAGCTACCTCGTCGACAACGCGTACGCGCCGAACGCCGAAGGGGGGCTCGCGTGGGACGATCCCGCGCTGGGCATCACCTGGCCGGTCGACGCGAACCCCGTGGTGTCGGCGCGAGACCGCGCCTGGCCGCGCCTGGCCGACCTCGAGCCGATCGGCTGACATGCGCATCGCCCTTTCCGGCGCGAGCGGCCTCATCGGCCATGCGGTGGCGAAAGCGCTCGCGGGTGCGGGCCACGAGATCGTCACGGTCGGCCGAGCGCCGGACTGTGCGGTGCGCGTGGACCTCGCGACCGACGCGAATCTTCCCGCCGGCGCGTTGAAGGGCTGCGACGCGCTCGTCCACGCGGCGGGCGTCACCGACGAGGACTTCGCGGATCGCGACGCCGCCTTCGCCAAGGCATTGCGGGGCACGAGCGCACTGCTCGGCGCGGCGCGCGATGCCGGAGTCGGCCGTCTCGCCTATTTCTCCTCCGCCCATGTCTACGGACCGCTCGAGGGCCGCCTCGACGAGGCTTCGCCGGTGAACCCGCTCTCGGACTACGCGATCGCGCACTATGCCGCCGAGCAGCTCTTCCGGCGCTCGGCGCGGATGACCGGGGCGGCCACGCTGCTCGCCCGCCCCTGCGCGGTCTACGGCATGCCGCCCTCGCTCGAGCGCTTCGCGCGCTGGACGCTGATCCCGTTCGATTTCCCGCGCCAGGCCCTGGGCGGTGCGATCGTGCTCAAGTCCCATGGCTCGCAGCGGCGCAACTTCGTGCCGGCCGAAGGGCTGGGCGCGCTTGCCGGCTGGTGGCTGGAGAACGCGGCCTCGGGCGTCACCGTCGCCAACGCTCCCGGCAAGGCGGAGTGCACCGTCTATGAATTTGCCTCGCTGTGCGCGAAAATCGCGTCTGGTGAAAACGGCCGCCCGGTGGCGATCGAGCGTCCCGGCCCCGCGGCGCAGGACGGCGCCCCGGCCCTCGAATACCTGACCCGGGTGGGCGGCCACCTTCCGGGTCCCTCCCTCGAAGAACACGTGCGCGGAATGGTCCGCGCCCTCGGCACGAAAGCCTCCCCTTGAAACAGACTCCGCAACCGCCCCTCGCGAAGCACCACCTGCCGCTCGACCAGGAGATCGCGATGAAGTACGTGACCTGGCTCGTCGAGAAGCGCATCGCCGACGGCCCGGACACCCGCGTCGATTTCTGCGAGCAATCGGGCTTCCATCCGAAGCTGCTCTACAACAACCCGCACATCGACTCGATCGAGAAGATCTTCCGCGACCAGTCGTCGATGGAGCGCCTCGGCGACATGACGCTGCGCGAGTACATGAAGTACCACTACTACTTCATCCACCAGGGCTATCGCTACGGCCTCGGGCGCCAGCAGCAGCGCTGGCTGGGCCACGACATCATCAAGACCCCGTGGGATTGCTGGAGCTACCAGGAGATCATCTGGGAGACCAAGCCCGATTTCGTGATCGAGCTGGGCGTGATGTTCGGCGGTGCGACGCACTTCTACGCGAGCCTGCTGGACCTCGTGGGCCACGGCGAGGTGCTGGGCATCGACATCACGCTCTCCAAGGCGAAGCCGGCCGAGAACAAGCGCATCACCTACCTCGAGGGCGGCAGCACGTCGCCGGAGATGCTGGAGAAAGTGCGCTCGAAGGTGCAGGGCAAGCGCGTGCTGGTCATCGCCGACTCCGACCACGAGAAGAACCACGTGCTGGCCGAGATCCGCGCCTACGCGCCTTTCGTGCACGTCGGCGGCTACTTCATCGTCGAGGACTCGCTGAACGACGTGATGGGCTACCACCCCGTTCCCAACGAAGGCCCGAAGGCCGCCGCCGAAGCGTTCCTGCAGGAGAGCGACGACTTCGTGCTCGACCGCCGCTGGGGCGAGCGCTACGTGATGAGCCTCAATCCCAACGGCTTCCTGCTCCGGGTGAAATGACATGCGCCAGGTGATCTCGGCAGGACCCGCCCTCGATATCGCTTCCCTCGCGACCCAGCTCGCCGGGAGCGCCGCTCCCATCACGGACCCGTCGCGCGAGCTCGTGCAGCGCTACGGCTACCAGACCCTCTACGAAGTCCCGCGCGATTTGCAGAAGCGCCTTCGCCGCGAGCTGATCCGCGGGCACGCGGAGCGCCTGCAGTCCACGCCCGACGGCGTGTTCGACCACAGCGTGTTCCTCTTCCTCGCCGACTGGATGCGCTGGCTGTGGAGCGAGACGCCCACCGAGGAATGGGAAGCGGTCCTGATGGACGCCCGGCCCGCGGTGATCCGCTCGGAGCGCATCCACCACGTGGTGACCGCGCCCCGCGGCGACTACGACGGCTATCGCTGGCTCGACATGCGCAATGCCAAGCAGATGGATACGCTCATGCGCGGCCTCTATCGCGAGTTCGACTGCGAGTCGCGGGTCGTCGAGGCGAAGCTCGCCCCATGAGCAAGCTCGACAGCCTCAGCCTCGAGGTGAAGTTCCCGCTCCCCGACGGGCGCCTGCTCGTCCAGGGGCCGCTCACGTACAACCAGGACGGCCTCGCCTCGCAGCACAACGCAGACTTCATGCGCGACGCGCGCTTCCTGCGGGCGTACGGGGTCGGCCTCGAGAACGGCCGGCCCGGCACGCAGGTCGAGTGGCGCACGCACGTGGCGCTCTGGTGCGCCACCCAGGCGCTCGCCCTCGAGGGCGACTTCGTGGAGTGCGGCGTGCACACGGGGATCCTCTCCGGCGCCGTGATGACGTGGCTCGACTTCGCGAAGCAGGCCTCGCGCAAGTTCTACCTCTTCGACACCTGGGCCGGCATCCCCGCCGAGCAGGTGAACGAGGAGGAAAAGCGCTTCGGCGTCCTCGAGATGAACCGCAAGTACCAGAACGGCGATGCGCTGCATGCCGACGTGGTGAAGAAATTCTCGCGCTGGCCCAACGCCGTGGTGGTGCGCGGGCGCGTTCCCGACACGCTCTCGGCCATGGCCGGCTCCACGAAGGTCGCCTACGCCTCCATCGACATGAACGTGGCGGCGGCGGAGATGGCGGCGGCGGAGTTCCTCTGGCCGCGCCTCGTGCCCGGCGCGTTCATGCTGCTGGACGACTACGGCTGGGCCGCGCACCTCAACCAGAAGAAGGCCTGGGACGCCTGGGCGCTCGCGCACGGGGTGATGATCCTGTCGCTCCCCACGGGCCAGGGCCTGATCCGCAAGTAACTAGAACGCGTCGAAGCGCACGGTGAGCAGCACGCCGCGCCCCGGAGCGTTGTAGCCCACGGCGCTCTCGTACTTGCGGTCCGTGAGGTTGGTGGCCGAGAGCTCGACCGCCCAGCGCCGGTCCACCTGGTAGCGAACGCGCGCGTCCAGGATCGCGTAGCCGGGCAGGCGCGTGTCGGGCGCTTCGGTGACCGAGTCGAAGCGGTCGCCGCTCGCGAACACGGAAGCGCCCACGGTCCATGCCGAGCCGAAGCGCTTCGAGGCCGAGAGGGTGCCGAACTGCTCGGCACGTCCCTGCAGGCGCTTGCCGGTCTCGTCGTCCTCCGGACGCTGCACGGTGAGAGCCCCGCGCCAGTCGATGCCGAGCCACGTCGCCTGCACGTTCGCCTCCGCGCCGCGGATGCGCGCCTTCTTCACGTTCTCCACCGTCGGGAAGACGTACGTGATGAGGTCCTCGATGCGGTTGTCGAATGCGGTGATGCGCCAGGTCCACGCGCTTTTCGGTGCGCTGCGCAGCGAGATCTCGGTGCTGTGGCTGCGCTCGGGGCGCAGGTTCGCGTTGGGCACGTAGAAGTCCGACGTCGGGCCGTAGAGGTCGAAGAACGTCGGCATGCGGAAGCCCTCTCCGTACGTGGCCGAGAGCGCGCCGACCCAGGGCCAATCGACGCCGTAGCTCAAGCTTCCGGTGGTGCTGTCCCCGAAGGATTCGTCCAGGTCGTAGTCGCGGCGGATGCTCGCTTCCGTGCGCTGGCCGTACCAGAGCTGGTTGATGCTCGCGAACACGCCCGCCACCTCGCGATGGTCCTTCGCGAACGTGGAGCTCGATTGCACGATCGTCTGGCGCAGGCCCTCGGCGCCCGCGAGCATGGAGCCGCCCGGGATGGTGAACTCGTTCACCCACGAGAGCTGGTCCTGCTGCGTCTTGAAGGTGCTGGGGAAGGCGCCCGTGACCTGCGTGTCGTCGAGGCCGAAGTTGTACGTGAGGCGGCTGGTCCAGCCGGTCGCGAAGAGCGAGGCGGCCGACACGCTCGCGCCGTAGAGCGTCTGCTTGTTCAGGTCGTCGTGCAGGTTGCCGTCGTTGTCGGCGCAGCCGTCGAAGTGCGTCTTGCCCTGGGAGACGAAGCCGTTGAAGGACAGCATCTCGCCGTTCCAGAGCTGCTGCGTGACCTTGGCGTTGAAGAACGCGTTCTCGTACGGATCGCGATCCGGGTCGTGGCAGAAGTTGCGCGAGTTGGTGGCGCTGGGTGCGTCCACCTTGCGGTAGCCGGTGGAGACCGAAAAGGATGTCGTCTTGTCGACGCCGGTCACGCCCGCGCTCGCGCGCCAGTCGTTGTCCTCGCCGTAGCCCGCGTTGGCGAAGAAGTGCGGGACCTTCTTGCCGCGCGTGAAGACCTGCACCACGCCGCCGATCGCATCGGCCCCGTAGAGGCTCGACACCGGGCCCTTCACCACCTCGATCCGCTCGATCATCTCGAGCGGGATGTTCTCGATCGAGGTCGTGCCGAGCGGGTTGTTCACGCGGATGCCGTCGATCAGCACCAGCGTCTGTCCGGAGGTCGAGCCGCGGATGAAGAGGCCGCCCGGTTGCCCCGGGCCGCCCGTGCCGCGGAATTCGATGCCGGCGTTTCGCTGCAGCACTTCGGCGAGCGACAGGTTGCCCGCGGCGTCGAGGTCGGTGCGCGTGATGACGATCGTGTCGCGCACGGTCTGCACCTCGGGCTTGAGGCTGCGGGTGGCCGTGACCACGATCGGGTCGAGCATCGTCGGCTGCGCGGGAGGGGGAACTTGCGCCTGGGCGCCGAGGGCGGCGAGGCCGAACAGGCCCGCGAGCTTCGAGGGTTGCATGGTGATCCTTGGCTTGGCAGCGAGCGTCCCCGCAGGCTGCAAGGTTGAGGGCACGAGGGGGCCGGTCTCCGGACTCGCGAGCGCCTGCTCGCCTACCGTTGCGGGGGCAGCGCCGGCTTCGAACCGGCTTCCCGAGCATCCCAACGCACCGGCGATGATAAAGCACTTTCAAAAGAGATGCTTACGCATTGACGGGCCAAGGAAATTCACCTATCTTGGTTCCCATGGAAGCGGAACTCCACGACCTCGAGGCCAAGCTTGCGCAGGTCGTGCAGCGCCTGAAAACGCTGCGCGAGGAGAACCGTGACCTTCGCCAGCAGGTTGCGGCGCGCGCCGACGAGAACGCGCGCCTCGGCGAGAAGCTCGCCTCCGCCAAGACGCGCATCGAGGCGCTCCTCAAGCAGATTCCCGAGACCGAGTCGTGAAGGACGCCGCGGAAAAAGGCGCACTTACGATCACCGTGCTCGGCCGCGAGTTCCGCGTGGGCTGTCCCGAGGGCGAAGAGAAGCAGCTCCTCGCGTCCGTCGATTTCCTGAACCGCCGCATGAAGGAAGTGCGCGACACCGGCAAGGTCGTCGGCAACGAGCGCATCGCGATCATGGCCGCGTTGAACATCGCGCACGAAATGTTGTCGCGCAAGGGCGGCGATTCCGGTGGCGACAGCGCCGCCGTTCGGCGTAGAATCGTTGCCATGCAGGAGACGCTGGAATCGGCGCTCGCGTCGGACCAGGACAATTTGTTCTAGGCGTTTTCGGTTTCCTGCGGCGTTCGTCCAGGCTCAAATCCTTGAACCGATAAGTGGTATGAAATGGACGCCCGCTCAGTGCGCTATTGTGCGCGTCCCACGTCGGACGTACCTGCGGCGCGCGGTGGGTGACCGCCTTGAACCTCTGGGTTCAGGTTAGCGGCCTGGGCGAACACCGCAGGGAATCGCGATGAATTACTGGTTGATGAAGTCCGAGCCCGACGAGTTTTCCATAGACGATCTCGTCGCGGCCCCCAAGCAGTCCACCCCCTGGTTCGGCGTTCGCAACTACATGGCGCGCAACTACATGCGCGATTCCATGACGGTGGGCGACGGCGTGCTCTTCTACCACTCGAGCTGCGAAGTCCCCGGCATCTACGGCCTGGCGGAAGTCGCGAGCACGTCCTATCCCGACGACACGCAGTTCCAGAAGAAGAGCCCGTACTACGACCCCAAGGCGAAGAAAGAGGAGCCGCGCTGGATGCTCGTGGACGTGAAGCTCGCCAGGAAGACGCGTCCCATGCCGCTGGAGGAAATGCGCGGCTACCCGCAGCTCGCGGAGATGGTGACGCTGCGCAAGGGCAACCGCCTGTCGATCACCCCCGTCACGGCAGCCGAGTGGAAGTTCATCACCGCGAAGCTGAAGTGAGATGCCGCTAGCGGAGCTCGGCGCCTACCTGGGCATCGGCGCCGTCGTCGGGTTCCTCGCGGGGCTGCTGGGCATCGGCGGCGGGCTCATCATCGTGTCCTCGCTGGCGCTGATGTTCGCGGCGCACGGCTTCCCCCCGGCCTTCATCATGCACATGGCGATCGGCACGTCGCTCGCGGCCATCATGGCGGGCGCGTGGTCCTCGTTCCGCACCCATCACAAGCACGGCGCCGTCGACTGGCCGATCGTGAAGACGATGGTGCCGGGTCTCTTCGCGGGCGTGCTGGCCGGCGTGGTCGTCGCTCGCTTCGTGCCGACGGGCGTGCTGAAGGTCGTCTTCCTCGCGTTCATGGCCGTGATGATCGTGACGATGGTCTTCGACCTCAAGCCGACGCAGCGCCGCGAGCTTCCGGGCGCCAGCGGCCTGCGCGGCTGGGCGTTCTTCATCGGCACGGCGTCGAGCCTCTTCGGCGGCGGCGCCGCCGCGATCGGCGTGCCGTTCTTCACGTGGTGCAGCATGACCGTGCACCGCGCCATCGGGACCTGCGCCGCGATGGGCTTCCCGCTCGCGATCGCGGGCACCGTCGGCTACGCCATCGCGGGATGGACCGTCCCCGGTCTTCCCGAGTGGAGCCTGGGCTTCGTCTACCTGCCGGCGTTCGTGGGGATCTCGGCCACCAGCGTGCTCGTGGCGCCGTTCGGCGCGCGGCTCGCGCACAAGCTTCGTGGCGCCACGCTGCGTCGCATCTTCGCGCTCTTCCTGATCGCGACGGGCATCAAGCTCGCGATCTCGGTGTGAGTCGTCGCCCCCGCGTAGGCGGGGGCCCAGGCTGGATTCCCGCCTTCGCGGGAATGACGTTCACTTCCAGCGAAGCATCAAGGTCTTGAAGAGATCCACGGATTGCTCGATGCGCGTCATCGAGCACCACTCGTCCGTCTGGTGGGCGAGGGTGGGCTCGCCGGGGCCGAGGATCACGGCGGGCGGGCCGCCGAAGCCGCGCTTGAGATCCGCGCCGTCGGTGGAGAAGGTGATGGTCTTCGGCGTCGGGCGTCCGTCGAGCAGCGGCGTGCACGTCTCGAAGACCTGCTGCACCCATTCGTTCGAAGGCTCCGTGTAGAGCGGCGCCGTATCGACGATCTTGCGGACGTGCGCTCCGCGGGGTGCGAGCAGCGCTTCGATCGAGTGGCACAGGTGCACGTGGTCGATGCCGGGCACGGTGCGCGTGTCGACGGTGATCTTCGCGCGGTCGGGCACCGAGTTGGTGTTGAGGCCGCCGTGGATCGTGCCGACGTTCATCGTGGGCTTGCCCATCACCGCATGCGAGTGCACCGGGAACTCGAAATGCTCGAGGTCGCCGATCACCTTCGCCATCTTGAGGATCGCGTTGTCGCCGACCTCGGGCATCGAGCCGTGCGCCGTGACGCCCGTGGTCTCGATCTCGAACCAGGCGAGACCCTTGTGGCCGATGTACGGATAGTTCGCCGTGGGCTCCGCGACGACGATCGCGCCCGCGCGCGGCAGGAGCTTGTGGTCGGCGAGGAATCGCGCGCCCTCGCAGCCGACTTCCTCGCCGGCGGTGATGACGACGACGAGGCCGGGTCCCTTGGCGAGCTGCGGCGCGAGCTCGATCGCGGCGGCCACCAGTGCCGCGATGCCGCTCTTCATGTCGGTGGAGCCGCGACCGTAGAGCTTGTCGCCCTCGGTCTCGCCCGCGAACGCGTCGTGCGACCACGGGGCGGCGCCGAGCGGCACGACATCGATGTGGCCGGTGAAGCAGATCGGGGGTCGATCGTCGTCTCCGCCGATCTCGGCCACGAGGCTGGTGCGAGATTCGGCGAACTCGTGGTACTTGACCGCGAAGCCCGCGGATTCGAGCAGGCCTCCCAGGTGGCGGGCGCAGGCGCGCTCCATCCCCGGCGGGTTGATCGTGTTGTAGCGCAGCAGCTCGCGGGTGAGCGACCGCGGATCGATGCGGGCCGTCATCCGTGAATCATCTCACGGCGCGGACGCTACGGATGCGCGTGTGCTTTCTTCCTGCGGTTGCGAACCCAGTAGTTGAGCGCTTCCACGGCGATCGAGAACGCGAGCGAAAAGTAGAGGTAGCCCTTCGGGATATGGAAATGCAGGCCGTCGGCGACCAGGAAGACGCCGATCATCATCAGGAACGAGAGCGCCAGCATCTTCACGGTCGGGTGCGCGGAGACGAAGTTCGCGAGCGGCGTGGAGGCCACCAGCATGATGATCATCGCGATCACGACGGCGAGCACCATCACCCAGAGCTGGTCGGCCATGCCCACCGCGGTGATCACCGAGTCGAGCGAGAAGATGATGTCGATGACCGCGATCTGCGTCACGATCATCCCGAAGGTGGCGCCGCGCTGCGCGGGGCCCTTGTCCTCGGGCTCGCCCTCCATCTCGTTGTGGATTTCGTGCGTGGCCTTCACCAGCAGGAAGACGCCCCCGACGATGAGGATCACGTCGCGCCACGAGATCGACAGGGTGAGCACGGTGAACAGCGGCTCGGTGAGCGTCACGATCCACGCGAGCATCGCGAGCAGGATGAGGCGCGTACCGAGCGCCATGGCGAGGCCCACCTTGCGGGCCATCGGACGCTGGGGCTCCGGCAGCCGGTTGGTGAGGATCGCGATGAACACGAGGTTGTCGATCCCCAGCACGATCTCGAGGCCGGCCAGCGTGATCAGCGAAAGCCAGATCGCCGGATCCGAGATCCAGTCGAACGCGAAGAATTCCATGGTCGTTCTCTCCCCGGCCCGGGTGGCCGCGCTGGGCTATTCTTGCCGAAAGGGAGGATGCAGGGAATGAGAACCGCAATTCGCACCGCCGTCGCCATCCTGTCCTGCGCCGCGACGCTCGCGTTCGCCCAGGACTACGAGCGGGAGAAGCGCTGGGCGGACGAGGTCGAGCCCGGCGTGGTCGTGGGCGATGCCGTGTGGATTCCCGCGGCATCGGGGCGCAAGTTCCTCGCCCTCTACGCGCCGGCGAAGGAAGCCAAGGGCGCGCTCGTCATCGTGCACGGTGCCGGCGTGCACCCGGACCATGGCCTGATCGGGATCCTGCGCGCCAAGCTCACCGACATGGGCTACACGACGCTCTCCATCCAGATGCCCGTGCTCGCCGCCGATGCGAAGCACGAGGACTATCCCAAGGTATTTCCCGACGCGTTCGACCGGATCGCGCGCGCCTCGGCGTGGCTGCGAGAGCGCACGCCCGCGAAGCAGGTGCTGGTGAGCCACAGCATGGGCGCGTACATGAGCAACGCCTATCTCGATGCGGCGGCCTCGTCGCCGTTCGCGGCGTGGGTCTGCGTCGGGAGGCTGGGTCCTTTCACGGGCGGGGCGCGCGCACTGGCCCAACCGACGCTCGACATCTACGGCGAGCAGGATTTTCCCGCGGTGCTCGCCGGCGCCGAGGCGCGCCGAAAGGCCCTCGTGGGCCGTGGCTCGCGGCAGACCGTCATCGCCGCCGCGGACCACTTCTTCGTCCGCCACGAGGATGAGCTCGCACGGGCGATCGACGGGTGGCTCGCCGGAGCCCTGAAGTAGCGCTCAGGGCAGGAGGGTCGCCTCCGACACGCGCAGTGCGCCGGGACCCGCGGTCCCCACGATCGCGAGGCGCCGTCCGTTGGCGATGTCCGAGGCATTGCCGCCCCGGATGACCGCCGTCGTGAGATCCACCGGTTCTCCCCGCACACGTAACGCTGCGAGCGACGTGTAGTCGCTCACGGTACCGCTCACCCGATAGACGATCTGTCCCACGGCGGTCACCGAGGTCGGCATGAGTGACGTGGCCGATGACGCGGTGGCCACGACGCGCACGCGCGCCCCGGATGAGATCGGCGTGGGTCCGGGCGCACCGGCTGCGATGTCGTAATCGTGCGCGGGCGTGCGCAGGACGAAGCTCCCGTTCGATGCCACGTTGAGCGCGATTCCCTCGAGCTCGACCGTGGTGCTGGCCGCCGGCGCGAAATCGGGCAGCAGGAACACGAACTCGTTCGTGATCGCGACCGCAGCCGCGTTGTAGTTGCCATTCACGCGGGCGCGGCCTCCGATCGGCGGCGGCGGACTGAAGCTCCCGCTCGAGATGCCGGGCACCAGGATGCCGGCGAGCGACAGGCCCGTCGCCGACAGCGAGTCGATCCGCGCCGAGACCGAGATGCGTCCATCGGCGGGCGCGGCCGTCTGCGTGATGCGCGTCGCGAGGATCGTGCGCAGGTCCGCGAGCGGCAGGCCCGAGACCTCCACGTAGGCGCCCGAGGCAAGACCGGGAAAGCCGGCCACGCCGTCGTAGAGGGTGTTCGCGTCGACGACGAAGGTGAACGTCGCCACGGTGAAGCGCTGGGCGGCGGCGTCGACGGAGATCACCGGCCCGCGCACGGCGCTCTGGGCACCGCCCTCGCGCAACACGACGGGGACGGTGCCATAGGGGCCCGTCACGGTACCGGCCGCCTCGAGATTCATGCCGAGGCGAAGCGACGAGACGCCGGCATTCGTCGTCTCGTCGCGGCGGATGACCGCGGTGGACGGCTCGAGCGAGGCCAGACCGACCGAGAACGGTTCGACGCTCACGACGGTGCCCGCGACGAGCGACTTGCCGTCGGCGGGCACGCTGCCGGTTCCGTTGCTGCCGGTCTTCGTCTCGAGGCAGCCGGGGAGGAGGGCGATCGCGAGGATCGCGCCGAAGCGCCGGAGCGCGAGAGGTTCAGTCTTCATCGGATTCCTTTTTCTGGGGCGACGCGGTCGCGTCCCCGGAGGGGGTTTCGACATAAACGTAGACACCCACGCGAATGCGCGTCGTGGCCGGACGGCCGAGGCGTTGGTCCTCGGCTTCCAGCACGTCCGCGCGGGCGATCAGCTCGTCGTGCACGCGCTTCCAGTGCGCGCGGGCTTCTTCGTGCAGCACCTTCGCCGACTCCTCCGAGAGCTCGTCGCCGAAGAGAGTGCGTTCCAGGAAGGGGGGCGATGCGCCGAGCACGTTGGCGACGGCGGCATCGGCGTGGTCCTGCAGGTTTTCCGCGAGGGGACCCAGCCGGTCGGTGAACTCGCGCTGCGAGAGGAACGCGTCTCCGACGGGCCGCACCGTGTCGTCCACGCCCGTCTCGGCGTAACCCAGCCGCACCAGCTCGGCCAGCACCGACGAGGGCCGGAGATCGCGCGTCACACCCTTCACCAGCACGTCGAAGGACCCCTCGCCTCGCAAGGGCAGCGCGCGGGGCTTGCCGTCCGCTCCGCGCCATTCCTCGCGCAGGGTCCACGCGGTGTAGACGGCCGAAGCGAACGACGTCACCGACTCCGGGCCCCATTCGTCCGCGGCGGGCGTGGTGAGCCGGCGCACTTCCTTGCGGTTGATGCCGGTGAGCAGCGAGAGGCGGCTGTCGGTCCCGGCCTCCTCGCCGAAGTGGCGCTGGGCCGCTTCGACGTACGCCCGCTTCAGCGATTCGCTCGCCGCCTGGATCGGCACGCCGCCCGCGATCAGCAGGCGCGCGACCGGCCGCAGCACCCGGGCGAGGGCGCGGAGCACGGCGGATTGGCGGGTTTTCGACTCGGATTCGGACACGGGCTTCGATCGACATTTCTTGCGTGTGGGAAGTGTTCCCACATTTGTTGGCCGGGGCAAGGCTTGACAACGAGGCCCATCATACCGCAATGTGGGAAAAATTCCCGCAGTTTGATGCAGCCGTTCAATTCACTGATCCAAAGGAAGATTCCATGTTCTTTCAACGCCTCTCCGCCCTGTTCGTGGTGTTCCTCTCCATCGTCTCCTGCGGCTCGGCCGCGGCCGAGCCGGCTGTAAGTAAGCCCAAGCTCTCCATCCTCCCGCCGCTCGCCGCCGTGGCCGTGGAACCGGCGATCGCGCCGCCCGGCACGGCCCGGAAGATCATCGTCGCGGGGATGTGGCCGAACTCGTGCGTACCGACGGGCGCGAAGCTGGGACTGCCGCCGTCGTACGCCCGGACGCAGGCGATCGGCATCCTGCTTTCCGAGCAGCAGACGTTCCAGGCCTGCTTCTCCGCGTTCGCGCCTTACCGGTTCGAGCTCGACTACACGCCGGAGGCGGTGGGCCAGGTCGAAGTCCTGGTGATGACCAACCAGGCCTCGCCGATCACATCCGGCTGGATGATCACCGCGACGGCCGAGAAGCCGAAGGCGTTCCACGACGTCTCCGGCACCTGGTTCGATCCGGCGACGGCGGGCTCGGGCCTGATGATCTCGCACGACTACGGCAACAACGACGACGTCTTCGCGACCTGGCACGTCTATGACCCGGCGACGGGCGCCACGCGCTGGTACTGGATCCAGCAGGGCGACTGGAAGGTGAACGGCCTGGTGTGGGAAGGCTTCATGTTCGAGTCGACGGCCACGCCGTCCTCGTGCGCGGCGCCCTGCGCGATGCCGCTGTCCAACGTCATCTTCCAGGGCAGCGTGAGGCTCACGTTCTCGCCGAGCTTCGTCCACGGCAATCTCGACGCGACGATGGACTTCACGCCCAACAACGGAACGCAGCGCCGCGCCTCGAACCTGCAGCGCTTCATCCCGCGGCGCCTGGTCATCCAGTGAGGGCGCCATGAAGACACGCGCCTTCGCCCCGTTCGTGCTGCTCGCCATCGCAACGCTCGTCTCACCCCCCGGGCGCGGCGATGGCGAGACCGGCACGAAGCTGAGCCCCGTTCCTCCGGTGCTGGTCATCTCGGTCGATCCCCCGGTCGCGCCGCCCGGCGTGAAGCGCACGATCCAGGTGAGCGGCTTCTCGACCGACGCGTGCTTCCCCACCGAAGCCCGCCTCGGCCGCGGCCGGCAGACGTTGGACGTCGCCGTGCTGCTCACGGTGCCGCACTCCACGACCCTCTGCGCGCAGACCTTCCACACCTGGAGCTTCTCGCTCGAGTACACACCCGACATGGCGGGCACCCGGGACATCCTCGTCATGACGACGGAGCCCGGGGCCCTCGGGCGGGGAATGCTCGTCACGTCGTACAGCGCGGCGGTGCGCTCGAAGTTCAACATCAACGGCGCGTGGTACGACCCGGCGACGAACGGCTCCGGAATGACGTTCGACCACCGCTACGCCGGCAGCGACACCGTCTTCGCGACGTGGCAGATCTACGATGCGAACGGCGATCCCCGCTGGCTCTCGTTGCAGCAGACGCGATGGACCGGCGACGGGTCGGTGCTCGAAGGCACGATGTACGGAACGAAGTCGTCGCCGTCCTACTGCGCGACGTGCCCGTCGCTCCTCACGCAGATCGAGGCCTTGGGCGAGGCGCGTATCACGTTCGCCGTCGTGGAAGGCCGGCTGAGGGGCGCGTTCGACTCGGTCCATGAGGGCGGCACGCACCGCATCGCCGACCTGGTGCAGCTCCTGACGTACTGAGCGGCTTGAACTGTCGGCCGCGTCCTACGCGGAGCGCCCCGCATCGCTGGCTTCGCCGGGCGCGACGGGCGGTTACCTTGGAGCCTTCCCGTTCCGAGGTCTCACCATGCGCAAGCAATCCCCCGCTACCTGGCAATCCAAATGGAATCGCGTCGGCACCCGCGTCGCGCTCGTCGCGAGCTCGCTCGCCGCCGGCGTCTCGCTGGCCGGCTCCGACATGTCGAGCTTCAAGGCGATGGACGCCAACGGCGACGGCAAGGTCTCCATGGAGGAGCACACGGCCGCCGCGAAGAAGATGTTCGACACGATGGACGCCAACCACGACGGAAAGGTGACCGCCGCGGAGATGGATGCAGCCCACGAGCAGGTCACGGGCCGCAAGGCAGCCGCCGGCGAGAAGACTTCGGCGGAGAAGATTCGCGCGATCGACAAGAACAACAACGGCGAGCTGTCGGCCGGCGAGCACGAGGCGGGATCGAAGCGGATGTTCGACGTGATGGACACGAACCACGACGGCTTCCTCAGCCAGGCCGAGTTGGACAAGGCCCACGCGCAGCTGCTGAAGAAGAAGTAGATCCCCGCCTTCGCGGGGATGACGGTCGGGCGGGAGGCTACGCGACGAGGCGGCTCATCGCCTCTTGATACTTCTCGCTGGTGCGCCGTGCCACGTCCTCGGGAACCGGGGGCGCGGGCGGCTTGCGCTCGAAGCCGATCGAGTCGAGCCAGTTGCGGATGTACTGCTTGTCGAAGCTCTCCGGCACTTCGCCTTCCTTCCAGGTGGCGGCGGGCCAGAAGCGCGACGAGTCGGGCGTGAGCGCCTCGTCGATGATGTGCAGCTTGCCGGCATCGTCCAGTCCGAACTCGAACTTGGTGTCGGCGATGATGATGCCCTTGGTCAGCGCGTATTCCGCGGCGGCCTTGTAGAGCTTGATCGCGATCTCGCGCACTTCCTTCGCGCGCGCTTCCCCCACAATCTTGATCATCGTCTCGAACGAGATGTTCTCGTCGTGGATGCCCGCCTCGGCCTTCGTGGCCGGGGTGAAGATCGGCTCGGGCAGCTTCGAGGCGCGCTTCAGACCCGCAGGCAGCTTGATGCCGCAGACCGTGCCCGTCTCGTTGTATTCCTTGAGCCCGCCGCCTTCGAGGTAGCCGCGCACGACCGCCTCGATCGGCAGGGGCTTCAGCTTCTTCACCACGATCGAGCGGCCGCGCACCTGCTCGCGCTCCTCCGGCTTCACCACCGTTTCCGGATCGATGCCAGTGAGCTGGTTGGGCACCATGCTTGCGAACTTCGCGAACCAGAAGTTCGCCATCTCGGTCAGCACGCGGCCTTTCTCGGGGATCGGCGTGGGCAGCACCACGTCGAACGCGGAGAGGCGGTCCGTGGTGACGATGAGCAGCTTGTCGTCACCCACCGCGTAGATGTCGCGCACCTTGCCGCGGCCGAGGAGCGGCAGCGACTTGATCGAGGACTCGTACATCAGTTGACGACCGCGGCGAGCTCGCCCTTCGCGTAGCGGTTGGCCATCTTCTCGAGCGTGAGCGGCTGCAGCTTCGAGCCCTGGCCCGCGCAGCCGAACTGCGTGTAGCGCTGCTTGCAGATTTCCTTGGCGGCGGCGCGCGCGGGCTTGAGGTAGTCGCGCGGATCGAAGGCGCTCTTGTTGTCGTTCAGGTACTTGCGGATCGCCGCGGTCATCGCCAAACGGATATCCGTATCGATGTTGATCTTGCGCACGCCGTGCTTGATGCCTTCCTGGATCTCTTCCACCGGCACGCCGTAGGTCTCCTTCATCTCGCCGCCGTTCTCGCGGATGATCTTCAGGAGGTCCTGCGGCACCGACGACGAGCCGTGCATCACGAGGTGCGTGTTGGGGATACGCGCGTGGATCGCCTTGATGCGGTCGATGGCGAGGATGTCGCCCGTGGGCTTGCGCGTGAACTTGTACGCGCCGTGCGAGGTGCCGATGGCGATGGCGAGCGCGTCGACGCCCGTCTTCTTCACGAAGTCGGCCGCTTGTTCCGGATCGGTGAGCAGCATCTCGCGGGTCATGACGGAGTCCGTGCCGTGGCCGTCTTCCTTGTCGCCCTTCATCGTCTCGAGCGAGCCCAGGCAGCCCAGCTCGCCTTCGACGGAGACGCCGAGGCGGTGGGCCATGTCGACGACCTTCTTGGTCACGTCGACGTTGTAGTCGTAGGAGGCGATGGTCTTGCCGTCGGCTTCGAGCGAGCCGTCCATCATCACGCTCGAGAAGCCGAGCTTGATGGCGCCTTCGCACACCGCGGGCGACTGGCCGTGGTCCTGGTGCATGGCGACCGGCGTCTTCGGGTAGCTCAGCACCGCGGCTTCGATCAGGTACTTGAGGAAGGTCTCGCCCGCGTACTTCCGGGCGCCCGCGGAGGCCTGCATGATCACCGGGCTGTCGGTCTCGCTGGCAGCCTCCATGATCGCCTGCACCTGCTCCAGGTTGTTCACGTTGAAGGCGGGGAGCCCGTAGCCGTTTTCGGCCGCGTGATCCAGCAATTGACGCATCGAGACGAGAGCCATGGCAGTTCCTCCGGTTGGACCGTCGATTTTACCCGCCTGCGGCACCGCGGCGAAATAGGACCACTAGCCTGTCGTCCCCGCGAGGCCCGTCATCCCGCGTAAGCGGGGACCCAGGCTGGATTCCCGCCTACGCGGGAATGACATTACCGGGCAATCATGAGGTCGATCAGGAGCTTTTCCTCGCGAACCACGATGACCGAGTCCTCGGCGGGCGAAACCGCCACCGAGCCCCCGAAGGCCGTGGGCGCGTAATCCCACTGGCGGGTGACGATCCCGGAGCGCAGGTCGAACCGGGCGAGGCTGTTGGCGGTGTCCCCGGGTTGCAGGAAATACACCGACTTCTCGCCCAGCGTCCAGGCGAAGCGGTTGAAGTCCGCGATCGGGATGTCGATGGGCTGGCACGTGAGCTCGGGCATGCGGCAACTGGTGAGGCCCCGAAGCTGCGGCTGGGCGAAGGCGATCCGCGTGCTGCTCAGCTGGTATTCGGAGACGAGGGGCACCGGCAGCCGCTCGATCGCGTGGAGGTCGCTGGCCTTGGCCCGGAGCAACCGCATCGCGCTTCCGGACGATTCGCCCACGTAGATCCACTGGCCGTCGCGGCTCTCGCGCACGTCGATCACCTGCGTGCCCAGCGGCTCGAGGATCTCGTACTTGCCGGTCGCGATCTCGATGCGCACCGCCTGCTGGCGCGATCGGAGTGGCCCGATCGGGATGCGCGTGGCATGCAGGGCCTTGCCATCGGCGCTCCAGTGCGGCCGGATGTGGCGGAATCCCGCGGGCAGCGTGAGCTTCGCCGGGGCGCCGTCCAGGGGTGCCACGAAGATGGCCTCGACGCCTTCCCGGTTCGACACGAACGCAATGCGCTTGCCGTCCGGCGAGTACTCGGCCTGGTTGGTGTAGCGCGTCGAGGGCCACAGCACGCGCGGCTTGATCACCGTGTCGCGCGGATCGAAGGCCCAGAGGTTGGCCGCGTAGGTCGCGTTCTCGTAGACCAGCGCGCCGCCCGGGGCGAGATCCGGGAAGCGGGCGCCGCGCGCCCCGAGCAGGCGAGCCTCGCCCGTGGCGACGTCGACCAGGTTCAACGCCCGGAAGCCGAACCAGTCCGCGGCCACGACGATCGGACCGTCGGGTCCCATCCACGCCGAGCCGTACGTGAGCCCCTCGGCGGCGCTGGCGGCCCGAGCGGTGGCCGGATCGGATACGTCGGCGACCCAGAGCTGGCGGTGCGACTCGGAGCCGCGGAAGAAGGAGAGGCGCTTGCCGTCGGTGCTGAACCGCGGCTGCAGGTCGTCGCCCACGCCGGGCTCGGGGCGCGTGAACGCGCGCGATTCACCCGTGGCCACGTCGGCGAGGATGACGCCGGCGGGATACGTCGGCCGCACGACGCCCACGAACGCGATGCGCTTGCCGTCGGGCGAGAGGTCGAAGCGGGCGCGCGGCGAGAGCTTGCAGTCGACGATCGGCCGCGTGGTGCCGGTCTCGAGGTCGTGCTCGACGATGGCGCAGTCGTTGTCGCGCGATTGCCAGTACGCGATGCGACGGCCGTCGGGGAAGAACACCGGCGCGATCTGCAGCCACCCCGATTCGCCGACCACGCGCTGCTCCGGGCCGTCCACCGAGCGGATCACGAGGCGCGACTTGCCGCCCTCGCCCTGCGAGTAGATGACGCGCTTGCCGTCGGGCGAGAAGCGCGGCCCGACCTCGAGCTCCGGATCCGAAGCGAACGGTTGTGCCGCCGTGATGCGACGCTCGAGATCCGAGATCGCGGCCGGCGAGATCGAAGCCGGCTGCCGCAGGAAGTAGATGAAGGCGCCGACGATCGCGACCGCGGCGAGCGCCGCCACGATGCGCACCGGGGTCGATTTGCGCAGTGCTGTTGGCGCGGGCGGAGGAGCCGCCGCGGCGGCCGCGGTCTCGGCCAGCGTGTCCAGCCATTCGACCGGTGCCACCAGCCGGTAGCCGATCTTCGGCAGCGTCTCCACGTAGCGGGACTGGCGCGCATCGTCGCCGAGCGCGGTCCGCAATTCGGCGATGGCGCGCGACAGGACTTCATCGTTCACCATCCGCCGCGGCCACACTTCCTCCAGCAGGGTTTCGCGCCGCACGACCTCGCCCGGGGTCGCGGCCAGCCTCAGCAGGATGTCGACCAGCAGGGGCCGCAGCCGCTCCGGCCCGCGGCGGCCGCGCACCTCGCCGGAGGCCGGATGGACCTCGAGGTCGCCCAGCCGGAACGGCCGGCTTTCGCGTTGGGAGCTTTTCGGGGGATCGGAGGCCACGCCGGGGATTCTACGGGGCGTCATGGGCCGCTCCCGGGTCCGGAGGTAATTCGGAAGAAAAACGGAGGTGCTCCACCGGGCCTCGGGGAGCCCGGCCGACCAGCATGGGCTCCTCGACTCTCTCCGGAGCTTCACCATGCTGCATCGCCTCTTCGCCCTGGCCGCCACGCTGGCGGTCCTGCCGGCGCTGGCCCAGTCGGCCTGCCCGTCGCGCCTTTTCGTGAGCGGTTACTTCACCACCGTCCAGGTCTATGACGCCTGCACCGGCGCCTACCTCCAGGAGCTGGACTCGCGCACGCGCCTGCGCGGCGCCCAGGCCGTGCGCCTCGGCCCCGACGGGTTCCTCTACGTCGTGGCGGAGGAAGCGGGCGTGATCGAGAAGTACGACAACGCCACGCTGGCCTACGTGGGCTCGTTCGCCTCCGTGACCAACCTCGGTGCCACCGGCATCACCTGGGACGCCTCCGGGACGGCCTACGTGTCCATGTACAACACGGGTGAGGTGCGCAAGTTCGGCCCGTCCGGCGCCGCGCTCGGCCCCGCCTTCCCCGCGGGCGCATCGGGACTCGGCGGACCCGACAACGGCACCACGTTCGGGCCCGACGGCAACCTCTACATCCCGGGCTACGACAGCAGCAACGTCGTGCGCTTCGATCCGCGCACCAACCAGACGAGCGTCGCGGTGCCGCCCTTCACGGCGGGCATCACGGCCACGCGCGGGCTCCTCGCGACGAAGGACGGCAAGGGCATGTACATCACGGCCGAGCTCTCGGGCCAGCTTCTTCGCTGGGACCTCGCGAGCGGCAGCGTCGTGCAGCTGCGCGCCGGGCTCGGCAGGCCTACCGGCATGGCGTATGCGCCCGATGGGACGCTGCTGGTGAACAGCGGCTCCACGGTCCTCAAGGTCGATCCGGCCACCGGTGCGACGGTCTCGACGTTCGTGACGCCGGCGCCGGCCCAGGTCAACGGGCTCGTGTTCCTGAACGTCATCAACAAACCCGGCGCCGCGCCCACGGTGGATGCCTCGCAGGTCGGCACGCAGTACTGGATCGTCGGCGACTCCGCGTTCAACGGGCGCGTGGTCGAGTTCAACAATGCGATCAGCGCCGGCGGCACGGGCTTCGGTGCGGACATGCGCCCCTCGGAGCTCACGAACAAGCGCTGGGGATCGATCCGCTTCGAGCTCCTCTCCTGCGACCGGGCGACGTTCACGTACACCTCGACCGGTCCCGACTCCGCGAACTTCGGCACCGGCGGCTATCCGCTGCAGCGCCTGTTCTCGAACGAGGCCACCGCGCGCTGCCAGCAGCAAGGCATCGACGCCGCGGACAAGAGCTGGGTGAACGGCCAGTGGTTCGGCGGCGACTCCCATTCGGGCGAGGGCTTCGCCCTGCACCGGCGCAGCGACGGCACGACGTTCCTGGCGTGGTTCACCTATCGTCCGACGCCCGGCTCCGGGTTCGACGCGAGCCAGGTCGGCTCGCAATACTGGCTCGCGGGGGACGCCCGCATCGTGGGCCGCACGCTCACTCTGCCGCTGCTCTCCGCCACGGGCACGAAGTTCGGGCCCGGCATGACGTTCAGCGAGCTCACGCTCAAGCGCTGGGGCACGGTCACGTTCGAGTTCACCAGCTGCACGACGGCGAACTTCTCGTGGACCTCGACCGGGGCGGACAGCGCCGGATTCGGCGACGGCGGCTACCCGATCACGCGCTTCTTCGACGACGAGTCGGTCGCGCGCTGCCAGGCGCAGGGCATCGACGCGGCGGACAAGAGCTGGGTGAACGGCTTCTGGTGGGGTGGCGCCGGGCGATCCGGCGAGGGCCTGTACTTCGACCGCCGCGGGAGCGACGGTGATACCTTCGTCGCGTGGTTCACGCATCGTCCGCGCTGATCTCCGGAGACCGCATGAGAATTTCCGCATACGCCTTGCTCGCCATCGCATTTCCGCTCGCTGCCTCGGCGGAAACCAGGCAGCCCACCGAAGCCCAGTGCCGCCAGCTGGTCGGCCAGATGGTCCAGACGATGAGGACCACGCCGCCACCGGCGCAGCGCGACAAGGATGCCGACGCGCTGCTGGCGAGGGTGGAGAAGACCGTGCAGGAAAATCGCGCCGCCAGGAAGAGCGAGTGCGATTCCTGGGCCTACATCGTCAATGCGGTGACGAAGAACTGAGGACGGCGGGGACTACGCGGGCTTGCGGTGGTCCCCGACCCGCACGATCTTCATCGTGTTGGTGCCGCCCGACTTGCCGATCGGCTCCCCGATGGTGAGCACGATCAGGTCGCCGTCGTTCACGACGCCGCTCTCCACGAGGACCTTCTCCGCTTCGGCGAGCAGCTCCTCGCGGTCATGGCCGACGTACTTGACCATGAGCGGGTAGGTGTCGCGGAAGAGCGTGGTGCGGTAGCGCGTGGAGGTCTGCGAGGTGAGGGCGTAGATCGGCACGCCGCAGTTCAAGCGGCTCATCCACAGGGCGGTGGAGCCGGACTCGGTGAGCGACGCGATGGCCTTCACCTTGAGGTGGAAGGCGGTGAAGAGCGCCGCCATCGCGATCGACTGGTCCACGCGCGAGAACACGCGGTTCAGGAAATCGCTCTCGAGCGTGACCGGGTGGCTCTTCTCGGCTTCGACGCAGACGCGGCTCATCGCCTCGATCGCCTCGACCGGATACTGGCCCGACGCGGACTCCGCCGACAGCATCACGGCGTCGGTGCCGTCCAGCACCGCGTTGGCGACATCCGAGACCTCGGCGCGCGTGGGCACCGGGCTCGAGATCATCGATTCCATCATCTGCGTGGCGGTGATGGTGAGCTTGTTCATCTCGCGCGCGAGCCGGATCATGCGCTTCTGCAGCGCGGGCACGGATGCATCGCCCACTTCGACCGCGAGGTCGCCGCGCGCGACCATGATGCCGTCGCACGCCTTCATGATGTCCTCCAGCGCCGGGATGGCCTCCGCGCGCTCGATCTTGGCGATCAGGAACGACTCGCCGCCCGCGGCGCGCATCAGCTCCTTCGCCATGTACATGTCGGCGCCGCTCTTCGGGAACGACACCGCGAGGTAGTCGGCCTTCATCTTCACCGCGGTGCTGATATCGGTGATGTCCTTGGGCGTAAGGGCCGGCGCCGTGAGGCCGCCGCCCTGGCGGTTGATGCCCTTGTTGTTCGAGAGCGTGCCGCCGTGGCGCGTAACCGTGTGGATGGCCGTACCGCGCACGTTGGCGACATCCAGCACGATCTTGCCGTCGTCCAGCAGCAGGACGTCGCCGGCGCGCACGTCGCGCGGGAGGTCCTTGTAGTCGAGGCCCACGCCCGCCTGGTCGCCCAGCTGCTCGAGCGAGGCGTCGAGGATGAACTTGTCGCCGGTGCGGAGCAGGATCTTTCCGTCCTTGAACTTGCCGACGCGGATCTTCGGCCCCTGCAGGTCGGCCATGATGCCGACGGCGCGGCCCACCTTGCGGCAGGTCTCGCGCACGAGCTCGGCGCGCTTGAGATGGTCCTCCGCCGTGCCGTGCGAGAAGTTGAGGCGCACGACGTCCACGCCCGCGAGGAACATGCGCTCGAGCGTGGACTGATCGCTCGAGGAGGGACCGAGTGTTGCGACGATCTTGGTGCTTCTCACGCGCGCGACCTTTCTTCGAGGATTGCAACGGCCGGGAGCGTCTTGCCCTCGAGGAATTCGAGGAATGCCCCGCCGCCCGTGGAGATGTAGCCGATCTTGTCCGTGACGCCGTACTTCGCGATGGCGGCGAGCGTGTCGCCGCCGCCCGCGATGGAGAAACCTTTCGAGGCGGCGATCGCTTCGGCGAGCGCCTTCGTGCCGTTGCCGAACGCGTCGAACTCGAACACGCCGACCGGGCCGTTCCAGACGATGGTGCCGGCATCGGCGAGGTTGCCGCCGTAGCGCTTCGCGGTCTCGGGGCCGATGTCGAGAATCAGGTCGTCTTCGTCGACGTCCTTCACGCCCTTCACCGTTGCCGGCGAATCCGCCGCGAAGGCCTTGGCGACGACGACGTCGACGGGCAGCGGAACCTGCGCTCCGCGCGCCTGCATCATCACCATGATCTCCTTCGCCTCCGGGGCGAGCGCGGGCTCGCAAAGCGACTTGCCGATCGGCAGACCCGCCGCGAGCATGAACGTGTTGGCGATGCCGCCACCGGTGATGAGCTGGTCGACCTTCTGCGACAGGCTCTTCAGGATCGTGAGCTTGGTCGAGACCTTGGAGCCCGCGACGATCGCGACCAGCGGGCGCCTCGGCTTCGCGAGCGCCTTGCCGAGCGCGTCCAGCTCGGCCGAGAGCAGCGGGCCGGCCGCGGCGACCTTCGCGAACTTCGCGATGCCGTGCGTCGTGGCCTCGGCGCGGTGCGCGGTGCCGAAGGCATCGTTCACGTAGATGTCGCAGAGGGCCGCCATCTTCTTCGCGAGGCCTTCGTCGTCCTTCTTCTCGCCTTTGTTGAAGCGGCAGTTCTCGAGCAGCACGACCTCGCCCGGCTTCACGTCCACGCCGTCGATCCAGTCGCGCTTGAGCGCCACGGGCTTGCCGAGGAGCTCGCCCAGCCGCTTCGCGACCGGGGCCAGCGAATCCGCCTCGGAGAACTGGCCCTCGGTGGGACGGCCCAGGTGCGAGGTGACCATCACCGCCGCGCCTTTCTCGAGCGCGAGCTTGATTGCGGGCACCGAAGCGCGGATGCGCGTGTCGTCGGTGATGCTGCCGTCATCGCCCTGCGGCACGTTGAGGTCGGAGCGGATGAAGACACGCTTGCCGGCCAGGTCGAGGTCGCTCATCCGCTTCACGTTCATGCTTGTCTCGTATCTTCGTTCGCGGTGCGTCCGCGGTTGCGCGAGGCCCGCAGCGTCTCGCCGAGCTCGTCGGTGATGCGGCTCGCGGTGGTGCGGAAAAGGAAAGGGAAGAGCCCGTGCGCCAGCGCGGCGATGCCGCCCAGCGTCATCTTGGCGCCGTAGCGCATCGCGAACACGGCGTGCTCGGCGTAGGTTTCGCCGACGTCGTTCGGATGCGCGGTGAACGGGTTGCGCATCTACGCGACGTGCGCCGCGAACATCACGCGCTTCTGGCCCACGAGCTGCTCGTAGCCGTCGGCGGGCGGGATGAGGCGCTCGACGCGCTCGAAGCCCACTCGCTTCAGCAGCCACGCGAGCGCTTCGATGCTGGGGGCGAGGCAGATGCCGTGGATGCCCGCCTCGTTGGCGTGCGTCTCCTCGGTCTCGTCGATGATGCCGAAGGCGCCGACCATGTGGCGCTGGAAGGTATGCGCGCCCCAGTCCACGACGCCCGACATGTGCGGCACGACCTGCGTCTCGATGATCAGGGTCTTGCGCGTCACGGAGCGCGCCAGGCGCAGCACCCGCACCGGGTTCTCCAGGTGGTAGAGGAGGCCCAGCATGAGCGTCACGTCGTACAGGCCGATGTCGGCGGCTTTCGCATCCTCGAGATCCGCCTTCAGCGTGCGGAAGCCGCGGACGCCCAGCGCCTGCGACACGAGCTGCGCGTCGGCGAGGTGCTCGTCGCGGCCGTCGACGCCCACGATCTCCTTGAAGCGGCGCTTCGCGAGCTGCATCGAGAACCAGCCCTGGTGGCAGGCGAGGTCCACGGCCGTGAGGGCCGAGCAATCGGTGCCCACGGCTGCGTCCAGCGCCTGGTTCATCAGCTGGGCGCGCGTCGCGTGGATCTTCTCCACGCCCGCGGGCAGGTAGCTCTTCGTGCGCGTGCCGTCCGGGAGCTCGAACTCGTAGAACCAGGTCCGGCTGCGGACGCGCTCGAGGAGCTCCTTCGAGCTCACTTCGCGGCCATCCACGCCGTCGTCACGTCCAGCATGCGGTTGGAGAAGCCCCACTCGTTGTCGTACCAGCTGCACGCCTTCACCAGGCGGCCCGACACGCGCGTGAGCGTCGCGTCGAAGATGGACGACAGCGGGTTGTGGTTGAAGTCGATGGAGACGAGCGGCGCCGTGTTGTAGCCCAGCACGCCCTTCCACTCCGGCTTGCCCGAGGCTTCCTTCATGACGGCGTTCACTTCGTCCACCGTCGTGTCGCGCGCGGCGATGAACGAGAGGTCCACGAACGAGACGTTGATCGTCGGCACGCGCATCGAGAAGCCGTCCAGCTTGCCGTTCAGCTCCGGAAGCACCAGGCCCACCGCGGCGGCGGCGCCGGTCTTGGTCGGGATCTGCGACATCGTGGCCGAACGGGCGCGGCGAAGGTCCTCGTGGAAGACGTCCGTCAGCACCTGGTCGTTCGTGTACGCGTGGATCGTGGTCATGAGGCCGGTGGTGACGCCGATCTTCTCGTGCAGCGGCTTCACCAGCGGCGCCAGGCAGTTCGTCGTGCACGAGGCGTTGGAGATCACCTGGTGCGAGGCCTTCAGCACGCTGTGATTGACGCCGTAGACGACGGTCGCATCGACGTCCTTGCCGCCCGGGGCCGAGATGATCACTTTCTTGGCGCCGCCCTTCAGGTGCGCGGAAGCCTTCTCCTTCGAGGTGAAGAAGCCGGTGCATTCGTACACCACGTCCACGCCGAGCGTGCCCCAGGGGAGCTGCGACGGATCGCGCTGCGCGAAGACCTTGATGCGGTCGCCGTTGACGACCATCGAATCGCCGTCCACCGTGACCTCGCCGGGGAACTTGCCGTGCGCCGTGTCGTAGCGCGTGAGGTGCGCGTTGGTCTCCACCGGGCCCAGGTCGTTGATGGCGACGATCTGGATGTCGTGCTTCTTGCCGCCTTCGTAGTGCGCGCGAAGGATGTTGCGGCCGATGCGGCCATAGCCGTTGATGGCGACCTTGATGGGCATTTCTGGGGCTCCGGAGGGATGTGACGCGGGGAAACCGATATTTTACTAGGCGGGACGCTTTCGAGGAAACCAGACCAGTTGTTAGAACATGGTAGAGGCACATTCCTGCTCCCGGTCTTCTCGCTGCGCTTTACTCGCAGATGTACCCCTTGGACAGAAGAAAGGCGCCCGCAGGCGCCTTTAGGGTGAGGCTTGGAACCGCAGATGGCCGCCGATAAAACCTTTGTGAGTCGAAGCGTCGAACATCTGCGTGTAGAGCGCAGCGAGAAACGAACTAGTCAGCCCCGATCAATCCCGTGAGGTCGTGCCACGCATAGGCGACCTCGCCGAACGGATGCCCGCCCAACTGCTCGGTCTTCTCGGCGATCGCCTGGCCGCCGAGCGCTTCGTAGAACAGGCGCGCGCGATTGGCCTTGAGGACCCACAGGTAGAAGCCGAAAAGGCCCAGGCGCACGAAGTGGCGGGCACTCTCCCGCACCAGCTCGCGCCCGATGCCGCGGCGTTGATGGTCCTGGAGCACGTAGAGCGCGTAGATCTCCGCTTCCAGCCCCTCGAGCCCGGCGCGCGCGACGCCGCAGAAGGAGAAGCCGACGATGCCGGCGCCGGGAACCTCGGCGACGATCGTGGCGGTGGGGCGGTCGGCGTTCTCGAGCCAGCGGCGCCACGTGGCTTCGGACTTGCGCCCGGTCTCGCGCTCGATGACCTCCACCGGAAGCATGCCCGCGTAAGTGGTGCGCCAGCTTTCGCGGTGCACGTGGGCGATGGCCGCGGCGTCGGCGACGCTCGCGGCCCGTACGACGAGCTTCGCGTCGACGCTAGACAACGCCCTGCACGGCCGCCACGAGGTGATCGACGTCCACGCCGAGGTACTTGTAGACGTCCGGCGCCGGGGCCGACTCGCCGAAGCGGTCGACGCCGACGCACGCGCCTTCGAGGCCCACGTACTTGCGCCAGCCGTCGGTGACGCCGGCCTCGATCGACACGCGCGGGATGCCGCGGGGGAGGACGGATTCCTTCCACGACGCGTCCTGCCGGTCGAAGACGTTGGTGCTCGGCATGGAAACCACGCGCACCGGAATGCCCGCTTCCGCGAGCTTCTTCTGCGCCGCCATGGCGATCGAGACTTCGGTGCCCGTGGCGAGGAGGACGGCCTTCGCGGTGCCGACGCTCTCCGAGAGGACGTAGCCGCCGCGGCGGATCGCCTCGATGGCCGCGGAAGAGCGCGCGACGAACGGCGAGTTCTGGCGCGACAGCATCAGGCAGGAGGGGCCGTCGCGGCGCTCGACGGAATCGATCCACGCTTGCGCGGTCTCGACCGTGTCGCAGGGGCGCCAGACCGTCATGCCGGGGATGAGGCGCAGGCTCGCGGTGTGCTCGACCGCCTGGTGCGTCGGGCCGTCCTCGCCCAGGCCGATGGAGTCGTGCGTGAAGACGAAGACGTTGCGCAGCTTCATCAGCGACGCCATGCGCAGCGCGTTCCTCGAGTAGTCGGAGAACGTGAGGAACGTTCCCGAGTACGGCAGGAAGCCGCCGTGCAGCGCGAGGCCGTTGCCGATCGCGGCCATGCCGAACTCGCGCACGCCGAAGTAGACGTAGTTGCCGGGCTTGTCGGCCGTGACCGCCTTCGTGCCCGACCAGTTGGTGAGGTTGGAGCCCGTGAGGTCCGCGCTGCCGCCCAGCGCTTCGGGCAATACCGGGGCCAGCGCCTCGATCGCAAGCTGCGAGGCTTTGCGCGTGGCGACGGTTTCCGCCTTCTCGTTCGCCTTCGCGAGGAGTGCCGTGGTCGCGGACTTCCACGCGCCCGGGAGCTCGCCCGCCATGCGGCGGCGGTACTCGCGCGCGGCCTCGGGGAACGCAGCTTCGTACGCGGAGAGCTTCGCGTTCCATTCGCCTTCCAGCGCGGCGCCTCGCGTGCGTTGGTCCCACGCGGCGCGCACCGTGTCCGGAATCTCGAAGGGCGCGTGCTTCCAGCCGATCGCGTCGCGCGTGGCAGCGACTTCCTTGTCGCCCAACGCGGCGCCGTGGACGCCGTCGGTGCCCTGCTTGTTGGGCGAGCCCTTGCCGATCACCGTCTTCGCGCAGATGAGCGTGGGCTTGTCGGATTGCGCGAGCGCCTCGGCGATCGCGCCTTCCACGGCTTTCGCGTCGTGGCCGTCCACGTTCGGAATCACGTTCCAGCCGTACGCGGCGAAGCGCATCGGCGTGTTGTCCGTGAACCAGCCTTGCACCTTGCCGTCGATGGAGATGCCGTTGTCGTCGTAGATGGCGACGAGCTTGCCGAGCCCCAGCGTGCCCGCGAGCGAGCACACCTCGTGCGAGATGCCTTCCATCAGGCAGCCGTCGCCGAGGAACACCCAGGTGCGGTGATCGACCAGCGCGTGCCCCGGCTTGTTGAACTCCGCCGCGAGGAGCTTCTCCGCGAGCGCCATGCCCACCGCGTTGGCGAGCCCCTGGCCGAGCGGGCCGGTGGTCGTCTCGACGCCCGGCGTGATGCCCACTTCCGGGTGGCCCGGCGTCTTCGAATGCAACTGCCGGAAGTGGCGGATGTCTTCCATGGAGAGGTCGTAGCCCGTGAGATGCAGCAGGGCGTACTGGAGCATCGAGCCGTGGCCGTTGGAGAGCACGAAGCGGTCGCGGTCGGGCCACGCGGGATTCGCGGGGTTGTGCCGCAGGAAGCGGCGCCAGAGCACCTCGGAGATCTCGGCCATGCCCATCGGCATGCCGGGATGCCCGGAATTGGCTTTCTGGACGGCATCCATCGCGAGCGCGCGGATGGCGTTCACGAGGTCGGAATGGGAGGCGGCGAGGGCGGGCGAATCAGGCATGAGATGGGGTTTCGGTTGTAGCGTGGCGGGATGCGAAGCCAGCGAAAAAACTTGTGCAACGCAGGAAATATGCCATTATACTTTCGGACTTTTTTCGCGCGATATTTTTCGCTTGGGTAAACCTCTGCAGGAAGGATTTCACCCACCGCCCTGGGCCTGAGGGCGATCCCGCTCTCCACTGGAGAAACGCGGGACGCCCGGCCACGGTTGATGAGGTGATGTCCCTACCCCCGCAGAACTTACTTGAATCAAGGAGGGGTATCGAAGTGAAGGGACTGCACATCATCGCCGACCTGTACGGCTGCCGGAACAGCGAAATGCTCACCTCGTCACCGAAGCTGCGCGAACTCTGCGTGGCCGCGTGCAAGACGGTGGGGCTCACGGTCCTCGGGGACCACTTCTACCAATTCGACGGGCTGGATGCCACTCAGGATGGGGGCACTACTGGGACTGTCGTGTTCGCGGAATCGCACCTGGCGATCCATACCTGGCCTGAACGCAGCGGCGCGACGCTCGATGTGTACGTCTGCAACGTCACTTGCGACAACAGCGGCAAGGCGGAAAGCCTCTACGAGCAGCTCGTCGCCGCGCTGAAGCCGGCCGACGTGATGATCGAGCGCGTGTGGCGAGGCCGGGACCTTCCGGTCAAGAAGAAGCGCCTGGCGGCCGTCAAGTAAACGCCCGAAGGCCCCGCACCCGCGGGGCTTTCTCCATCCGATGACCGAAAAGATCTACGAGCGCCTGAACGACGCGTCCGGCGTGTACTTCGAGGGCACGCTGGTCGAGCGCCGGCAGACGCCGTTCCAACTGCTCGAGGTGTACGAGACGCCGGAGCTCGGCCGCATCTTCCGTTTGGACGGCTTCAACATGACGTCCGAGCGCGACGAGTTCTTCTACCACGAGGCGCTCGTGCACCCGGCCGCGGCCGCCCATCCGGCGCCGAAGCGAGCGCTCGTGATCGGCGGCGGCGACGGCGGTTCGTCGGAAGAGCTGCTGAAGCACTCGACGATGGAGCAGGTGCACATGGCCGAGCTGGACCCGGACGTGATCGCGATCTCGAAGGCGCAGTTCGCCAAGGTGCACAACCACGTCTTCGACAATCCGAAGCTCAAGGTCACGGTGGGCGACGGCCTCGCCTACCTGCGCGAGACGGCGGCCCGCTACGACATCGTCGGCATGGACCTCACCGATCCCGTGGGCCCATCGATGGAGCTCTATTCGCCGGCCACCTTCGCGCTCGCCAAGCGGGCGATGGCGCCCGGAGCCGCGCTCACGCTGCACCTGGGCTCGCCGTTCTCCCACCCGGATCGCGTGCGCGCTACGATGGCGAACCTCCGCCAGGTCTTCGCGCGCGTGACGCCTTACTTCGTGCACATCCCGCTCTACGGTTCGATCTGGGGCTTCGCCATCGCCTCCGACGCGCTGGATCCGAAAGCCGTGACGCCGGAAGAGATCGATGTTCGCCTCGGGAAGCGAGACGTGCGCGACCTGCAGTACTACAACGGTGAAATCCATCGCGCGGTGTTCGCGTTGCCGAACTACGTGCGCAAGCTGGTCTCCTGAGGGAGGCGTCGATGCTGAAGAAGCTCCGCAAGTCTTCGGGAACGGTCACGCTGGTGCTGATCGGCGTGGCGGCCCTGGCCGGCTGCAGCGACGACCGGCGCGACGTCTACGCCTCGAAGGAAGACTGCCTCGCCGACTGGGGCAACAAGGCCGAGGACTGCACGCCCGCCACCGATGCGAAGAACGCGAACCGCGGCTTCTACTACGGCCCGCTCTATGCGGCCGGCGGTTTCCTCGCGGGCAACTCCTGGGGCAGCAACCGCAGCTTCGCGGGCTCGCGCTCCATCGGCTCCACGTCCACGCAGTCCACGAGCAGCGGCACGACGTCGTCATCGTCGCGCGGAGGCTTCGGTTCGACCGGGCGCTCCTCGTCCTCCTCGTCGGGAGGCTGATTGAAGCGCCACGAGATCGCGCCGCGCCCGGGCTGGGAACAGAAGGTCGAAGCGCTCGGGTTCCACTTCCACACCCTCGACGGCGTGTACTGGGACGAGCGCGCGTACTACGAATTCACGGCCGATGAGGTCGACACGCTCGAGGAAGCGACCGCGGAGCTGCACCAGCGTTGCCTCGAGGCCGTCGGCCGCGTGATCGCGAAAGGCGACTACTCGCGCTTCCGCATTCCCGATCCCTTCCATGCGTTGATCCGCTCGTCGTGGGAAGAGGAAGAGCCCTCGCTCTTCGGCCGCTTCGATCTCTCCTGGGACGGCAACGGCGCGCCGAAGCTCCTCGAATACAACGCGGACACGCCCACGGCGCTCCTCGAGGCCTCCGTCGTGCAGTGGTACTGGCTGAAGGATGTCTTCCCGGATCGCGACCAGTTCAACTCGCTGCACGAGAAGCTGGTCGAGCGCTGGAAGGAGATCGGCCACAAGGTCCCCGGCGATCGCGTCGTGCATTTCGCCGCGCTCGCCGACAACGACGAGGACCAGGGCAACCTCGATTACCTCAGGGACACCGCCATCCAGGCCGGCCTCGACGCGCGGGCGATCGACATGGCCGCCCTCGGCTGGAACGGCAAGCGCTTCACCGACCTCGACGAGCGCGCCATCGCCGTGCTCTTCAAGCTCTATCCGTGGGAATGGCTGGTGCGCGAGGAGTTCGGCACGCACCTGCTCGGCCGCCACACGCTCGTGATCGAGCCCGCGTGGAAGATGCTGCTGTCCAACAAGGCGATCCTGCCGGTGCTCTGGGAGATGTTCCCGGGACATCCGAACCTGCTCGAGGCGAGCTTCGAGCCCGGACGCTTCGCCACCGATTTCGTGAAGAAGCCGATCTACTCGCGCGAGGGCGCGAACGTGGCCATCACCGCGGGCGGCAGCACGCTCGAGGCGCCCGGCGAGTACGGATCCGAAGGCTTCATCTGGCAGGCTTACCACGAACTGCCGCGCTTCGGCGCCCACTACACCGTGATCGGCTCGTGGATTGTCGGGTCGGAGAGCGCCGGCATCGGCATCCGCGAGGACACCTCGCCCATCACGCGCAATTCCAGCCGTTTCGTGCCCCACTGCTTCACCTGACCGACGAACCGAAGAAAAAGGGAGAACCGCCATGCGCCACGTGCTGGATTCATTCGCCGGCTTCGACAACTTCCTCGTGTACCTGGCGGTCTCGCTGGTGCTGCTGAGGGCGTTCGTCGCGATCTACATCCGCGTGACACCTCATCCCGAGTTCACGCTGATCCGCGAGGGCAACATCGCCGCGGCCTTCAGCCTGTCGGGGGCCATCCTGGGCTTCGTGATCCCGCTGGGCGCCGCCGTCCGCTACAGCGTGAACCTCGTGGACATGGCGATCTGGGGCGTGATCGCGCTCGTGGTGCAGATCGCGGCGTTCATGGTGATCCGCCTGCTGGTACCCACCGTGTGCGACGACATCACCAAGGGCAACTCGGCCCAGGGCTTCTTCCTCGGCTCGACCGCGCTCGGCGTGGGCATCCTCAACGCTTCCTGCATGAGCTTCTAGGACCCACCAGAACCGATCGATGGGCCAGCCCCGCATCTTCGTCGACGTCCGCCTCGGTCCCGGAGCGCAGTTCTCGCTCGATCCGGACGCGGCGCAGCACGTCGGCAAGGCGCTGCGGCTGAAGACGGGCGACACGATCACGGTCTTCGACGGGCGTGGCGGTGAGTACGACGCCATCCTCACGCGCATGGACAAGGAGCACGTCGACGTGAAGACGGCCGCCTTCCGCGACGTCGAGCGCGAGTCGCCCGTGGACGTGGGCCTCGTGCAGGGCCTGCCCGAAGCCGACAAGATGGACCTCATCATCCAGAAGTCGGTGGAGCTGGGCGTGGCGTGGATCCAGCCCATCGTGTGCGACCGCAGTGTCGTGCGTCTCTCCGCCGAGCGCGCCGCCCGCCGTGAATCGCACTGGCGCCGCGTGGCGGTGGCGGCGTGCGAGCAGAGCGGGCGCAACCGCGTTCCCGAAGTGCGGCCCACGCTCGGCTTCCTGGCCTGGATCGCGCTGCCGTCCGAGGCCACGCGCCTGATGCTCTCGCCGTTGGCCGAGCCGCTCGCGTCGCGTTCGGCGCCCACCGGGCCGATGGAGCTGCTGATCGGCCCCGAGGGCGGGCTCTCCGATCGCGAGCGCGACCTCGCGCAGTCCCGCGGCTTCGAATCCGCCGGGCTCGGCCCGCGCGTGCTGCGCACCGAGACGGCGCCGCTCGCGGCGCTTTCCGTCATCAATGCCCTCTGGGGCGATCTCTCGAGCTAAATGGCTACCAAGACAAAACCCGCGCTGAAGACCGAAGCCTTCGTGAAGTGGTTCCGCGCGGCCACGCCGTACATCCACCAGTTCGGCGGCGGCACGTTCGTGATCGCCTTCGGCGGCGAGGTGCTGGCCGACGGGGAGTTCGCCCAGCTCACCCACGACATCAACGTGCTCGTGAGCCTCGAGATCCGCGTGGTGCTGGTGCACGGCACGCGCCCGCAGATCGAGGAGCAGATGCGCCAGCACGGCGTCGAGCCGCGCTACGTCGGCAATCGCCGCGTCACCGACGACCGCGCGCTCGCCTGCGTGAAGGAAGCCAACGGCATCGTGCGCGTCGAGATGGAAGCGCAGATGTCGGTCGAGCTCGCCAACTCGCCGATGTGGGGCGCCGACATCCGCGTGTCGTCCGGCAACTTCGTCACGGCCAAGCCCGTTGGCGTGGTGAACGGCGTGGATTTCCAGCACACCGGCGAAGTGCGCAAGATCGACGCCGAGGGCATCCGCCGGCGGCTGGACGACCACGAGGTGGTGCTGATCTCGCCACTGGGCTTCTCGCCCACGGGCAACATCTTCAACTGCACCCTCGAGGACGTGGCCACGCAGACCGCCATCGCGCTGAAGGCCGACAAGCTGATCTTCCTCACCGAGACCATGGGTGCCCCCGACGCGAAGGGCCGCCTCATCCCCGAGCTCACGGTGCCGGAAGCGAAGCGCCTGCAGGAAGCCAACAGCCTTCCCGAGGACATCCGGATCTATCTGCCGTGCACGATCAAGGCCTGCGAGAACGGCGTGAAGCGCTCGCACATGGTCTCGCGCCACACCGATGGAGCCCTGCTGATCGAGCTCTTCACCAGCCATGGCATCGGGACGATGGTGATTCCGGAATCGCCCGAGCGCATCCGCGGCGCCACGCTGGAAGACGTGCCCGGCATCCTGCAGATCGTGGAGCCGCTCGAGCAGCAGGGCGTGCTCGTGAAGCGCGAGCGAGCCCAGCTCGAGAACGAGATCGGCAACTTCTTCGTGCTCGAAGCCGACGGGAACATCCTCGGCTCCGCGGCGCTCTATCCCTTCCCCGAGGAAAAGACGGCGGAGCTGGCGGCGGTCGCGGTCAACCCGTTCTATCGGGACGGCGGCCGTGGCGAGCGGCTGCTGGCGCACGCCGAGTCGCAGGCACGGTCCAAGGGGCTGAAGAGCCTTTTCGTGCTCTCGGCGCGTACCTCGCACTGGTTCCTCGAGCGCGGCTTCGTCGAAGCCGACCTCGCCAAGCTGCCGGAGAGGAAGCAGTCCCTCTACAATTACGACCGGCGTTCGAAGATCTTCGTGAAGGATTTGTGATGGCCAGAATGATTCAGTGCGTGAAGCTCAAGAAGGAGGCCGAGGGCCTCGATTTCCCGCCGTACCCGGGCGAGCTGGGCAAGGAGATCTACGAGAAGATCTCGAAGGAAGCCTGGAAGGGCTGGACCGAGCACCAGAAGATGCTGGTGAACGAGAACCGTCTTTCGGGGGCGGACCCCAAGGCGCGGGAGTACCTGCGGGAGCAGATGAAGCGCTACCTCTTCGGCGAGGGCGCGGACGTCGCTTCCGGCTACGTCCCTAAGGCCTGAATTAAGGCGAAGGGCGTCCTCCGCAGATAAACACCGATAAACGCAGATAAGGTCAAAAGCTTGCAGGGCGAAAACCCCTCAAGTTTTTTCATCGGCGTTTATCTGTGTTTATCTGCGGAGGACGCCTTTCGCCTTAGGCTTTTGAGGTCTTCACCCCGTCAGGGGTCCCGAGCAGCAGGACGTCGGCGGGGCGGCGAGCGAAGATCCCGTTGGTGACGACCCCCGTGATCTGGTTCAGGTCTGTCTCGAGCTTCACGGGATCCGTGATCGAAAGCCCGTGCACGTCGAGGATCACGTTCCCGTTGTCCGTCTTCACGCCGATCCGGTACTCGGGCTGGCCGCCCGTGAGGGTCACGATCTCGCGCGCGACGTAGCTGCGTGCCATCGGGATCACCTCCACCGGCAGCGGGAATTTCCCCAGCACGTCCACGAGCTTCGAGCCGTCCGCGATGCAGACGAACTGCCGGCTCGCGGCCGCGACGATCTTCTCGCGCGTGAGCGCGGCACCGCCGCCCTTGATCATGCGCAGGCCCCGGTCGACTTCGTCCGCGCCGTCGATGTAGACGTCGCACGTCGTCGCGTCGTTCAGCTCCAGCACCTCGATCTTCGCGGCGCGCAGCCGCTGGCTGCTGGCCTCGGAGGAGGAGACCGCGCCCTTCAGCTGGATGCGGCTCGCGGCCAGCGCCTCGATGAAGAAGTTCACCGTCGATCCGGTGCCCACGCCCAGCATCATTCCGTCGCGGACGTACTTGAGCGCCGCTTCGCCGACCTGCTTCTTGAGTGCGTTCTGGTCCATGGGCGGAGGATAACCCACTGGTATCCTTGCAGGTTATGAAGGACGACTACCTGCAGAAGATCCTCGCCGCGCGCGTCTACGACGTCGCGGTGGAAAGCCCGCTGGAGCCCGTGGCGGGCATCTCGCGGCGCATGGCCAACCACGTGCTGCTGAAGCGCGAGGACAAGCAGTCGGTGTTCTCCTTCAAGCTGCGCGGGGCGTACAACAAGATGGCGCACCTCTCGACCGCGAAGCTCGCGCGCGGCGTGATCTGCGCGAGCGCCGGCAACCATGCCCAGGGGGTCGCGCTCGCCGCGCAGAAGCTCGGCACGTCGGCCACCATCGTGATGCCGGTGACCACGCCGCGGATCAAGGTCGCGGCCGTGGCGGCGCGCGGCGCCAACGTCGTGCTGCACGGCGACAGCTATCACGAGGCCAACGTGCACGCCCGTGCGCTCGCACGCAAGCAGGGCCGCACGTTCGTCCATCCCTACGACGATCCGCTGGTGATCGCGGGGCAGGGGACCATCGGCATGGAGATCCTGCGGCAACACGCGCAGCCCATCGACGCGATCTTCATTCCGGTGGGCGGAGGCGGCCTCATCGCCGGCATCGCGTCGTACGTGAAGCGAGTCTCGCCGCGCACCCGCATCATCGGCGTGGAGCCCACGGATTCGAACGCCATGACCGCGTCGCTGAAGGCCGGCAAGCGCGTGACGCTGCCGCACGTGAACCTCTTCGCCGACGGCGTCGCGGTCCGGCAGGTCGGCAAGGAGACCTTCCGCCTCGCGAAGAAGCTCGTCGACGAGATGGTGCTCGTGGATACGGACGAGATCTGCGCGGCCATCAAGGACATCTTCGAGGACACGCGCACGATCGTGGAGCCGTCGGGTGCGCTGGCACTCGCGGGCGCCAAGCGCTGGGCCGCGAAGCGCAAGGCCAAGGGCCGCACGCTGGTGGCGATCGCCTGCGGCGCCAACATGAACTTCGATCGCCTGCGCTTCGTGGCCGAGCGAGCCGAGCTGGGCGAGCACCGCGAGGCGGTGCTGGGCGTCACCATTCCCGAGAAGCCCGGCAGCTTCCGCGCGCTGTGCGAGCTGCTCGGCAAGCGGAGTGTCACCGAGTTCAACTACCGGTATGCCGACGACAGCGCCGCGCACATCTTCCTGGGCATCTCGGTGTCGAGCCGCGAGGAGACCGACCGCATCATCGGCCAGCTCACCCGCAAGGGCATGAAGACCGTGGACCTCTCCGACAACGAGACGGCGAAGCTCCATGTGCGCCACCTCGTCGGCGGCCGCGGGCGCGGAGCGAAGGGCGAGATGCTCTACCGCTTCGAGTTTCCCGAGCGCCCGGGCGCGCTGATGAACTTCCTCACGCACATGGGCTCGGGCTGGAACATCTCGCTCTTCCACTACCGCAACCACGGCGCCGACGTCGGCCGCGTCCTCGTGGGCCTGCAGATCCCGGAGCGCGAGCGTGGGGCCTTCCGCCGGTTCCTCCGCGAGCTGGGCTACGACTACACCGACGAGTCGCGCAACCCCGCCTACCGCCTCTTCCTGCGCTGAGGCATGGCGAACTCCCCATCTCCCGAGGCGCTCTGGGCGAGCGCGGTGCAATCGCTCCAGGCGGGCAAGCTCCCGCAGGCCGAGGGTGCGCTGCGCCAGTTCGTCGCCGCGAGCCCGGCGCACGCCGAAGGCCATCACCTCCTCGGCATCGTCCTGGGCCAATTGGGCCGCCATGACGAGGCCCTCGCGAGCTTCGGCAAGGCCCTGGCGATCCAGCCCGCGCATCCGGCCGCTCTCGTGAATCGCGCCCAGGCCCGCATCGGCCGCGGCGAGCTGGATGCCGCACGGGCGGATCTCGAGCGTGCGATCGCGTTGAAGGCGGATTTCGCGCTCGCATGGGGCGCGCTGGGTGGCGTTCGCAAGGCGACGGGCGACGCAGCCGGTGCGGAGCAGGCGTATCGCAAGGCCATAGCGCTGAAGCCCGACTATGCCGAGGCGTTCTACAACCTCGGGCTGGTGATGCAGGAGGCCGGCCGCGGGGGCGAAGCGGTGACCTCCTATCGCAAGGCGCTGCAGCTCCGGCCGCAGTTCGCGGCGGCGCACAACAACCTCGCGAACGCGCTCCTCGCCGAAGGGCGCGAATCCGACGCGATGACCCACTACGAAGCCGCGACGCGCATCGACCCGCGGCTGGGCGATGCCTTCAGCAACCTCGGCTTGCTGCTGAAGACGCGCGGCGATGTGCCCGGCGCCATCGCGGCGCTCGAGCGCGCCGGAACGTTGCGGCCCGACGCGGCACCCGTGCACGACAACCTCGGCATCGCCTACTACGCCGCACACCGCTACGCCGACGCCGAGGCCGCGCACCGGCGGGCGCTCGCGATCCAGCCCGATTCGATGGACGCCCTCAACAACCTGGGCAATGCCCTCGGCGCGCTCGGCCGCCCGGAGGAAGCGCTCGCCGCCTACCAGCGCGTGCTCGATCGCGACCCCGGCCACGCCGATGCATTGAGCAATCGCGGTCTCGTCTTGCACGAGCAGCGCCGCACGGAGGAAGCGATGGCGTGCTATCGCCAGGCACTCGCCGTGAAGCCCGACCACTTCGATGCGCTCAACAACCTGGGCTACCTGCTGCAGGAAGAGGGCAAGCGCCGCGAAGCGATGGAGTACTACCGCCGGGCGCTCCAGGCGAACCCGCGCGCGACGCGGGCGGCCTACAACCTCGGCCTCGCCCAGCTGCTGGAGATGGAGCTCGGCCCGGGATGGACGCTGCACGAGGCGCGCTTCGAGACGACCCCGCCCACCGTCGTGCGGCGCGCCTTCGACCTCCCCGAGCTCACCGTGGCGGATCTCGATCATGGCCACCGCGTCGCGATCTGGGGCGAGCAGGGCGTCGGCGATCGGCTGCTGGCCGCGACGCTGCTGCCCTCGCTCACCGCTCGCGGCACGGACTTCGTGCTCGAGGTCGATCCGCGGCTGCGTCCCGCGTTCGCGCGCGCGAATCCGGGCTGGCGCATGGTCGATACGCCCGTGGCCAACAGCGCCTTCGAGGGCTGCGATCGCTACCTGCCGAGCGGCTCGCTGGGACGCATCCTCCGCCCCGATGTCGCGAGCTTCGACGCGCAACCGCCATCCATCCTGCTCGCGGATCCGCTGCGTCGCGAGGGCTATCGCCAGCAGCTGGCCGAACCAGGCCGCCGGCTCGTGGCCATTTCGTGGCGTAGCTTCCAGCCGGTGGCGCGCGGCTTCGTGCAGGCGAAGAAATCCGCGCCGCTCGAAGCCTTCGCTCCGCTGGCGGCGCGCAACGACGTTCGCCTGGTCGACGTGCAATACGGAGACACGGCCGAAGAGCGGGCCGGCTTCGTCGCGAAGCACGGCGATACGATCCGCCGCGTGGACGGCCTCGACCTGCGCAACGATCTGGAGGGCGTGCTCGCGGTGATCGACGCTTGCGACCTCGTGATCACGACGAGCAACGTGACGGCGCACCTGGGCGCGGCGCTCGGCAAGCCCACGTGGCTCCTCTACCTCGCCGACAACCCGCCCTTCTACTACTGGGTTCGCGTGGGCGAGGACCGCTCGCCGTGGTATCCGTCGCTGCGCATCGTGACGGGCCGCGAGCTGGATAGCTGGCCGCGCCTTTTCGAACGGGTCCATGAGCGCCTCGACGCCTGAGGCCGCGGCCCTCGCGCTCTTCCAGTCGGGGCGGCTCGATGCGGCCGAGGTCGCGTGGCGCGCGCTGCTGGCCGCCCGGCCCGACGATCCGCAGGCGCTGCACATGCTGGGGCTGATCCTCGCCCGCACGGGCCGCGCGGCGGAAGGCCGTGCGCTCGTGGATCGCTCCATCGAGCGCGATCGGCGCAACCCGGCCTTCCTCAACAACCGCGCCATGCTGCTGGCCGAGGCAGGGCGCTTCGTCGATGCGGAGCGCGATGCGCGGCGCGCGGTGCAGCTCGATCCCTTGTTCGTCGCCGGGTGGATCCAGCTCGGGAGCGTGCTGCGCCGCCAGGACCGCCTCGAGGAAGCGACCGCCGCGTTCCGGCGCGCTTCGACCGTCGATCCGCGCTCGTCCGAAGCCCACGTGGGATTGGGCAACGTGCTGCGTGCGCGCGGAGACATCCCGGGAGCGCGCGCGGCGTATGCGGCCGCACTGGCACTCGATCCGCGAAACCCGTCGGCGCACTACAACCTCGGCAACCTGCAGATGGAGGCGAACGAGCTCGCCGCCGCCGAGGGGTCGTTTCGCGCGACGCTCGCAAGGGCCCCGCAGAACTCGCTCGCCATGAACAACCTCGGCGTCATCCTCACGCGCACGGGCCGCGCGGGCGAGGCGATCCCGGTTCTCGAACAGGGCGTGCGCATCGCTCCGGGCAATCCGGAAGTGCTCACGTCGCTCGGCCTCGCGCTGCAGGGCGAGGGCCGCGTCGCCGATGCGATCGCGCGCTATCGCGAGGCGCTCACGGCCCGTCCCGGATTCGCTCCGGCGTTGAACAACTGGGGCAATGCGCTCAAGGATGGCGGCGATCTCGTCGGCGCCGCGGAACGCTTCGACCAGGCGATTGCCGCCGATCCGCGCTTCGCCGATGCGCTCAACAACCGCGCCAATGTGGCGCTCGAGTCCGGCGACACGCCCGCCGCGAAGGCCTTCTATGCGCGCGCGCTCGAGGCGCGTCCGGACTTCCCCGACCCTCGCTTCAGCCTGGCACAGCTCGCGCTTCGTGACCTCGACTTCGCGCGGGGCTGGGATGCGTTCGAGCTGCGCTTCGCCACGCATCCACCGATGGCGCAGTGGCGCGCTCCGGCGCTGCCGCGCCTGACGCCCGCGGAGCTGAAAGAAGGCCATCGCGTGGCCGTGTGGCGAGAGCAGGGCGTGGGCGACCTGTTGCTCTTCGGCACGCTGTTGCCGGAGCTCGCGGCCACCGGCACGCGCGTCGTGCTGGAAGTCGATGCGCGCATGGTCGCGCTCTTCGCGCGAAACCTTCCCGGTATCGAGGTCGTCTCGCCCGAGGACGCGCCGGCCGCCTTCGCGAAGTGCGACCGCCATTTCCCGCTCGGCTCGTTACCGGGTCTCTTCCGCCGCGACGTCGCGAGCTTCGCCGCGCAGCCCCGCGGCCTCTTTCGCGCCGATCCGGCCCGCGTGGCGGCAACGCGTGAGGCCCTCGGGCCGGGGCATTGGATCGCCGTGTCCTGGCACAGCTTCCAGGGCCGCGGTCGCCGCCATCACGAGATCCGCAAGTCGATGCCGGTCGAGGCACTCGCGGGGCTCGCCGCGATTCCGGGTGTACGCCTGCTCGACGTGCAGTACGGCGATGTCGCCGGCGACCGCGCAGCCTTCGAGGCTGCGCATCCCGGGCTCATGACCCGCCTCGACGGCCTGGACACTTTCAACGACTTCGAAGGATTGATGGCCGCGCTCGAGGCTTGCCGGGGCGTGCTCACCATCAGCAACGTCACGGCCCATCTCGCGGGCGCGAGCGGCGCTCGCGGGCTGCTCCTTTATACGGGCACATTCGCGCCCATGAACTACTGGGCGGCGCGCTCCGGCGACACCTCGCTCTGGTATCCCTCGCTGGGGATCGTGTCCGGCGCGCAGGGGTGGGAACCGCTCGTCGCCGAGGCCGCGCGCCGTCTCGCCCTGTAGGCGGGGACCGACACGGGTTTCCGCAGCGGGCGGACAGGCGTTCCCCGCCCCCGTCCCCACAATGCACTCACTACCGGCGCGCTGCCGCATCAATCGGTGCGACCTCGCCGTCAAGTCCTAGAGGAGCGGCTCATGCTCTATTACGCCTTGATCTTTTTCGTGGTGGCGCTGGTGGCCGCCCTGTTTGGTTTTGGTGGCATCGCGGCCGGTGCCGTCGAGATCGCCAAGATCCTGTTCTTCATCTTCCTGATCCTGACCGTGGTCTCGCTCGTGGTCGGCATCGCTCGCCGGGGGCCTTGACCATGAAGAAGACCGTCATCGCGCTGGGCGCTATCCTCGTTTCGAGCTTCGTCCTTTCCGCCTGCAACACCGTGCAGGGTGCCGGCAAGGACATCGAGCGGGGCGGCGAGAAGGTGCAGGACGCCGCAGTGAAGACGAAGGAGAAGATGTAAGTCTCCTCGCGGTTTCACGCGGGAACATGAAGGGGCGGCGCCGGAAGGCACCGCCCCTTTTCCATTTTGGGAGCCTCCATGGATCTAGCCGATGTTTTCCTGCCCCAGGCCACGCTGCTCGAGATCTTCCTGCGCGGCACGGCCATCTACCTCGTCCTCTTCGCATACATGCGATTCTTCCGGCGCTCGGCCGGGGGCATCGACGTGGCCGATGTGCTGGTGGTGGTCCTCATGGCCGACGCCGCGCAGAGCGGGCTGCAGGGGATGGAGCACTCGGTGATCGGGGGGCTGCTCTCGGTGGCGACGATCGCCTTCTGGGACTACCTCATCGATTGGCTCGCCTGGCGCTTCCCGGCGCTGCGATGGTTGAACCGCGCGAAGCCCACGCTGCTGATCCGCGACGGACAGTTCCTGAACCGCAACATGCGCGCCGAGATGATCACGCACGACGAGCTGCGCGCGCAGTTGCGACAGGAAGGACTCGCCGGACCCGAGGAGGTGAAGGCGGCCTTCCTCGAGGGCGACGGCAAGCTGAGCGTGGTGAAGAAGAAATGAAAAAGCCGCCCCGAGGGGCGGCTTCTTACATCTGAAAGAGTGGTGCTGTTGAGAGGAGTCGAACCTCCGACCTACTGATTACGAATCAGTTGCTCTACCAACTGAGCTACAACAGCACAAGGGGACGTCTATTATAGCGCAGCGCCAGCCCTGCCGCCCCCCTTTTGCCGCCCGCGGAGCCCCGGATTGCCGTTCGTCGGGGTCCCCAGCCGTCCATCGGTCGGCTTCCGCCGTTGATCGGGCGGAGTGGGGTAGGCATGCAGCCCTACCTAGTATTCCCATCCGTGGAGGTCTATCCGACATGACTATGAAAAAGAACCAGGGTTTCACGCTGATCGAACTGATGGTCGTTGTGGCCATCGTGGCCATCCTGGCTGCGATCGCGGTACCGATGTACACCGACTACATCACGCGCGCCCAGCTCGTGTCCGCCCATACCGGCCTGAACGGCGGACGGGTGATCATGGAGCAGTTCTACCAGGACAACCGCGCCTATAACTGCAAGACGGCGCCGCTGCCCAAGGTCGAGAAGTTCACGCTCGCCTGCACCCAGGCGAACGACCAGGAATTCCTGCTGACCGCCACCGGCAGCGAAGGCCGCACCACGGGCTTCGCGATGACCATCAACGAAAAGGGCGCTCGCGCGACGACCGCCGCGCCGAGCGGCTGGATGCCGACCCCGTCGGCGAACTGCTTCGTCACCCGCAAGGGGTCCTGCTGACCATGGGACCGCGCCGCCACTCGGGCTTCTCGATCATCGAGATCATGATCTCCGTCCTCATCGTGGGGATCCTGATCGTGGCCGCGATCCCGAGCTTCAAGAACTGGATCCAGAACGCCCAGGTCCGGACGGCGAGCGAAAGCATGATCAACGCCCTCCAGACCGCGCGCAACGAGGCCATCCGCCGCAATGCCTGCGTGCAGGCCAGACTGTTGGCCCCGCCGCAGACGGGCTGGGACGTGCGCGTGTGCGCGAGTGTGGACGATCCGGCGGTTGATCCGGTCGCCACGCGTGCCCATGAAGAGGGTTCGGTGAACGCGAGCGTGATTCCCGAACCTCCGGACGGCAGGATCGTGTCGTTCAATGCGCTGGGCCGCATCGTGGATCCGAACCCGTACGACGGCTCGGCCACCATCACGCGCCTGAAGATCCGCAACACGACGTTGGATGTGGCCGACGAGCGGAAGCTCCACATCGAGATCCCGCCCGGCGGCGCCGCACGCATGTGCGATCCCAACGCGGCCATCAAGACCACCGATCCCCGTTACTGCCAGAACCAGACGCCATGAAAACCATCCGTGGAAACCAGGGCGGCGTCGTCCTCATCGAGGCGATGATCGGCATCCTCATCTTCTCGCTCGGCGTGCTGGCGCTGGTGGCCATGCAGGCTGTGTCGACCAGTAACGTCTCCAACGCGCGGTATCGCTCGGAAGCGGCATTCCTCGCCAACGAGATCGCCGCGCAGGCCTGGATCGGGCGCGGCGCCAACGGCGTCGGCACCAAGGACTTCAAGTGGCCGGGCGGTAACGACGTCACCAAGGCGTGGGTCGCCAAGGTGGAAACCCTGCTGCCGCAAGCCAAGACCTACCCGCCGACCATCACCTCCGTCGCCGGTAGCGCGAATGGCTATGTGCTCACGATCACCGTCCGCTGGAAGGCGCCGGATGCCCTCGTGCCGAGCAACCACGTCGCGGTCGCCTACGTGACGCAGCCGAATTGATGACCATGAACCGAACCCCTCTCCTCGCTTTCCGGGGCCCGCGCCAGGCGGCCGGCTTCACCATCATCGAGCTGATGGTCGGCATGCTGGTGGGTCTTCTCGCCACCGTCGTCATGTTCCAGGTCTTCGCCGTGTCGGAGGGCCAGAAGCGCACCACCACCGGTGCCGGCGATGCCCAGCAGAACGGCGTCGGCTCCGTGTTCGTGATCGAGCGCGATGCCCGCATGGCCGGCTTCGGCATCAACTACCTGCCGATGATCGGGTGCCCCGTCAGCGGCTACAACTCGACCGCGACCGCGGCCACGAAGACGTTCGGCTTCGCGATGGCTCCTTATGTGATCGTCAATGGCGCCGCCGGCGCTTCGGACACGCTCACGATCGCCTACGGGGATACGCGCAGCTTCTCCTCGCCCATCAAGCTTGCCGCCGACATGGCGAGCGCGGGCGCGGTGATCAAGGTGTACAGCCGCTACGGCATCGCCCCGGGCGACCTCTTCATCCTCGCCTCGACGAGCCAACCGACTTGCACGCTGTACCAGGTGCAGGACCGTCCGGGCTCCGACGGCATCGCCCACGGTCCCGGCTCCTTCACCGATGACTCAGGCAACCCCCGCACCACCACGTACAACGCGGGAGCGGGCGGCAACTCGATCGTGCTGCCGAGCTCGGGCACGCCGGTCACCTATCTCAAGTGGGATCTCTCCAAGCGCCGCGGCGGGCGGGTGATCAACATGGGCCAGGCGCCCACCGTCGTGACCTACGCCATCGAGGGCAACCAGCTCGTCGCGAACAACGTGCTGAGCCCCGGCGAGAAGGTCGTCGTCTCCGACGGCGTGATCCAGTTCCAGGTCCAGTACGGATTCGACTTCGAAGGCGACGGTGCGATCGTGAGCACGGCTCCGACCGTGACCACGCTGACGGGTGCCGCGGACCAATGGGCCGATACCCTGCCCGCCAATCCCACCACGGCGATGTACGCCGGCATCATTGGCATCCGCTTCGCCGTCGTCTCGCGCAGCGCCACGCCGGAGCGCGCCGATGCGGTCTCGGGACTCTGTCCCACGCAAGTCCCGCCCCGCTGGCTCGCCGCGGATCGCGACATCGACGTGAGCGCCGACCCCAACTGGAAGTGCTATCGCTACCGCGTATTCGAGGTGACGGTCCCCGGCCGCAACCTGGCGTGGGCACCGGACGAGGCGCTGTGATGAACGCAACCCGGAACCAAGGAACACCCGCCATGCGCTCGCGCTCCCCCCAACGCCAGAAGGGCATCGTGCTGATGGTCGCCCTCATCATGCTGGTGGCGATGTCGCTCGCCGGCGTGGCCCTGATGCGCTCGGTCGAGACCGCCGTCATGGTGGCCGGCAACTTCGCCTTCAAGGAAGCCGCGATCCAGAGCACGGACCAGGGCGTGAACGCCGCCGCGGATTGGCTGCTCACGGCGAACAAGGATGCGCCGATGAGCCTGTTCGACGACAACGCCGCCAAGGGGTACTACTCGTCGTTGCCGCCCACCGACCCGGACTTCTTCGCCGAAGACACCTGGAAGACCACTTCGGTCTCGGTGAACGGTGGCGCGGCCGATGCGGCCGGCAACAAGACCCGCTTCATGATCCACCGGATGTGCACGCTGCCCGGCCTGAACTGGGCCGATCCGGACAACGATTGCGCCTTGCAGACGACCGCCGCCACCGAAGGCGAGGGCGCCAGCAAGAAGCCGGGTGCGCCGCCTCCGAACGGCACGCCCATCCTCTACTACAGGGTGACTTCACGGGTCGATGGCCCGCGAAACACCGTGTCCATTTCGCAGGTCAGCCTCGCGCAGAAGCTCTAATCCCGCCTCGTTATGCGGGTCTAAGGGAGTTACCCATGAGAATCCAACAGACACTTCGCCGCTCGTTCATCGCCCTCGTCACCGGATCGCTGCTCGGCACCTTCGCCGGACTGGCGCCCCTGGGCGCGAACGCCCAGGTCGCCCAGCTCGCCGATGTGCCGCTGGCGCAGGCGCCATCGACCTCGGTGCTGCCGAACCTCATGTACATCCTGGATGACTCGGGGTCGATGGGCTACAACTACATGCCTGACCAGGTCCAGCTGAACAGCGCCCAGTACGCGTTCCGGCATTGCAAGGTCTGCAAGGCGCCGAACAAGGTGAACACGACCAGCCCGACGAACCGCCAGGTGACCGCCGTGGACACCGGCAGTACCAAGGAGCGCATCACGCTCTCCGGCGCGCATGGCGGCACGACCGGCACCGCGTTCCGGTTTACGGCCGGCACGCCGCCCTCGCCCCTCGCGCTCAACGTGACGTACTACATGAGGGACATCAACGGAACGACGGCGTTCTCCGTGGCCCTCGCATCCGGCGGCTCGGCGGTCAACCTGCTGACCAATCCGACGGGTGCCACGTTCACCATCTACGACGCCGACTTCACCACGGTGAGCAACCACGGTGGGTCCGTCGGCCAGACCGTCGTGTTCACCTCGGGAACTCCCCCGTCGCCCTTGACGCTCAACACCGTCTACTACATCACATTGGCGGGTTCGGACGGCAAGACGCTCCAGGTCTCGGCGACGTCGGGCGGATCTCCCATCGTCCTCACGGACGCGGGCTCCAGCGCCACGCTCGACGTGAACGGCGGCTACTGCCAGGGCCCGGGCACACCCGCGCCGCAAAACAACACCGGCCTGGGAAATGGCGAGGGCATGGCCTGCGGAACGGACCAAGGCCAGGACGCCAACGTCCACAGCCGGAGTTCCAGTCCGGAAGTCGCCGAGGCGCTCTTCTACGCGCCGGTCTTCAACAAGATCTGGTACAACCCGGCTATCAGCTACGCGCCTGCCGTGGACTCCACCGGCACGAGCCTGGGCAACATCGATTCCAAGAACGCCACCAGCGACTACTTCATGAAGGGTGCGGCGAAGAATCTCACGACCGCCTTCAACGAGGTCGTCTATTGCAACACCACGACCCCCAGTACGGCAGACCTGCTCGATACGACGAAGTGCAGGCGCAACGGGAAGGACAACGTCCCGAGCGGCTACTTCACGTACTACAAAGCCACCGCCCCGGGCAACGAGGGCTATCCGAACAGCGTGTTCTTCAACAAGGAACAGCTCACCACCAGCAACCCCCACTACTACAACATCGCCCCGGTCGAGCATTGCAAGGACGAGAACCTGACGGAGTGCATGCTCACCACGACGCCCAGTGGCGACTTCAGCAAGCCCGCGCCGCTCCGCTGGTGTAACACGAAGGCGGATGCGACGACCACGGCGGTCGTGTCCTCGACGTCGAACCCGAAGTGCCGCAAGAAGTTCGAGTTCAGCACCAACTACATCTTTCCGCGCTTCGGCCGCTTCTCGCGCGTCGACATCGTCACGTCGACCGCGAACTACGCCAAGGTGACCGGCGCGGTGCGTCCGGACTGCGTCGCGGCGACGACCTGCACGTACGCGGAGGAGGTGCAGAACTTCGCCAACTGGTACGGCTACTACCGCATCCGGATGGCGCTCATGAAGACCGCGACGGGCCGCGCCTTCCTGTCGATCGACGACCGCTATCGCGTCGGCTTCATCACCATCAACCCGGGCGATCCGGTGTCCGTGGACAAGTACCTCAAGGTCGGCCAGTTCGTGGCGGATCAGCGCAAGAATTGGTACGAAAAGCTCTACGCCTCTTCCGGGACCAGTGGCACGCCGCTTCGCGAGGCGCTGTCGCGCGTCGGCCGCTACTACGCCGGCCAGAAGGACAGGATCAACAGCGGCATGCGCGACAAGTCGGGAACCGACGACCCGGTCCAGTACACGTGCCAGGCGAACTACGCGCTGCTCACGACGGACGGCTACTGGAACCAGGCCACCAACCAGCCGGGCCAGCAGATCGACGGGTCCAACATCCCGGACAAGGACGGCACCCAATCGGCTCCCTTCATCACGCGGGCGACGGGGACCTGGGACGGCGGCAGCGGCGCCAGCGGGTCGCTCGCCGACGTGGCGGCTTACTACTACATCGAAGACCTGCGGCCTGACATGACGGACAACGTGCCGACCCAGAGCGGCAAGGCGGACGACAACAACAAGCAGCACATGGTGACGTTCGGCCTGGGGCTCGGCCTCGAGGGGCTGATGGACTACATCCCCGACTACGACACCCGGCTGTCCGGCGATTTCTACAAGATCAAGCAAGGTGCCAGCAACTGCTCGTGGAAGACGGGCGTCTGCGACTGGCCGGTCCCGGTGGAGAACCAACCGGCCACCCTGGACGACCTCTGGCATGCGGCGGTGAACGGGCGTGGCGCGTACTTCAGCGCGAGCGACCCGAACTCGCTGGCCCAGGGCCTGCTGTCGGCACTGTCGAAGCTCAAGGTCGCGACGGCCGCGGCGTCCGCCTCGGCGACGTCCAGCCCCAACATCACGGAGAGCGACAACTACATCTTCTCGTCCACCTTCCGCACCGGCATCTGGGACGGCGAGATCGTGGCGCAGCGGATCGACATCAAGACGGGCAAGGTCATCCCGGGCATCGAATGGGCGGCCCAAGCCCTCCTCGACGCACGCGCTGCCGATGCCACCGACTCGCGCTTGATCTACACGATCGACGAAGGCGGCGCCAGCAAGCGCAAGGACTTCAAGTACGCCTCCCTCAAGGCCGCTGCGGCCGGGGCGATTGCCGCGGAACAACCGTACTTCGCCAGCAAGTGCGGGGCGTTCGGCCAATGCGTACTGCTCACGGCCGACCAGCAGGCGATCGCCAACGACGGCACGAACCTCGTGAACTACCTGCGGGGCCAGCGCCAGCACGAGAAGATCGCGACCGGGGAGAGCACTCCGTCGTTCCGCAAGCGCGACCACATCCTCGGCGACGTGGTGAACGCCAGCCCGGTCTTCGTCGGCTCGCCGTTCTTCGCCTACAACGATGCGGTTTCGCCGACGTACGAGGACTACAAGACGGCGCAGGACGCGCGTACGCCGGTGCTGTATGCGGCGGCGAACGACGGCATGCTCCACGCCCTCAACGCCAACACCGGCCAGGAGCTGTGGTCGTATGTCCCGCGCATGGTGATGCCCAACCTGCACAAGCTCGCCAACGCCAACTGGGGCGCGACACACCGCTTCAGCGTGGATGGCACGCCGTCGACGGCCGACGTCTTCGTGGGCGGCGCTTGGAAGACGATCCTCGTCGCCGGCCTCAGCTCGGGCGGACGCGGTTTCTACGCGCTCGACGTGACCAACCCGGCCAGCCCGGTCGTGCTGTGGGAGATCTGCGCGGATGCCTCGCTGTGCGCGATCGTCGACACCGACCTCGGCTTCTCGTATGGCAACGCGGAGATCGGCAAGCGCAAGTTCGACGGCAAGTGGG